>NZ_VIOG01000012.1:0-97174 GCF_009708045.1 Corynebacterium hiratae | reverse complement strand
CGACTGGGTAGAATCCCAGCCGGCTAACAGCCATGCCAGAAAACAACACGTCCAAACAACCCCGGTTGAAAAATCAACCCCGGCTAATCCACCCGCGAGGTTGACAAACTATATAGGAACACCCCCCCGCGCAGATAATAATTATATTCGCAGTTAAACTGCGGTATTGGTAGCTGCCATTCCACTTTGAGTGATATCGACCTCACCGCCCCCTTACGGGGGCTCTAGCAGCCTTGCCCAGGCACATTGGTGGCAACTATCTCACTGCGAAACGCTTACCAAGAGCGCCATGCAACCACCAGCACAACCATTAACACTGTCAATATCGCCAGGTAGACGTGAATCTTCATGGGCAACCACTGGGGCGCGGCAAGAAGGTACCTCAGGACAATCCCGAAGCCATATATTTTCTCGGTCTTTAACAAACTCCAGATAGAAAGCTAACATCCCTAGGTTTCTTGGCGGGGCTCTCTAAGAACGATCACCAGTAGTTTTCGCGGCACGAAGGAGCGCCGCATAAGCGCCGTCGCGGGCCAGCAGCTCAGCGTGGGTGCCGCGCTCGGCCACGCGGCCGGCGTCGAGGACGATGATCTGGTCGGCATCGCGGATAGTGGACAGGCGGTGCGCGATGACCAGGCGGGTGGCGTCCGCACCAAGCACTGCCTCCTGGATGGCGCGCTCCGTCTCGTTGTCGAGGGCGGAGGTGGCCTCATCCAAGATGAGCACCCGTGGTTGGCGCAGCAACGTGCGGGCAAGCGAAAGGCGCTGCTGCTCACCGCCGGAGAAGCGGTAGCCGCGCGAGCCCACCACTGTGTCCAGACCTTCCGGCAGCGCGGCGATGACCTCGTCCACGCGCGCGGCGTTAAGCGCCGCCCACATCTGTTCCTCACTCGCATTCGGCTGCGCGAAGAGGAGGTTCTCCCGCACGGTGCCATGGATGAGGTAGGTCTCCTGGGAAACCACGCCGATGACCTCCGCGCGCTGCGCCGGCGGAATGTCACGCAGGTCTACCCCGCCCAGGTGCACGGTGCCTTCGGTTGGGTCGGCCAAGCGCGCCAGAAGGGCGGCCACCGTAGACTTACCGGAACCGGTATGCCCCACCAAGGCGGTGGTGGTGTGGGCTGGGATGTGCAGGGAGACGTCGGAAAGCGCGTCGGTGTCGGTGCCGGGGTAGCGGTAGGAGACGTGGTGGAGGGTGAGGGAGGCGTCGGCAAGCTGGGCGGGCTGGGTGGCCTCAGTGAGTTCGGGCTCCAGGTCTAGGTACTCGAAGATGCGGCTGAACAGCGCCATGGATGCCACCCACTGCGCGCCCACGTTGAGCAGGCCGGTAATCGGGCGGAAAATCTGGGTCTGCAGGGTGGAAAAGGCGATGAGCGTGCCAATCGTAATCCCCGGGCGCAGGCCGGCAACGAGATAAATCAGGGCCGGCATAACGCCAAAGATGATTTGGGTCAGCGCCATGCGCCAGCGCCCGGCTAATTGGGACTCGAGCTCCAAGCGGATGAGGGAGCGCGAGGTCTTCTCAAACCCGTCATAGACCCGCTCCTGCGCGCCCAGCGTGGCCGCCAGGCGCATGCCGGAGACCGACAGGTTCTCCGAAATGGTCTGCTGCAACGTCGCCTGCGCGCGGCTGTTTTTCTCCATGAGGCTGCGGCGCAGCACGGCGGCGCGGCGGGTCAGCCACACTGCAGGCGGCAGCACCAGCAAGGACAGCAGCGACAGCGTGGGTGAGAGCGCCACCATCGCCACCAGCGTGGCCACCGTCATGGTGAGGTTGCTGGCCACGGACGTCGCGGTGGTGGTCACCATGCCACGCATCGCCGCGATGTCATTGGTCAGGCGCGACTGAATCTCACCGCCGCGGTTGTTGGTAAAGAACTGCAGGGACTGGCGCTGCAGGTTGGCAAAGACCTGCGTGCGCAGCTCGTGCATGATGGTGTGCCCCACCCGCGCGGATAAAAAGGACTGGATTACGCCGATAGCCTGAGAGACCACGGTGACGGCGAGCATGCCGCCGACGAGCCACAGCAACAGCGTGGTGTCGTGTTCGGGAATGGCCTCGTCCACGGTGCGGCGTACCAGGAAAGGCTGCACCACCGTCAGCCCGGAGGTGGGGATGATGAGCGCTACCACCAGCAGCAGCGTGCCGCGGTGCGCGGCAAAAAGGCCGGCGACGCGGCGGAAGGCAACCGGGTGCTGGGCCAGCTGATCGACGTCCGCTGGGTCCTTCACCGCAGTGTGCATCGGCCGCGTCATGGCTTAACCGCAGGTAACGATGGGCTGCGGGTCATAGACCGTGGTGGTGGTCTCCCGGGAGATTTCCTTGCCGGAGAGGTCCTTGATCACGCGGGTATCCGAGGTGGTGAAGCCCGGCGTGCCAGACGACGGCGAGCAGTCCTCGCTCACCGACTTGCGCTGCGGCTCGGTCTTGGCCCAGCGGCCGTTGTTGATGGACTCGACCTCGACTGTCTTCACGCCCTTGAAGCGCACGGTGATCTCGCTGCCGAAGTCAGTCTCGATGCGCACCGGGTGGTTCGAGGTGTTCTTGAACTGCAAGTCAATCGCGCCTTCATAAACGGTGGCCTCACGGCCGGCCGGGTAGCGCGAAATGTAGTAGGAGTGCGGGGTATGCGCGACGTCCTCCATGCCGGCGAAGTACGCGGCGTTGTAGAGCGTGGTGGCGAACTGGGAGATGCCGCCGCCCACGGCGGTACCGGCGTGGCCGTCGATAATGATGCCGGATTCCACGTAGCCCTGCGCCGTGCCGCGCGGACCGGTGTAGCCGTTGAGGGAGAAGGTCTCGCCCGGGTTGACCACGGCACCGTTGACCTGCTGGGCCACCAGCCGGATATTCGTGCCGGAGGCCCCGGAAAAGCCGCCGGTGGAGAACTCGGACACGGTCTCATCGAAGGTGGCCTTCTCCGCCATCTCCGTGGTGAAGTCCGCGGGGTCCGGATTGTAGTCGGCGTCCCACTCGCGGTCATCCTCGCTGGTGACGCGGTCCTCGAATCCCTCGAAGGTCTTCTCCCAGTCGATGATGGAGCCATCCACCGAGGGCGTGATCTGCCTGTCATTGCCGCTGAAGGAAATCTTGGCGTTAGTACCAGGCACCTCGGAGCCTTGCATGCGCTCTTGAAAAAGCTCGCGCGCGCGGTCTTTATCCACCTTGAGGCGCAGCTCGCCGTCTTCGGCGGCGATGGAGACAAATTGGGAAATCTCCGGCTTGCGCAGGGTCCCGGCAGTGTTGTTCTCGCCCTTCAGAGTGAGCGGGTTATCCAGCGCGCGGGCGGCATCCCCGGTGCGCATGGCCTCAATCGCTTCATCATTAATCTGTGGCTCCACCACCATCGGCTCAACCTCAACGCCCTCGGGGTCGAGCCAGTGCTTGACGACGCCCTCGTGCAACTCCCCTTCTTCCACCGCCTGGCCGAGCTTGGGCTTGGTCTCTTTGAGGGAGCCGTCGATAAGCTCTAGGTTTCCATCCTCCGGTTCGACCTTCAGCTCGTTGCCGACGCGCTCGAGCTCCCCGGAAAGCTGGCCCTCATCGACGTCCACGGCGACAGGGATCTCCTGGGTGGGCTTGATGAAGCTGTACAGGCGCGAGAAGGGGTTCAGGGAGGCATCAGGAATGCCATCGACGGCCTTCTGGTAGTTCAGGCTCAGGCCGGAGTCTTGGGGGATAAGCTGCGAGCTTTTCTCCCCGGCGCGAATGTCCACGGGCTGGGCCGCGACATCCCCGAGTTCCTGCTCCAGCTTCTCCACCGCGGCGGTGCGCTCCATGCGGGAGATGTCCACGCCGCCGACCGACGTCGCGCGCGGAACCTTGTGCTGGTTGGCCATCACGTCCCATGCATAGGCGATGCCGGCGATGAGTAGGAGGCCGACGAGCACGCCAAGGGTCACCTGGAGTCCCTTGCGTCGCTGCTGCCTGTGTCCGATTGCCTTTTTCACGTGTACGAGATTAACGTCTGCCAGCTAGTTTTTACTAGTCGCGCTCCTGCTGGGCCACGACTTCGGCGGCCGCGTCGATGACCGCGTTGATGTCCTCGTCGGTGGACCACAGCGGCATATCGGCCCCGGCGGCGAGGGCTGCGGCCACGGCCTCCGGCACGCTGAAGTTCTCCGAGATGGAGGCCATTCCTCCCAGGTCATCGGTGTAAATCGTGCCCTCAAAGCCTAGCTCCTCGCGGGCTAGCTGGTAGGCCCGCGGGTTGAGGGAGGCCGGCTCCTCGCCCAGCCCAGGAACCACGAGGTGGCCCATCATGAGCGCTGCTTCCGGAGCTTGCGGGATTGCCGTGTGGAATGGCACGAACTCGCGGTCATACAGGTCTTCCAGGGGCGGGGTAACGGCCTCACCCAGGTGCGTGTCCCCGGAGGCGCGCCCGTGGCCGGGGAAGTGCTTGAACACGGCCTTCACGCCGGCAGCCTGCAGCCCGCGGGCAAAGGCCGCGCCATACTCGCCGGCGGCCTCCGGGTCGGTGGAGAAGGCGCGGTCGCCGACGACCTCCAGGTCTCCCCCATCCACGTCAAGCACCGGCGCGAAGTCCACCGTCACGCCGTGGGCGCGCAAGCTGTGCCCGATTTCCGTGGCTAGGGCCTCGACCTCTTCTGGGCTATGGCCCTCCGCCATGGCCTGCGGGGAGGGGTAGTCGCCCAAGATTTCGGAAAAGCGCTGCACGCGCCCGCCCTCGAAGTCGATGGAGACCTCGAAGTCGCGGCCCATTTCCTCGCGCAAAGCGTTCACTCCCCGCGGGCCATCGCTGAGCAGCTCGGGGTCGGCCCAGCTCGGGATGAAGAGCCCACCTACACCGGCTTCCAGCTTCGCCCGGGCATCCTCGTAGTTCAGTGCCGGCGGCATGAGCTTGGCGGCGGCGCGGGCGCGAACATCCTCGGGCGCGGCTTCCTGTGGTGTCGAGTCCCCCGACGCGGCGCTAGTGGGCGCGGCGCTGGTTTCGCTGGGCGGGGCGTCGGAAAGCACAGGCTCCTCACTACACGCGCTCAGCGCACAGGCAGCACTCAACAGGAAGGCGGGCATTGCTTTTCTCATGCCCACCAGTGTGCCCGAAGCACCCGCGCGGGCAACACCCGGTTGTTAGGATGGCCACATGAATAACGGAGAGACCATGCTCATTGCCTATGACGGCTCCGATCGCGCCGACCGCGCCCTCGAATACGCCGCGCGGCTTCTACGCCCCACCGACGTCGAAATCCTCACCGCCTGGGAGCCCTCTGCGCGCCAAGCCGCCCGCGCGGTCAGCCGGACTGGGCTGCACCAGTCCACGGTCTCGCCGGACAGCGTAGAAGATGATCCGGCCTATGAGGAGGCCTTGGCTATCTGCCGCCAGGGAATCGCCAAGGCGGAGACCTTGGGTTTGCGGGGCCATGCCCACCTGGTGGAATCCGTGACGACGATTCAGAGCGCGATTGTTGACGCCGCCCACGAACTCGACATCGACGTCATCGTCACCGGAACCCGCGCGCTCACGGGCTTCCGCTCCTTGTGGACGAATTCCACGGCGGAGTACATCGTGCGCAACGCCGGTCTCCCAGTCTTCATCGTGCCGCCGGAGAACGACGATGAGGACGACGCGGAAGAAAGCGACTCCTAAAGGCAGCTTTTAGCTGCTAGAATCTGGCGCCATGGCATTCGACAGCGATTCACTCAACAAGCGCACCCTGGGCCCGGCCCTGGGCAGCGCGGTCGTTGGCGTAGCGCTGGGGGTCGTGACCATCCTGGGCATCGCGCAGTTCTCGCAGGCAGATGCCGTTCCAAACGATAATTCCGTCAAGGCCTCCGACGCCGTGATGGGCGGGCCGGAGTACGGCTCCCGCGAGTAAGCGTGCGCGCACGCATCGGGGGGCTTTTCTTTTTAGCCCTCGTGGTACTTCTGCAGCCGTGGGGGCTGACCGCTGCTGATACCAAGCACGATCTGGTGGCCAACCCGGCACGTTTCTTAGGCGCCGCCCTGCATGCTTATACCGATGCTTTCACGCTGGGCCAGCTGCAAAACCAGGCCTATGGCTACCTCTTCCCCCAGGGCTTGTTTTTCCTGCTGGCGGACCCACTTCCGGATTGGATAGCGCAACGTGCCTGGTGGTTCCTGGTCCTGGCGGTGGGCTTTCTGGGCTTCTTCCGCTTGGTCCGCACAGAGCTTCCCGCCGCGCCGGGCTATGCCGCGCTGATGGGCAGCCTCCTCTATGCGCTCTCCCCGCGCACGCTGACCACGCTGGGTGCGATTTCCTCAGAGACCTGGCCGGTCATGCTGGCACCCTGGGTGCTGCTTCCTTTCCTGCGGCCGGGCCGCCTGTGTTGGCGGGATGCCGCGCCCTCGGTGGTGGCGGTGGCCTGCATGGGGGCGGTCAACGCCACGGCCACGCTGGCGGCTTGCCTACCGGCGGGTGTGATTCTGCTGTGGCGGCGCGCGGGCAAGACTGGCCTGGTGTGGTTGGCCGGATGCGCTGCGGTGTCCGCGTGGTGGATTACCCCGCTGCTCATCCTGGGCCGCTATGCCCCGCCTTTTACGGAATTCATCGAGTCCGCCGGCGTGACCACGCGCTGGCTCAACCTGGCGGAAATTCTGCGCGGCACCACCAGCTGGGCGCCCTTTGTGGATACCGAGCGCGTTGCCGGCAACGAGCTGGCCACCGAGCCGGTCTTCGTGCTTGTCACCGTGGCCGTGGCCGCCCTGGGTCTTATGGGCCTGGCCCGGCTGCCGCGCGAGTGGGCCTTCATGCTGTTGGTGGGGGTGGCCGTGCTCGGCACGCATGCCACCTGGTACCTCGACGCGCTCGATGGCCCTCTGGCCGCGCTGCGCAACGTGCACAAGTTCGACCCGCTGGTGCGCATCCCGCTGGTTCTCGGCGTGGCCGCGATTGCCGCCCGGGTGAGGTTGCCGCGGACGTTGGCACTGGGGCGTCGTGAAGCAGCGGGCCTTCTGGTGTGCCTCGTGGTGATGGGCGCGACCGCCCCGGCGTGGGCGGGCAGGCTACTGCCGAAGGGGGCCTACGAGGAGGTGCCCAGCTATTGGCAGGAGGCCGCTTCTTTCATGAACAGCCTGGATACGCGCGTGCTCATCTACCCACCGGCGTCCTTTGCCCGCCAGGACTGGGGGTGGACGCGCGATGAGCCGGCGCAGCCGCTTCTCGACGTCCCCTGGGCCGTCCGCGACGCCGTTCCCCTCATCCCGCCCGAGGCAATCCGTGGTCTGGACGGTGCGATGGCGCAGATCGAACGCGACCCTGCCACCGCGCCCTTAGTGTTGCAACGCCTAGGCATCGGGGCCGTCGCGGTGCGCCACGACCTCATGTCTGGTTCTTCGGACCACATCCCGGGCGAGGTCCACACCTTCGGGGAGGTCGACGTCGTCGTCTTCGACCGCGACCTCTCCATGAACTTGGCGCCTGCGGATCCGCCGCGCGTGGCGGGCGGTGGGGAGTCGCTCGCGCTCCTCTCCGGCCCTCACGAGCTCGTCTCCTCCGACGCGGACATCGTCACCGATACGCCTGCGCTGCGCGACCGCAACTACGGCACGCTTTCCGGCCCGGTCTCCGCGCCGCTGGCCCCTGATGACCCTTCCACCGTGCGCAATCGACTGCGCGATTACCCTTCCGCCGGCCCGCTGACCCAGGTGGTGGAGCACGATGGTCGCGTCACCGCGTCCTCCTCTGCCGCGGATGCTTCTGCCTTCGGCGGGGCGAACCCGGCGCGTTCTCTTACAGCGGCCGTCGACGACGAGAACTCCACCGCGTGGTGGCCCGCGCCCGGCGATTCCGGTTGGCTGGAGCTGCACTCCGATTCCACGTGGACCTCGCCCACGCTGCGGCTGATGACCACCGGCACGACTGAGGTCACCATCCACAACGGCGACTCCAAGGTGACGGTCACCATGGAGGCCTACCGCGCCCGCGATATCCGCGTGCCCGGCGCGAAAGCCTCCACCATCCGCATCGAGCCGCAGCGCCGCACCGGAATTGCGGAAGCCTCCATCGTGGATCAGCCCACCCCGCGGCGCATCGTCACCGTGCCCGATACCTCGCCCGATGCCGAGCAGTTCCTCTTCCAGCAGGACAACGAGCACATCCTCATCCGCTCCTTTACTACCCCGCGCGACATGACGGTGCGGGTCTCCGGTGAGAAGACAGTGCTTATCGACGGCTCCCCCCACGCCCCCAACTCCACCCTCAACCTGCCCGCCGGTCAGCACCTCCTGCGCACCACCGGCGACTGGGCGGCGCTGACCGATACCGCATCCTCCTTGCCCGATCCCCTCCCCGCCTCCTCGCGTGCAGCTTCCGAGGACAAAACCGGTTCCTCCGCGGACCCGGCCGCCGCCGCTGCCGACCCATCCGACACCGGCTATACCCCGCTCGCTTCCGGCGGCAACCACGACTTTGCTCGGCTCACCTCTGGTGAGCCCATCGAGCCCGCCGACCACGACCGCCTTCTCATCACCGGCCGTGCCTTCAACGAGGGCCTGCGCGGCGAGCTGCGCTCCCCCAGCACAGCCGCGGTCTCGACGTCAGGTTCAGCAAAAGACTCAGCACAAGATTCAGCACCGGCCTCCAGCGCGGAACCACTGCCCCTCGAACCGCGCTCCATCGATGCCGACACGCAAGCCTTCCTCATTCCCGCCGGTGCCGATGGCACCTTCCACATGTCCTTTGCTGCCGACCGCGCTTATCGCGTGGGCTTGGGCCTCGGCGGCGCGCTCGCCGCGCTGACCACCGCGCTGTGCCTGCTCGTCATGACCCGCGGCCCCCGCCCTCACTCCGCTTCCCCCGCCACCTCCGCTGCTTCCCGAACGCTCTCCCCCGCTTGTGTTGCCCACTCGTCCACCTCGGCGCGTGTCCTTCTGGCCCTACTCATCGCGGCAACGATGGCGCTCGTCGCGGGTCTGCCCGGTGTGGCCGCCGCTGCCGCGGCGTGGGCTATTACCCGCTGGACCACGCTGCGCCCCGACTACTTGGCGGGCGCGCTCACCTTAGCCGCGGGCGCGATGCTCGCCCGCGCGCCCTGGCCCGCGGAGGGCTACGCCGGCGATTCCCTGCTCGTGCAACTGCTGTGCGCCGCGGCTATTACCTGCGCCTGCCTCCCACCCCGCCGCGCCTCTTAGGTACCCAGTCTCACCGCATATGGTTCCCCTCAAAAGGCATTAGTCAGAAGGTGTCTTTGGGGTCAAGGAAACCATCTGCGGCGATGTAAAAGGTTTGTTTGGGGGCAAGGAAACCGTTTGACTAATGCCTTCTGGAAAATGCCATGTGTGAAGTGGCGTCTACGACCCCACCGAACCGGCGGAATCAGTCGAGCCAGCGGCGCTGGCGAGGGATCCGGAGCCCACGGTAGCGGAATGGGATCCGGAACTGGCAGAGCTCGCAGAAGCGGAGCCGGCAGGGCTATCTGCCTGGCGCGGTAACGAACGCGGAAGGGCGATCCGGCCGCGAGTAAAGGCGAAGGAGCGGATGAGGTCGCGGCCGGGGACCTCGACAAGCACATAGGTCGCAGCAGACAGCACACAGCTGAACACCACCGTAAAGACCGAAACCACCACGAAATCCCCGGCAGCGCCCGAGAAGGCAGACACACCCAACAGCGGGAAGGCAATGGCCAGCACGGCCACATGCCACATGAACACCCCATAAGACCAGCGGCCCAGCGCCCGCATCCACTCGGAGGCCAGCCAGCTTTCGCGAGGCGCCAGCGCTACCGGCACCACGATGCAGGCCCCGCACACAGCGCCCACCGCGATGCGGCGCGCAAACTCGCCAGGCTCAGGATGCACCAACCCCTGCGGGCCAAACCACTCGCGACTCGCCAGCCACACGCAGCCCGCGGCCACCGCCCAGCAGACCGGACGCACAATCCGCCCGGCGCGCAGGCGTACCTGCGCGGCCTCCGCCTCCGCGGCCAACATTCCCACCGCGAACCACGAGAAATACGCCGGCGGCCAAATCTGAGTATTGACATCCCCGGATTCATAACCGGCTACGAATGGCAGGAAGCCCCAGAACAAACTCAGTACGCCAGCAACCGCAAGAAGCACAACCCTTAAACGCGCAGAAAACCTATCCAACAACCACGCCAACAGTGGCAACACCGCGTAGAAAGCGAACTCCACGCACAACGACCACAATTGCGTTAACCCGGGAACCAGGCCGTCAGCAATATAGAGCTGTGTACCGGTCAGGTTGGTGATGACTTGCGGGAGGGTTAAGGGGGAAGCGTCGGGAAGCAAGGCGAGCACGACCACCACACACACCAGATACAGCGGCGCCAAGCGCGCCACGCGGGAGAGCACGTACTGCCCCGCCGTGTGCGCGTGCCGCCGGCGCCACAGCAAGAAACCGCTGAGGACGAAGAAGACCGCCACCCCATAATCCAGGCGCTCAGCCCAGACCCAGCCGGTGGCCGTCTGGAAGGACACGTGCGTGATCACGACCGCCAACGCTGCCAGCGCACGCACGCCTTCGAGCTCAGGGAGAAAGCGCATGACCCACTACGATACTATTTCTGCAGTGAATCCCTCGACCGATCGGAGCTGACGTGTTCCTTCGCTCCCGCCTAGCGCAGGTGACGATTGCCGCCGCGGTGTTCCTCCTACTCGGGTCCATCCTTCCGCCGCTGTATAACAACCAGTCCCGCCCGCTGCCTAGGGACCTCGACATCACGGTCCACGCGGAACAGGACGGGGTCGAGTTCACCCGCCACACCACGACCGCCTCTGCGGAGAAGGATTCGGTGGCTCGCGCACAATCCACCACCACGCTCACCTTGGATGGCGACACCGTCGCGCACATCACCGAGGAATCCCTGCTCAACCGCGAATCCACCTACCCGGTGGCGGGCCCGAACACGACGCAGAATATCGAGCTTCCCGCCCTTGACCTGCAGGTGGAAGACCAGGTCGAACGCGACGGCATCAGCTATTTCTTCCCCGCCGGGGCGGAACAGCGCTCCTACCCTTTCTTCGACCCGCTCACCCAGGACGCGGAGCCCATCGATTTTCTGCGCGATGAGAAGCTCGACGGCATCCCCACTTACGTCTTCCGCCAGGATGTCGCGCCGGTTTCGCTCGCGGAGGTCTTCGACCTCGATGCTCGCCGCTCCGGTCCAGCGGGCGATTTCTACTCGCCCGAATCCCTGGAACGCTACAACCTCAAGCCGAAATCGCACGTCATCCTCGAGCCCTTCTACGCGGTGAGCCGCACCGTGTGGGTCGAGCCCACGACCGGCACCATCGTCAACGAGGAGGAACACCCGCGCATCTTCTGGGCCACGGATGCAAGCCAGGCCCAGGCCATGGTCGACGCCGATGACACACAAGAACGCGCGCTTCTCGACGTCCCCCTCTCCTGGTCCGATTCCACCCGCACCGAACGCCTCGACTCGGTTCGCGGGGTCATCGACACGGTCAAGGTCTTGAGCCTCATCGGCTGGCTGGGCAAGGCCATCGGCGTGGCATTGTTGGCGGTGGCGGCCGCGATGTTCATGCGCCGTCATGCCGCCCAGAGCGCGTAGGCGCCCGTGACTACGTCCCTTGCGACGCGCGCCGCCCTCGGTGCGTGGGGTATAGCGCTCGTGCTCGCGGTGTGTTGGCCTTTCTTACTACCCGGCGAGTTCCTGTGGCGCGACATGGTGCTGCTTGATACCCCAGCTCTGAGCGCCTCTGCCTTCGGTGCCGGTGACTTGCCCGCGCGCAACGCACCACAAGACGGGGTGCTGGCCCTGTTCGGCGGAGCGTGGCTGGCCCGGGTTTTTATCCTTGCTGCTGCGAGTGCCTCGGCGTGGGTGGCGGGTCGATGGGCGTGCCAGCACACACAGTTCAGCCCATGGGCAGCAGCCGCGGCGATGGCGTGCGCGGTGGCCAATCCTTTCGTCATCGAGCGCCTCCTGCAGGGCCAGTGGTCGCTGGCGGTCGCGGCCTGGTTGGCGCCCGTGATCGCGTGGGGTTGCCTCCATGCGCGCCCGCGCGTGGCGTGGCTGGCGCTGTGGGCCGCGTCCTTGACGCCCACCGGCGGGCTCTTCGGGGGCCTCATCGCGGTTGCCTGTGCGCGCGAAAAGCGGTGGCTCTTCGCTGGCGGCTCAGTCTTGTTGTGGTTGCCGTGGCTGGTTCCAAGCCTCGTGGGCGGTATTCTCACCGCCCCTGCCGCTCCCGGCGACCCCGCCGCCCAGGCCGCGGCCTTCGCCCCGCGTGCGGAGGCCTACGTGGGGGCGGTTGGCTCACTGCTCGGTTTCGGCGGCATCTGGAACGCCGCGGCCGTGCCGGCCTCCCGCGAGCACGGCTTCGCCCTAGCAGGCCTTGCCGTGGCCACCCTCGCCGTCCTGGGGGCTGCCCGCCTGCCGCGCCGCGAACTGCGCCCCCTCGCGATCCTGGCGGTTCTCGGCATGGGCCTGGCCATCCTCGGCGCACTCGCCCCCGGTCTCATCGCCTTCGCCGTGGAGCACATCCCCGGCGCGGGCCTGGTGCGTGATTCCTCCAAGCTCACCTTTCTCGCCCTGCCGCTGGCCGTCGCGGGAATCGGAGCCCTGCACCAGCTTCCCGCAGCGCTCGCCCTGTGCGCCTGCTTGCTCCAGGCACCCGATGCACCGCGGGAACTCGCCGTGTTACGCCCACGCGAAACGGGCATCGACCGCAAGCTCATCGAAGACCTCGACGGCCGCCTCACCTTCTTCGCCGACCGCCCCGCCATGATTACGCTCGACGGCGGCATCGCCCTCGACCCCTACTCCAAAGCCGCCAACAAACTCGACTCCGGCGAGCTCACCGTCGACGGTGTGACAGTGGATGAGCCATCGCCGCGTTACCTCGCAGCCGCCGAGGCCTGGACCAACCGCGACCTCGACCGGCTGGAAGAGCTCGGTGTGGGCGCGGTCGTCGAGGACGGCCGCATCGCCGCCACCACTAACGCGCAACCGGCACCCGCCCCGTGGGGGCTTAGCGCCGCCTGGTGCGCACTTCCGCTTCTAGCAGCTCTTCGAAGCGCGCACCGGTTTTCCCCCACGAAAAAGTAGCCGCCAACTCACGTGCAGCCTCGCCCAAACGGCGGCGGAGGGAGGGGTCGACGACAAGCATGCGCACCGCCTGCGCGAACTCCTCCTCGCGCTGCACCAGCAGGCCGGTCTCGCCGTCGATGACGCTGTCTTGCAGGCCAAACGCATAACCTACCGTGGGCACCCCATGTTGGGCCGCCTCCATGACTGCCAAACCCCAGCCTTCTTTTCGAGACGGCATGAGGTGAACATCAGCGCGAGCGAGCAGCGCATGCTTATAATCCTCCGTCACCTGACCACGGAAGCGCACGCGCTCCTCCACCCCGTGGGTGCGCGCATACTCGCGCAGGTGGGATTCCCACCAGCCGGAACCGATGACGTCGAGAAGCGCGCCCGGAATCCGCGCCACGGTGTCCATCGCGTGCTCAATCTGCTTATGCGGCACCAGGCGTGACAGCGTCACCAGGTGGATGTCAGCCTCGCGCTCCAAGGTGGGCACGTGAGACGGCAGGGGGTCCACGCCGTTCTCAATGATGTGCGCGCCGTGAATCCCCAACTTCTCCAAGTCGCGCTTCGAGGCCTCCGAGACCGTCACCCACGTGTTGCGGCGATACAGCGCGGGCACCACGCGAGATTCCAGGAACCACCCCAGCCGCGCCAGCACGGGCCCGGCCACCGGCCACTGCTCGCGGTGGCAGTGATGCGTCAGGATCACCACGGGCGCGCGGGTGGCCAGGCGCGCGAAGAAGGGAATGCCGTTGTGGGTATCCACCACGACGTCAGCGCCGCGCGCACCAAACAGCATCCACAACAACGCACGCGGATACACGCTGAACTTGGCCCCGGCGCGCGAATAAAGCACGCCGTTGCGGCGCTCGCGCTTGGCGGCGTTCATGTGGCGCGCGCTGCGGAAGACCACCTCGTGGCCCTGAGCAGCGAGGTATTCCCCGACGCGCTCGAGGTAGCGCTCGGAGCCGCCACCTTGCGGGTGGGTGGAATCGCGCCAGCACAAAAGAAGGATTTTCATGACGATGCTTTAGCCTAGTGGGTTATGAAACGCACTCGTGCCTTGGCCACACTGCGCCGCTCCTGGCGGCTGCTGCGCTCCTTCCGCTTTGAGCAGTCAGCGCCCGCGGTCTTTTACGGCGGCTTGGCTGAGGACACCGCTGCGCTTATCGACGCCCTTACCCGCGACCACTCCCTCTCCCTCACCGGCGCGCGCGTACTCGATGTCGGGGGCGGGCCCGGTTATTTCGCTTCCGCCTTTGCCCAGCGCGGGGCCAGCTATGTGGGGCTGGAGCCCGACGTGGGCGAGATGGCCGCCGCTGGCATCGAAGTGGCCCAAGCCGTACGCGGCGATGGCACGCGCCTGCCCTTTGCGGATAGCACCTTCGACATCACGTATTCCTCCAACGTGGCCGAGCACATCTCCAACCCGTGGGACATGGGCGAGGAGATGCTGCGCGTAACCAAGCCCGGCGGGCTGGTCATCCTCAGCTACACGGTGTGGCTGGGGCCTTTCGGCGGGCACGAGACCGGTTTGTGGGAGCACTACGTGGGCGGCGCTTTTGCCCGCGACCGCTATACCCGCCGCCACGGCCACCCGCCGAAGAACGTCTTCGGCACCTCGCTCTTCGCACTCTCCGCACGCGAAGGCCTGGACTGGGCGCGCGGCGTGACGTCGCAAGGCTCGCAGCTCCTCGCGGCCTTTCCTCGCTACCACCCTGCCTGGGCCTGGTGGGTGACCAAGGTGCCGGTGCTGCGGGAGTTTGTGACCTCCAACCTGGTCATCGTCCTGCGCGCCTGATGGCTGAGTCAGCCTTAGTCGAGGCGCCTGCGCAGAGAAGCCAGCCAGAGCGCCACGCCCACGGCCGCGAAGTACACCAGCGCCCCGTCACGGCCCCAAGGCGGGAATAGCGCCACGTCCTGGCCGGTAGCGAAGACGCCGTTGAGGAAGGGCAGCCAGCCGGTGAGGCGCGCGCCGCCGGGGATGAGCCACAGCGCGTTTTCTACCAAGAGCGCCCAGACCGTCAGCGCCGCGATGCTCAACGCCGGGGAGCGCAGCAGCCGGCCCAGCGCCACACCGTAGCCCACCGCCAGCCACGCGTACACCGGGCCGAGAGCCACCATGCGCAGGCCCGCGAAGAAGTTCACCTGCCCATAGAGCACCGGGAAGAACGTGGGCAGGAGCAGCAGGCACAGGCTGACGCTGAGCAGTGTCGCGGCCGCCGCGAGCGCGCCCAGGAAGCACCAGCGGGCCAGCTGATCCAGCCCTGACCACGGCGCCGCCGCACGCAAGACCCGCGATCCGGCGGTGGCCTGCGCCCACGCCCCCAATGCCGCAAACACGATGCTGCCCAGGTAGATGGGCCAATACGCCGCATTAGTAGTGTCCACGGACTGCGCCTGAAGGATGCCTCCCGCGGACTGGACGTGCTCCGCCACCGCTGCCACCCCGAAGGTCACCGCCAGCGGCAGCGCAAACCCCAGCGGCACGGCGACCCGCACCAGCGGGCCGCGCGCCCCGCCCAGGCGCACGGACTCGGCGCGCAGGCTTATCCGCCAGCGTTGCCACGCCTTCATGCCCGTGCCCCTAGCTCCGGGATCAGCGCCGCCACGGCGGATTCGAGGTCGGGGGCGCCGGTGGAGGCGATGACGTCCTCAAGGGAGCCGTGGGCAAGAGCCGTGCCCTGGCTGAGGATGGTTACCGAGGCGTCGGCAACCTCGGTCGTGGCCTCCACCTCGCGCAGGTGATGCGAGGCCACGATCACGCAGCGACCCTCCTCCGCCCACGCGGCAAGCAACTCACGCAGCCACCACACGCCCTGGATATCTAGGCCGTTGAGCGGCTCATCCAGCACAATGTTGCGCGGGTTTCCCGCCAAGACGCTGGCGATCCCCAGGCGCTGGCGCATGCCCAACGAGTAACCTCCGATGGGGCGCCGCGAGGCCTCCTCGAGCCCGACGGCCCGCACCAGCGCCTCCGCCTTTTCCACCGGCGCGCCTGCGAGGGCGCACATCCACTGCAGGTGGCGCAGGCCGGTGTGCTGCGGTGAGAAATCTTCTGCGCTCAAGTAGCTGCCCACGTGGCGCAACGGATAGTCGGTACCGCGCAGCTCCCGCCCGTCCACCAGGACCCTGCCGCCGCGCGGGCGCAAGCTTCCGGAAAGGCAGCCGAGGAGCGTCGACTTTCCGGTGCCGTTAAGCCCCACGACGTAATTGATGCGGCCATCAGCGAAGGTGCAAGAAAGGTCGCGCACAGGCGCGGCTGTGCGGCGCGAGCCATACCAGTGGCTCAGGTTGTCAACGTCAATCACGCCGCCGCCTTAAAACGCGCCCGCGATGGGCAGGCCCACCGCATCGATGCCGTTGCGCAGCGAGTTCGTGGCCAGCTTCCAGCGCCCGTCGAGGTAGCGGAACTCCACCCGCAACGAGATCGTGGGACGCCCGGCCGAGCTCGCGTTGAGCGTGGCACTCGCGGTGTTCCCCTCCACCGTCAGTGGCCCGCTAATCCGCTTCCAGCCCAGCGGCGGACGGAATATCCCCAGGTTGTAAATGGTTCTCGGCACCACCGTCCCCGGCAGCCCAGCCTCGAGGTTGTGTGCCTTGTCCGCATCGGATCCCGGCGTGGCCACGAGCGCGTGCAGGACGCCGTTAAGGTCATCGAGCGTCGGCTCCGGGTTAGTAGCCGCAAAGCTCGCGCTGAAATCCCCACTGGGGTACCAGCCGGTGTTGGGGTCCTCCACCGTCTCATCCACCGCCTGCTCTGGCGCTGGGTCTGCCGCTTGATTCTCCTGCGGTGCCGGTTCCAACGCCACAGCGGGGGCGTCCTGCGCAACGCTTGGCGACGCCGCGGACGCCGCCGTTGTTGGCGCCGTTGTTGGCGCCGTTGTTGGCGCCGTTGTTGGCGCCGTTGTTGGTGCCGTTGTTGGTGCCGTTGTTGCCGCAGCCGCCGGCGCTGCGGAGTCGCTGCTCGCGGGCACGCTCGGTTCGGCTGGCTGCGTCATCGCGGCACCCTGGGCTGCCGCCTGTTCCCACTTGCCTTGGCTGAGCTGCACGCCGAAACCCAAGACCAGCGCAGCGGCGACGCAACTGCTCACCACAGATACGCCAACCGTGGGCCAGCTGATCCCACGTGGGCGGGCCTCCATCACGCCGTCCGGCACGCCGCCGGCAACGTCACCGCTCTCACCGAAACTCATTGAGCAGCCGCGGCCGGCTTGGTCAGCACCACGCCGATGGCCTGCAGGTTGTCGCTGTACTTGTTGAACACCGAACGCATCGCGAAAACGCGGCGGCGGGCGTCGGGCATGCGCAAGACGTTAAAGGCGATACGCGCCACGCCCAGCACACCCTCGTCTTGCAAGTTGCGCTTGGCGCGCAGCAGCGCCATATCTGCATAGTGGCGCTCAGTCACCTCGAAGCCAGCCTCCCGTGCCACGCCGTCCCATTCCTTTGTGGTCAGCGGGCGGGCGTTGACGCGGATGGACGTGGCCAGCGCGCGGCGGATCTCGAGCTTCTGGGCGTCGTCAAGCGTGTCCGGCTCCAGGCACAGCTCATGGATGACATACCTGCCGCCCGGGCGCAGGATACGGAACGCCTCCGCCATGATCGCGGCCTTCCCCTTCTCGCCGTGCATGGTGAGCATGGCTTCGCCAAAGACGACATCCGTGCTGTTATCCGGCAAACCCGTGGCCTTGGCGTCATTGACCACCACGGTAGCCGAGGAAGCGCCGGCGAGGCTGGCCTTCGTGCGCGCCACGGCATCAGGATCCTCGTCCACGCCGGTGTAGCTGCGCGGGCCTTCCGCCACGATCTGGCGGGCAGTGAGCCCGAGTCCAGGGGCCAGCTCCACCACGTCCTTGTCTTTCAGCTCGGCGGCGTCGATTAGCGTGGTGGTCATCTCCAGCCCGCCGGGGCGCAACACCTTCTTTCCCAGGCGGGCGAGGAGCCAGTGTCCACCAACCTCGGAGTCGGGACGATCGTGCATGGGCAAAGAAGAAGTTGTCATACACCCAGAATATGCGAGACTTTCTCCATTTAAAAGGTTACCCTAACCTTATTGTGGCCAACCTAACATGCCAGAACGCGGCGACGCCCCACCACCGCTGGGTGGAGGGGCGTCGGAAAGCAGCGGCGCGGAAAGCGGCGTTAGGAGGCAGCCTCAACGCGCTCCTTGAGCGCCTTGAACTGGTCCCACACCTCAGACGGCACGCGGGAGCCCAAGAAGTGCAGGTATTCCTTGTTGTCTTCCATGTCGCCAGCCCAATCGGCCGGGTTCACGGCAAGGGCCTCGCGGACGTCCTCGATGTCGAAGTCTAGGCCGGTGAGGTCGATATCCTCCGGGCGGGCGGTGTGGCCCACGACGGTCTCGACGGCGTCGACGTTGCCCTCGATGCGGTCCACAATCCACTTGAGAACGCGGGAGTTCTCGCCGAAGCCCGGCCACAGGAAGCGGCGGTCCTCGCCGCGGCGGAACCAGTTCACCAGGAAGATGGCCGGCATACGGTCGCCGCCCTTTTCGCCCATGTCAATCCAGTGCTGCAGGTAGTCACCGGCGTTGTAGCCCATGAACGGCAGCATGGCCATCGGGTCATGGCGCAGAGCACCGACCTTGCCCTCAGCGGCAGCGGTCTGGCCAGAGGAGAGCAGGGCGCCGATCATGGTGCCGTGGTTCCAGTCGAAGGCCTGGGTCACCAGCGGGACGGTGTCCGCGCGGCGGCCGCCGAAGAGGATGGCATCAATCTTGACGCCCTTCCAGTCATCAAACTCCGGAGCGGCAGACGGGCACTGGGTAATCGGCACGCAGTAGCGGGAGTTCGGGTGTGCAGCCTTGGTGGTCGACGCCGGAGTCCAGTCATTGCCATGCCAGTCGATGAGGTGCTCCGGGGCCTCGCCCATTTCCTCCCACCAGACATCGCCGTCGTCGGTCAGCGCGACGTTGGTGAACAGGGTGTTGCCCGGCTCCATCGTCTTCATGGCAATCGGGTTGGAGTCGTAGTTGGTGCCCGGCGCAACGCCGAAGAAGCCGTTCTCCGGGTTGACGGCGTACAGGCCGTCCTCGCGCAGCTTCAGCCAGGCGATGTCATCGCCCACAACCTCAGCCTTCCAGCCCGGGATGGTCGGGGTGATCATGGCCAGGTTGGTCTTGCCGCAAGCAGACGGGAAGGCGGCCGCAATGTGGTACTTCTTGCCCTCCGGGTTGGTGAGCTTCAGGATGAGCATGTGCTCCGCCATCCAGCCCTCTTCCTTCGCCATAACGGAAGCGATACGCAGCGCGTAGCACTTCTTGGCCAGGATGGCGTTTCCGCCGTAGCCGGAGCCGTAGGACCAAATCTCCTTGGTTGCCGGGAACTGCGTGATGTATTTCTTCTCGTTGCACGGCCACGCGACGTCCTCCTGGCCCGGCTCCAGCGGAGCACCGACGGAGTGCAGAGCGTGGACAAAATCGCCGTTCTCACCAATCTTGTCCAGAGCCTGCTGGCCCATGCGGGTCATGATGCGCATAGACAGGACAACATAAGCCGAGTCAGTCAGCTGAACGCCGAGCTTGGGGTCCGGGTCGCTGATGGGGCCCATGCAGAAAGGCACCACGTACATGGTGCGGCCCTTCATGGAACCGCGGAAGGCCTCGGTCATCTCTTCCTTCATGGCTGCCGGCGGGGCCCAGTTATTGGTCGGGCCTGCGTCCTCCTCAGTCTCAGTGCAGATGAAGGTGCGGGACTCCACGCGCGCGACATCCGACGGGTTCGAGCGCGCCAGGTAGGAGTTCGGGCGCTTCTCCTCGTTGAGCTTAATCAGGGTGCCCTTCTCCACGAGCTCAGCGGCGAGGCGGTCCGCCTCCTCCTGGGAGCCGTCTACGAAGACAACCTCTTCCGGCTGGAAGAGCTCGACACTCTCACTGATCCACGAAATGAGCTTCTCATTCTTCGTGGGCAAGTCACCTACAAGGCCTGGAATAGTTGCGGTCATTTCATATTCTCCTGTGTTCGGTGGGCCAGGGCACTTCTTAGCGTCGGTGGGGATCTTCTCCACCATCGACGTCTCGCCTTCCAGAGTACGGACGCTGGTGATACCAAGATGTGTAATAAGGGCCACCCTGGTTATATCCACCCAGCTCACGCCGACTATCCCAAGGGTATAGGACTGTGAAATACAGCACGGCAGGGAGAAACCCACCCCTGCACGGGGGTGAAAAATCCTCTCTCGACACGTACCGTACGGCCGTACTCCTACCCCCGACTCGCCCGATCGGGCATCACCCGGGCGTCCCGCACGGCGCGGCACGTTGCCCTTCACCCCTGCTTAAGGGAACAATGTCAACTGATGAATAGTGCAGACTCCTCCCAGAATCCCGCCGCGCAGATGCCTCATGGCCGCGGCCTCCAGACGGATTTCAACGCCGAGTTCAACAATGATTTGGACTACCCACGCCTCGGCAACGTGACCTTCCGTCGCGGCACCCTCACCGACAACCAGAACGCCCTCTTCGAGGAGCACTGGCCTCAGTTGGGACGCCTGCTTGCCGACGAACCCCTCGACATCCCCGCCTGGTTCAACCGCGAGGGGGCTAAGACCATCGTGGAAATCGGCTCCGGCACCGGAACCTCCACTGCTGCGATGGCCCCGTTGGAAACGGACACCAACATTGTTGCCGTCGAGCTCTACAAGCCGGGCCTAGCCAAGCTGCTAGGCTCCATCGTCCGCAACGATATTGAGAACATCCGCATGGTCCGCGGCGATGGCATCGAAGTTCTCATGCGTATGTTCGCGCCCGAGTCCCTCGACGGCATCCGCATCTTCTTCCCGGATCCGTGGCCCAAGGCCCGCCACCACAAGCGGCGCATCATCCAATCCGGCACGCTCAACCTCTTTGCCTCCCGCCTAAAACCCGGCGGTGTGCTCCACGTGGCCACCGACCACGCCGGCTACGCCGAGTGGATTAACGAGCTCGTCGAGGTCGAGCCCTCCCTCGACTACAAGGGCTGGCCCTGGCCGGAGTGCCCCATTCTCACCGACCGCCAGGTCATCACCAAGTTTGAGGGCAAAGGCCTGGATAAGGAACACGTCATCACCGAGTACCTCTGGGAGAAGAAGTAATGGCCGGCACCTACCTTCTGGTGTGGGATGCGCCCAACATGGATATGGGGCTCGGCGCCATCCTCGGCGGGCGCCCCACCGCCGCCTACCGCCCACGCTTCGACGCCATCGGCCGCTGGCTGGTGGAGCTGGCCTTCGACAACGACGCCACTCCCGAGGCCGCCGTCTTCACCAACGTCACGCCCGGCGGCGCCGACGTCATCCGCCCGTGGGTCGAGGCCATCCGCAACGTCGGCTTCGCCGTCTTTGCCAAGCCGAAGCTGCACGAGGACGATGACGTCGACCCCGACATGGTCGAATACATCAAAGCCAACCGCGAGGATCTCTCCGGTGTCATCGTGGCCTCTGCCGATGGCCAAAACTTCCAGCACCTGCTGGAACAGCTCTCAGCTTCCGGTCTGCCCACCTGCGTGCTCGGTTTCCACGAGCACGCGTCGTGGGCGCTGACCCACCCCGATATCGAGTTCGTCGACCTCGAAGACATCGAGGGCGTTTTCCGCGAGCCGCTGCCGCGCGTTAACCTGGATAATCTGCCTCCAGGCGGCGCCTGGCTGCAGCCTTTCCGCCCGCTGTCCGCGCTGCTTCCGGACCGCGCGCCCGAGCACAGTTAGGAGCCGCATGTTTTATTCTTGGGGCCGTTTCTCCTACGCCCACCGCAAGGTCATTCCGCTCCTCATCGTCGGGCTCATTCTGGGCCTCTTCTTTGGCTTCGGCACGCGCCTTGAGGAGCGCATGAGCCAGGAGGGCTGGGAGGACCCGGGGGCGGCGTCGACAAGCGCGGCGCAGATCGAGTTGGAGACCTTCGGCCGCGACAATTCCGGCGACGTCATCCTGCTTTTCGATGACCCCGATGCCCACGCCGCCGAGGCCAAATCCTTTCTGGATGACCTCAAGTCTCAGCATCCGGAGCAGATTGACTCTGTCACCAGCTACTTCGATAAGCGCAACCCGAACCTCATCACGCAGGACCACTCCACGGCCTTCGCCGCCATCGGGCTGAAAGGTGACGGCGAGCAGACCCTCAAGGACTTCCGCACCATTGAGGATTCCCTGCACTCCAGTGGGCTGCCCGTGCAGGTCGCGGGTGCCACCGCCGTGGCCGATGCACTGGATGAGGGCATGGCCGAGGACATCTCCCGCGCGGAGAAGGCCGCTCTGCCGCTCGTCGGGCTGCTGCTGTTGATTGTCTTCGGCTCCGTCGTTGCGGCCTTCATGCCGCTCGTGGTGGGCGGGCTGTCCATCCTAGGTTCCTTGGGTATCCTTTCCATCCTGGCCGGCTTCCTGCAGGTCAACGTGTTTGCGCAGGCCGTCGTGACGCTGCTGGGCCTGGGCCTGGCCATCGACTATGGCCTGTTCATGGTTTCGCGCTTCCGCGAGGAGCTGGACAAGGGCCGCGATACCAAGGAGGCCGTGGCGATCACCACCGCCACCGCCGGCCAGACTGTGGTCTTCTCCGCCGCCATGGTGGCCGTGTCCCTCTCCGGGCTTTTCCTCTTCCCACAGGCCTTCCTCAAATCCGTGGCCTACGGCTCCATCTCCGCCGTCGGCCTCGCTGCTCTGCTCTCGGTGATGGTGCTGCCCTCGCTGTTTGGCATGCTGGGTCACAACATCGATAAGTGGACCGTGCGCAAGACCTCCCGGCGCGGGCGCCGCATCGAGGACACCTGGTGGTACCGGATGCCGCGCTGGGCCATGGGCCGCGCAGGTCTGATGACCACCGCCATCTGCGCCCTGCTCATCGCGCTGACCCTGCCGGTGCTGGGCGTGAAGTTCGGCGGTATCAACGAGACCTACCTGCCGCCCAACCAGGACGCGCGCGTGGCACAGGACCAGTTCAACGAGCAGTTCCCTTCCTTCCGCACCGAGCCGGTCAAGCTGGTGGTGAAGAACGCGACGAACGAGCAACTTGTTGACGTCGTCATGCAAGCCCGCTCCATCCAGGGTCTGACCGAACCGATGGGCCCGAAGACCGCGACTGTTGACGGCACCACCGTCCTCGGCGCCGGCATCCAAGACCGCGATGACTACGCGCGGATCGTCCACGAGCTCGAGAACATTGAGGCACCGGAAGGCGTGGAGCTTTATGTCGGCGGCACCCCAGCCATGGAGGTCGAATCCCTCGACGCGCTCTTCGACACGCTGCCCTGGATGGCGCTCTACGTGGTGCTGGCCACCTTCATCCTCATGGCGCTGGTCTTCGGCAGCTTCATCCTGCCGCTGAAGGCCATCATCATGACGCTGCTTTCCCTGGGTGCGACGCTGGGCATCTTGACGCTCATGTTCGTCGACGGCCTCGGCTCCGGTCTGCTCAACTTCACCGCCGGTCCGCTGATGAGCCCGATTCTGGTGCTCATCATCGCCATCGTCTTTGGCCTGTCCACGGACTATGAGGTCTTCCTGGTCTCGCGCATGGTGGAGGCCCGCCGCCGCGGTGCGTCCACGGACGAGGCCATCGCGGCGGGTACCGCGCACACCGGTGGCATCATCACGGCGGCCGCGCTCATCATGATCGTGGTCGCAGGTGCCTTCGGTTTCTCCGACATCGTGATGATGAAGTACATCGCCTTCGGCATGATTTTCGCCCTGCTTATCGACGCCACCATCGTCCGCATGCTCCTCGTCCCCGCCGTCATGCACCTGCTGCGCGAGGACAACTGGTGGGCCCCGCGCTTCCTCACCCGCCTGACCCATCGCCTCGGCGGCGACAACGCTCCCGCTGCCGAGCCGGCAGAGCCGCACCCCTCCCCCGTGATTCCGGCTGAACAGGTTGAGGAGGCGTCGGCAAGCAAGGCTCCCGAAGCCGCCGTACGTGGTGACCGCAGCGCCGACACGGACGAAGAACTCATCCCCTTCACCGAGCTGGTACGCCGACTGAAATCCACGGATGATCGATGAATAAGAAGTGGCTCACCTGGATAATTTCCCTGATTATCCTGGCCGCGCTGGCGTGGTTCTTCCGCGACCAGCTGGACTTCATCTCCGAGGGATTGCGCCGCTTGCGCCACGCCGAGCCGCTGCCGGTGGTGCTGGTGGTGTTCTTCGCGCTGCTGTCCATTGCGGGCATGGCGGAGGTGATGAAGCGGCTCATCGGAGCGGGCGGCGTCAAGGTGCCGCTGCGCGAAACCTACGCCATCACGCTGGCCTCCAATGCGTGGTCCACGACTCTGCCGGCGGGCCCTGCCTTTTCGGCCTTGCTCACCTTCCAGGTGCAGCGCCGCTGGGGCGCATCGGTGGCGCTGTGCAGCTACTTCCTCTTCTTATCCTCGATTATTAGCTCGATGTTCCTCGCACTCATTGGCCTGGGCGGGGTGTTTTTCCTCAACGCGGATATGGCTCTGGGATCGCTGATCACCACGGTTGTCCTCATGCTCGCGGCACTCGGCGGCATCTTCTGGCTGACCTCGCACCCGGTGACCCTTGAGCGCTGGCTGCGCAAGCTGCGGCCCGGCCCGAAGCGGGACCGCGCGATTCAGGAGGTCCGCAACCTCGGCGAGGTCCACCTTTCGCGTGGCCCCTTTGCTGTGGTTGCCGGGGCGTCGCTAGTTCACCGCCTGGGGGATATGGCTGCACTGTGGGCATCCGTGTGGGCGGTGACCGGGGAGATTCCGTGGCTGCGCGCCGGCGCTGACGACACCACACTAGCCGGTGTGGCCCTGGCCTTCCTGGCCGCGAAGCTGGCTGGCTCCGCGCAGGTCACCCCGGGTGGCGTGGGCACGGTGGAGGCCGCCCTTATCGCTCCACTAGTGGCCACGGGCCTGACCGTGGTGCACGCCACCTCCGCGGCCATCATCTACCGGCTTATTTCCTTTGCGCTCATCACTATCATTGGATGGGTCATCTACTTCGCCCACTACGCCCGCGATGGCTTTTCTTACGCGGCGTTGAACCGGAAGGAATCCTAAATGCGCGTTGCCCCGCTTATCGACGTCCTCGCTCTCGCCCTCTTCGCCATCCTCGCCCGCCTGGCGCATGGTGGTCTGAGCTTTAGCTCCTGGGTTGATGCCTTCTGGCCGTGGACCGTGGGCGCGCTGGTGGGTTGGGTCATCATCATGGCCACGAAGCTAAGCGGCCTGTGGAAGGAGGGCGTCGTCGTGTGGCTGAGCGCCGTCATCGGCGGCATGGCTTTGTGGATGCTGGTCAACGGGCGCCTGCCGCACTGGTCCTTCCTCATCGTGGCCACCGTAATGTCGGCGCTGTTCTTCTTTGGCTGGCGAGCCATCGCGGCCTTTGCAGCCCGGCGTTCCTAATCGCTCACGGTAATCCGCAACCTACCCATTGCTCGGTCCAGAATATCCTCCGGATCTTCTCCGCCGCACGCGTGCGCTACGAGGCAACCAAGCCGCTCTGTTGAGGAGCTCGCAGTCTCCACCCTTACACCAGGTTCCGCTGTGCAATAGCCGGCAAGGATTCCTGGCTCCGATAGCGCTTCATCGACCCCACTAACGGCTGTGATAGTTCCAGGAGGGACTTGGATATAGCGGACAGCGCTACTGTGACCATCGCGCCGTTGAGGAAAGACAAATCCATCGTTAAGAGCGTTTTTTCTACCGTGCTGGCGCACAGCATCTGCAATGAGAGGATCAAAAATGTTTGCACCATGTACAGAACTGACAAGTAGGTGAATGAAGTCGCCGCCTGGGCGCACATGCCCTTCACCTAAGACCACCCCCTGGCCGTCCACCCACCAGCCCTCGACATGAAAGAGCCCCGCGCTCAGTCCCCATGCGTTTAGGGCAGAAATGACAGATGCGGCTATCTCTTCTTCATGATCGGAGAGAAGGACGCTAGGGTAACGGTGGCCGATTTCCACCACGCCCTCAAGCCTCTTATCAGTGATACCAACGACGACAGGTTCGGAAGCATAGAAGTACCCCTCCGCTGAAAACTCAGTGCCTTGGACGAATGTTTCGACGAAGCCGTCCGACAGTGTTCGGAGCGCCTCCCTCGCACTCTCGAGATCAGTGTGAACACTCACTCCAGCACTACCTGATCCGCTGCGGGGCTTCACGACCCAAGGACCTGGTATATCTCGCGGTTCCTCTGCCGTCGCCGGTTGTTCGAAACCAGCATCGCGCAAGCATTGACGAGCCTCATCCTTCCGCTTCAATCTAGCTACGTACTCTGGAGCGTTACCAGAATCGTCGAGAAGAGCGGTCTGATATGTGTAGTCTTCGCGGAAGCATACGTAGCCTTCACAGTCACTGTATCCAGTTGATTCTTTCCGAGCGAGCGCTTCGTCGAGGTTCTTCCCGTCTAATTCGATGAGCTCTACGCCTTGGCGAGCAGCGGCATCTCGAAGCATGCCTAGCTGATGATGACCGTGCGGCATCCGAGGGAATGCGCCGACCAAGCCTATTCGTTGCTTATTCAACGACGACCTCCACTTCCCGAAGTCTCGATTCAAAAGCTTCAATCTCTCTCCGGGACGCCGCGACTACTACAACTTCCGCAAGGATTGAACTCAATGTGTCGGCAGGGGGTTGCGTAATCACATCGCCGACATGCACGTGTTGTTGGGATTCTACGACGATAGGAGCAGTAGGAAGCTGACCCATAGATTTAAGTACTCCCTCTTGATCAGTATGTAGCTTGAATGTTGCCGCCACATAGCCATCACGGGGCACCGCAAATGAAGGTTTTTGCCCCGTTGCAATGCGTACCAAATCACGAGCGAAGGATACACCGGTTACCTGCGGTACCAAGTGGGAGGCAATGTAGTCTCCACCTGGTCGAGCAGCAATCTCGACCAACTTAACTGTTGATGTTCTAGCATCAAAGAAGAATTCCATATGGAACGCACAATTATTGATTCCGAGGGCTTTGATTGTCGCTTGTAGAAGCGGCTTCACCGCATCCTGAATGCCCTCTACGGCCGATGGAAAAACCTGCCCAATTTCCAATCGAAACTTAGCTGTAGTCGTTTTATCTGTCACGCCTATGAGATGAACGTCCCCCTCGTACACATATCCCTCAGCGCTGTGTTCGCTTCCGGTCAGTAACTCCTCCACTACCATCGGGCCACCCCATCGGGACACCGCAGCCGAGACTTCCTCCGCCGTATGGCACAACGAAAACCCTCGAGACCCAGACGCATCCACTGGCTTGACCACACACGGGACCGTGATTCCTGCACTCTCCATTACCGATTGCGCATTATCCCCCGGCTCAATAAACGAAAACGAAGGAACCATCTGCGGTGCGATACTTTGCACGGCCTTTCGCATCTCAAATTTGTTCCGTGCCTTCAGAGCAGCGGCCTGCGATGGTGCAGGAAGGCCGAGTTTATCGGCAAGCAAGGACACCGTCTCTACATCACGGTCGCTGAAAGTGACAACTCCACGGATGTCGTAGCGGGATGACAATTCATCCACTGCTGCAGTGACAGCATCTTGGTCATTGGTATCGAGCTGCACTGTCTCTACGATGCCGGCAGGTCGAACTTCCTTGTCAGTGAGAAGCACCGCACCATCAGATGCTTCGAACGCTGGTGTCCATTCCGCGGCAGTCCTCCGGTGGTTGAGATAGAGAACTACATCGTTGGCCATCTTGAAACGAACCTGCGATGCGCGGCGAACTGCTTCCGCATGCGTATCAGCTTCCACGAAACCTACTCTGTCCCACGAACATGCTAGTTCGGAGACCCAGGTATTCGGTTCAACTGTGATAACGCAATGTCCCGTTGGATCTTCAATGCTCCGTACCAAACCCCGCGGCGCATGAATGAAGCGAATAGCTGCTGAAGAACTAGGTTGTTGTGGCACTGAAACCGCATATTGGCACATAGCACGTGCCCACTGCTCATAGAGATTTACTCCCCACGCCCGATCAATGAGAAGCATGATTCGGTCGCCTGGTGGGCGGCCTGCGCATTCGATGGGTGTGGTGCCCTTGAATTCGGCATGCAGTAGAGCGGTCTGCACCCCCAACTTCGACACCAAGTCCCGCATGGCCTCCTCCACCCCAGGATTGTGCTGTCCTACTTCGTGTCCTAATTCCACGGCACCGCTAGTCTCTTTGCTCGTAATGTTCAGAAACACCACATCACCATCGACTACGAGGCATTCGGCCGACGTCTCATCTCCCTCTATCAAGCTCTCGCAAATGTAGCGAGTATCCCATGGTCGGCCCGCTTCCTGGCGAGGTTCGCGTGCGGTCGACGTATGAGTCCACGCCTTCGAAACCTCTTCAGATGAACGAATGATTGAGACACCAAGTGAGGCCTGACGGTTCGCCGGCTTAATCACACAGGGCGGCTCGAAGATGTCGCTTTCGCTCTTAACCTCAGTCCATTGAACTCCGCCCACACAACGGCGGAACGCAATTTTATCTCGCAAGGGAGCATCTTCCCCTGCATGCGGCAGGCCGACGGCGCGAGCTGCAGCATTGGCAGCACCTACGGCATACTCCAAGCCCGGCACGATGCCATCAACATGCGTACCCTTTAGAATCTCACGGATACACTCGACGGCTGCAGGAGAATTGTTCTGGTATTCGCACCACTCCCACCGCGAAAGAACAGATCGAATTCGAGGGTCAGCAGATCGCTTTTCAAGTCCCTTCTTTTCATACAGTGAACGCTCCTCCACCACGATGACGCAGAATTCTGTGTCTGCCTCGGCAAGAGCGCAAAGGGCCTCGTGATTATAGCCAAACATCACTAGCGTCAGCGTTCGAGGAGAACTGCCGGAACCATCTGCAGAGCGGTCGTTCAATTTCATATTCATCGCCTTTTCATTGATCTGTTTGTTGGTTTGTCAGTTTCAGTGTCAATAGCCGCGCTCTCAATGCTTAGCCGAGGATGGAACCTTGTCGCATTGTTTAGCGTCATGTTCTCCACTCATTAAGCGCACAACAAAGCAGCAGACAATAAGCACGGCAGCAGACAACGCGATCCATTGAGGAGCAACGATGACACCAAGCCCAAGACCGATTCCTTCCCCAGTGGCAACCACTAACTGTCGCGCCTGAACCGCTTCTAAAGAACCAGTCATTGGTAACGAAAGAAGCGCTGCGTCCACCAGCGGAATAAAAAGAGTCTCCGCGAAGGAAAAAATGATTATCCCAAGAAACGGGTTAATCTTCACCGCGACCAGGGCAATTACAAAAACTAAAGGAGAAACCAGCACCAACGTCTGATTCGATAGTCCGCTATCTCGTGCTTTCTTAATCAATCGCGTACCCAGAGGCTGAAGCAGTACCACCGAAAGGGCATTTACGGCAAATACCGTTCCTCGGATGACCGGCGACGTGTAATGCGCACTGACTGCTACCGCTATGGAAGAAAAGAGCTGACTATAAAGCATGTAGCCAACCACCACGCCGAGAACAACCCATCGCACAGTTGCCTTGCCTAGGGGCTGAATTACCCTACGAGCAAAGGAACCCCGGACATCAGCTTTCCGAGGTCTTAGCTTGTATGACAACGTCAACGCCGGTACAACTGCAGCGGCCAAGTAGCACGCAGCGGTATAAAAAAAGATCACATTCGACGTCGCTGAGAACAGGACATTGCCGATGACTGGCCCGACCGCTGCTGAGACGTTCACCGCAATATTGATCGATCCAAAAATCTCTAACTTAGTCGTCTCAGATGCTTCGGATTCAACAAGGTAGTGCCGAATACTCGATCCATTCATGTTTATCCCTGCTCCGGCCAAGAGCAAGGCAACGACCAGCAGTGGCGCATTAGGTTGGAGACCGATGACAAAGAAAGAAACCGACGCCGCAACTAGGCCGATCTGCATGGCCGCAGCGAAGGGAAGCAACCGTAGGAGTCTCCCCATCACCAAGGTTGATGCTCTTACCGAAATACCAAAGGCAGCCATCGCACAACCAGCGATGAACGGAGAAACCTTATCAGGAAGCCAGAGCGCCAGAATCGGCATCACAGCGAAGTAGCCGAGATGCGACAGAAAATAGTCAAACACAAAACTGTATCGAGCCAGCCGCGTCACACGTGCGTCAACAACCATTTGCTATCCGATCACCCAAGGATTCAGGTAAACGACTACTTTCAGCCGAAAACTCAGTCACAGATGATTGCTCCAACAGTGTACTGAGGTATTCCCCCATTCGGCGCGAAGCCGTGACACAATTCATGAGGTCCTCATCGGTATAGCGCTCTCCGGATTGGCGCATTGCTCTAATATCACCGAAACCAAGAAGCTGTTCTCCTCCATGGCTCAGAGAATAGGGGGCTCGAATCGCATGCCTTACGGAGTACCGAATGTGTCCAGTATGGTGAAAGTCCAGGTTAGACGAAATATCTGGCAGAGTAGCTGGGTGATACCTCATCGGACGCATTTCCGCCGGCGAAGTGTTTCCCCAAGGCTGAAGATGCCACGAGTTGTATCGCATTCGAGACGAAATTGCGTGTAGCTCGTCCTCAGTATGCCGATCCCCGCCTAGTACCCAACAGTAATGTGAGTACATGTCAAAGTCGGAAAGCTCTTCAATCGCCCCTTCTTCTAAAGCTTTCCTTAGAGCTCCAATCTCCCTAAATCCCCTGGTCATAACAACATCACTTCGCGTTTGGCACTTTATCCGTTCAATGGTTTCAGAGGCCAGCTCGACAAAACCCGCGAGCGTGAATTCGCCGTCATCACAGAGCTTCGAGGGATTCGTACCACCCTCGGGGGAGCTAGTAGCTTCCACTACCGATACAATCTTGCGACGGGTAACCCCCTCGATCCGTCGACACTGCTCATTTTCTAAATCTTGTTGAGGCCGAAGCTTCGTTATGCTCCCAAGGTCTTGGCCGTTGAGAGTTTCGAGCGAATTCGGACCGCCAGCTTTCAAGAGCTCACAGGCCCAGAAGAAATATAAGACTCGTACAGTAACCGGGCCGAGAACCTCCTCTTCCGTAAAGTCTAAGGTGTGAGCTGAGCAGTCTTGCTGACTTGGTAGAGACCTAGGCTCCCTGAAATTCTGAACAGCTTCGCCATTCCAATAGCAACAAACCGGCGGGATTTCCCGGAGCGCTTGATTCACACTTCGAACCCTTACGGCAAGTTCTCCTCGTTGATGATATTCCTCGATCGCAAGAGATGCGCGACGACTCAAGGAAATCGAACTGCTCTGACAGTTCTCCAATTCACGTTCAACCGCTTGGGGTAGATCAGGGCAAAATACAGTTCGACATCCAATTTCGTCCTCGCGGAGGTAATCTGCTTTCTCCTCAGTTGGGGAAATCTCTAGCTTGACCTTTCCGTGTACTAGCAGGGAGACTCGTAGCATGACCTGATTACTGTTTTCACCGCAAGGGTTCCAATCAGAATCGCGAAACAATCGTCGTAAGACCTTCTCACGCGGGGAAAGACTGATCAACGCCTCACTTCTGGTCAAACGCCCGTCAAATGAAAGCAGTTTGTCCACCCAGCGAGAGACCTCAATTCCCTCACCCACCTGACGTTCCATTGCAATCCAGAGTGAATGAAAGCTCGACTCAACGTCCAAACAGTTCGGTCTTGAGCCCCCTGCTTCCACACCTTTTCGACTTGGAAGCCGGCTAAAATGCTTCTTCACGTTGCTCTACCTTTTTCCAAAGCCCTTCAGGGGTACCGTTACGCTGTCCCTCCAAATCCTCATATATGCAATCCATTGGGCATGCTTTCACACACTGCGGACAACCTGAGCAGAGTTCGGGGATGATTACAGGTCCGTGATCTAGAACCACGATTGCTGCAAAAGCAGCTGGGCAACGCCTAACACATTCTTGACAATTTATACACTCGCCCCCCGCAATAAAACGCGGAGGGCGTTTCCAGCGCGGTTCAGGTTTTCGCTGCTGAATACGAGCTGTCAAGTCTAACGCCATGAGGCATTCTCCTCGTCTCTCTCACAATATTTTTGATAGTGAGGTACATTACAGCGCGTTGTAGCTAGTGTCCACCATTACACGCGATTTGTTTTATTTATCTTAAGCGAAACCACGGATTGAGCTTCTCCAAAGGGCAAAATGGCGCCTAGCAACCTCCGATTTGTCCGGAGTTCGCCCAGCATAAGCCTAGTGCCGTCGTGTTCACCAGAAACGCCAACCAATCGAACATAAAACGAAACCCCTCTGCACGGCCTGAAGGGTCCGTGCAGAGGGGTGCTGTTCGCGTAGAGCTTACTTCGAGCTCAGGGAAGAACCGGAGACGGTAACACCGGCGCGGTTGAGCAGCATGATGACGAGGTTGATGATGTCGCCACTGAGGTCAATAACGCTAGACAGCATGAGAGTTCTCCTTTATTCGATGACCTAGACTTAATGTCTATCGTGCGAGTATGCCTCTGACGTTACGCCTTACGCGAAAAATCCGGCAGGTTTTTGGGGAATGGCCCTAACCGGCCACAGCTCCTACCCAGCACCGCGGCAAGCTACAAGGTTGACCGCCCCAGTAGAGAATTCGGCAGGGCAACCATCCCGCCGGCGCTGGCGATGCGCTAGAGCGGGGAGATGGTGTGCTTCTTGGGCAGGTCCTTCTCCTGCTTATCAGCCAATTGGCGCAGCGCGCGGCGCAGGGCTAGACGCGACTCGGAGGGCTTAATCATGCCATCGAGGTAGCCACGCTCCGCGGCGACATAGGGCGCGGTCATGGTCTCGTCGTAGAAGTCCATGAACATCTTCTTCGTCATGGCGCGCTGCTCCGGGGTTTCGGCGGCCTCGAGCTGCTTGCCCGCAATCATGACCACCGCGGCGGCCGAGCCCATCACAGCAATCTGGGCCGTCGGCCACGCCAAGTTGATGTCACCGGTCAGGTTCTTCGAGCCCATCACGGCGTACGCGCCGCCATAAGCCTTGCGCACAATCAACGAGACCTTCGGCACGGTGGCCTCCACCACCGCAAACGCAAACTTGGCGCCGCGGTGAATCAAGCCCGCCTTCTCCTGATCCACGCCCGGCAGGTAACCCGGCGTATCAACCACAAAGACCAGTGGGATGTTGTAGGCATCGCAGATACGGATAAAGCGCGCGCCCTTATCGGCGGCATCCGCATCAATACAGCCCGCCGAATGCATCGGGTTATTCGCCACAAAGCCCACGGCCTTGCCATCAATGCGACCAAAAGCGGTGATGACGTTGGGGGCGTAGTTCTCCTGGATTTCGATGAGATCGTCGTCGTCGCCAAGCTGCGTGAGCAAATCCATCATGTCATAGCCAGCGTTCGTGTCATCCGGCATGAAAGAATCCAGCTCAGTATCCTCAGCTACTTCCTCATCAGTAGGCGCGTCAAAGACCGGGGACTCGTCGAAGCAGGTCAGCGGCAGGTGATCCAGCAAGTCACGAACCAGGTCAAAGGCCTCATCTTCCGAGGGCACCACGACGGAGACGTTGCCGTTGAGCTCCTGCTGGCGCGCGGAGCCCAAGTCGTGGGAGGAAATTTCCTCGCCCGTGACCTCCTTGATCACGTTCGGGCCCGTCACGTACATCTCCGCCTCACCATCGACGGCGATGATGAAGTCCGTGGTCACCGGCGCATACACCGCACCACCAGCGGACTTACCCATCATGATGGAAATCTGCGGGCTACGGCCACTAAGCGGCAGCTGGCGGCGGGCAATCTCGGAGTACATGGCCAGAGACGTCACCGCGTCCTGGATGCGCGCACCGCCGGAATCCTGGATACCGATGACCGGGCAGCCAATCTTGATGGCCAAATCCATGATGTCGGTGACCTTCTTACCAAAGGTCACACCCACGGAACCGCCATACACGGTCTTATCGTGCGCGTAGATACACACCGGGCGGCCATTGATGCGGCCGTGGCCGGTGACCACGCCGTCGGAGTAAATCGCATCCGGGTCACCGGGGGTCTTGCCCAGGGCGCCGGTTTCGACGAAGGAGCCTTCGTCGAGAAGCGCGGCGATACGTTGGCGCGGCGTGGAACGTCCGGCCTCGTCGCGGCGCGCCCGGGAGCGCTCGCTGCCGGGGTCCTGGGCACGCTCGAGGCGCTCGCGCAGGTCCGCTAGCTTGTCAGCGGTGCTAGTCACTTCCGAATCTTCTCCTCGATCCAATCCTCCATGTGCTTGCCCACGATACCGATTGCCGGCTCGTCGGGAACCGCCAGGTGGTCCCCCGGCAGCTGCACAATCTCCAGATCCTTCACGATAACGCCCCAGCCACCGTCCGGGTTAACTTCGGCATAGGCCGGCTCGAGCTCGATGGCGCCGTCGTGCATGCGCTCGGAGCGGAAGAGGATGACGGGCGCGCTTACCGACGCCCACCGTCCCATATCCAGCGAACCCAGAATCTGGTTGTCCACGAAGGATGCGCGCTGATGCTCCAGCACGCCGGCGGACAGGCCGTGCTCGGAGGCGTCGGTGGAGCTGAGGAATTCCGCGAGCATGGCCATGAGCGCATCCTCGCCCACGGTTTCCAGCATCTCGTAGGGCGGCTCGAAGTCGAGGCCATAGGTCTTCTTGGCGAAGGCGGCATAGCGGCCCCAACGAGCCTTGGTTTCCTCCAGCGTCTTCGGGGCCGGATGCGCCGGCTGGGTGGTATCCAGCAGAGCGATGAAGGCAACCTCAGCAGTATCCTCGCCGCGGGCGGCGCGCTCCTGCAGCTGGTAGGCCACCTCATAGGCCAACGCACCGCCGAAGGACCAGCCGCCAAGCACGACCTTGCGCCCGCGCGCGTAGTGCAGGATGTCCTCGATATAGGCGGCGGCGCGATCCTCCAGGCTGCCCTCGATGCGCTCCACGCCGTAGACGGCGACGTCGGCAGGCAAGCGGCGGGTCAGCGGCTGGTAGACCACGGTGGTGCCGCCGGCCGGGTGGAACATGAAGACGGCCGGACCATCGGCCTCGCGCAGGACGCGGATATTGCCTTCTACCTCGGTCTCCAGGCCCTCGCGGACCAGGTCTGCCAAGTTCTCCAGGGCTTCGGCTTCCTGGACCTGCTGTGCGGTGACCTCGATGCCGGCGCGCTCGGTGAGGCGCTCGGCAATCTTTGCGGCGACCTCATCGCTGACCTGCGGCAGCGCAGAGGTCACGCCAGCCGCGGCCTTGCCCGTAAAGGTGGCCCAGGTGCCGAAGACCATGCGCTCCGAAGCATCGCGCGGTGCGACGCCGACGCCTTCGCCGCTCTTCGCGCTCACGGTGGTGTCGTTCGCGCCGGTGTGGTCGGCCTCGGTGAGCGCGGAAGGTGTATCAGCGACCGCGTCGGCCGGCGCCTGCGCGGAGGCATCGGGCTGCTCGGACACGGCCTCTTCGACCATCGTGATGACGTCGGCGAGGGAGGCGTCGCGAAGCGCCTGCACCTGCAGCGGTGGAATCTGGAAGTCATTCTCCACGCGGTTCTTGATGCGCATGCCCATGAGCGAATCCAGACCCAGGTCAATAAGCGGCAGCTCGCGCGGGAGATCGGAGACGTCGTAGCCCATGGACTCCGACACGATGAGCGCCAAGCGCTCCTCCACGCTCTCCTTCTCCGGGTCCCAGCGCACGGCATCGGCGCCCACATCGGGGTCAGCGAACTGCGGCGCGGTCACCGCCTGCGGCAGGCTCGGCTCTGGGGCCGCAGCGGGTTCGGCAAGGTTGAGCGTCGACGCAAAACCTTCCGCGATGAGCTTGGTCGTCGCACCATCCACGTAGTGCACCGCCAACGACAGCCCGCCCAGCGTGCGGCGAACAATCGTGGTGACCTCGCCCTTCGCGGGCAGGTCGAGGTGCTCCTCGCTCGCCGCGATGTGGGCGCCCGGGGTCACGGCCTCGGCGGCAGCCTCCAGGATGGCCAGCGCGCTCGGCGCCTGGTCAGCGTTCGTGGAGAACGCCACCGCGCCCTCCGGCAGCGTCACGCGCGCTCCCGGCAGGCCGGATACGCCAGAAGAAGGACGAGCGTTCGTCCAGAAACGCTGGCGGCGGAAGCGGGTATGCGGGGCGGCGACAAGCGCACCGGAGCCGAAGACCTTGGTGTAGTCCACCGGAGTACCCGTGACGTAGAGCTTGCCCAACAGGTCCAGCAGCGACTCGGTGGGATCCATCTTGCGCTTCAGGCTGTAAAGCAGCTGCGCATCCGCCTTGCCCGCGGCAAAGGCGGTGGACATCAGGCCCATGAGCGCAATCGGGTTCGGGGAAATCTCCACGATCTGCGTGTGCCCGGCCGCAAACGCCGCCTCCGTCGCATCCTGCAGGTAGACGGGCTTGCGGGTCATGCGGATCCAGTAATCCTCATCGTGCAGCACCGCACCCGGGCGGTAGACCTTGCCGCGGTCGACGGAGGAGAAGAGCGTCGTGTGCAGCGGAGCGGCTTCCATGCCGGCGATTTCCGCATAGAGCTCACCCAGCAGTGGATCCACAGCGGAGGTGTGGCCCGCGCCCTTAACGTTGAGCGCGCGGGCGAACTTGCCCTCGCCGTCGAGCTTCTCCACCAGCGCGAGGACCTCCTCGCGCGGGCCGCCCACGGTGGTCATGCCGGGGCCGGTGTACACGGCGGGCTCGATGGAGCCTGGCAGGGCGTCGATCTCCTCGGCGGAGAGCTCGACGACGGCCATGGCGCCCTGCTGGTCGTCGGGAAGCGAGGCCTCGCCCTCCCCCATGAGGCGCGCGCGGTGGCAGGCGATGCGCATGGCCTCCTCGGCCTTAATGCCGCCCGCAGCGTAGGCCGCGCCGATCTCGCCCATGGACATGCCGATCACACCCGCCGGGCGCACGCCGAAGGTGGCCAGCAGGTCCGTCAGCGCGATCTGGATGGCGGTGATGGCTACCTGCGCGGTTTCGGTGTTGTAGGTCTGCTCGTCATCATGAACCAGCTCCAGGATGGACCAGCCGGATTCGCGCTGGACTACGACGTCGAGCTCCTCCAAGCGCGCGAGGAACTGCGGCGAGAGGGCAATCATGTCCTTGGCCATCTTGCGGTGCTGGGAGCCGAAACCGGAGTACATGAACACCGGACCGTGCACCGTCGGGGAATCCGCCGCGGCGATGCCGACGGAGACGGTTCCCTCGGACACCTGACGCAGGCGCTTGATAGCTTCCTCGCTTGACGACGCCACCACTACCGCCCGCGAGCGCCCATGGTTGCGGCGCGCGAGGGTGCGGGCCAGGGAGAGCAGGTTCGGGTTCTCGGCTTCGATGTAGTCCGCTAAGTCGGCTGCGGCTGCGGCGCGGCGCGAGGGCAGCAGGCCGGAAACGGGCAGGGCCACCGGGTGGCCTTCGCCGATGGCGACCTGCGGGGCGTCCTGGTGGGTCAGCCCGCGGTAGTCGGTCAGTACCACGTGGGCGTTGGTGCCGCCAAAGCCGAAGCCGGAGACACCAGCGATTTTCTGGCCGGAGTACTCGGGCCACTCGCGCGGGTCTTCGACCACTTCGAGGTGCTCGGCGTCGAAGTCGATATAGCGGTTCGGGCCCGCGTAGTTGATATTTGGCGGGATAACGCCGTGGCGCATGCCCTCGATGACCTTGATGAGGCCCACCACGCCGGCCGCGGACTCGGAGTGGCCGATGTTGGTCTTGGCGGAGCCCAGCAGGGTCGGGTTATACGGTTGGCGGCCCGGGCCCAGCACGCGGCCGAGCGCGGTGGCCTCGATGGGGTCACCGAGGATGGTGCCGGTGCCGTGGGCCTCGACGTAGTCGACGTCCTGCGGGCGGATGCCGGCATCAGCGTAGGCGCGCTCGAGGACGTCGACCTGCGCGTCTGGGTTGGGGGCAGTCAGGCCGTTGGAATGGCCGTCGGAGTTGACCGCGGAGCCCTTGATGACGGCGTGGATGGTGTCGCCGTCGCGCTCAGCGTCCTCGAGGCGCTTGAGCACGAGCACGCCGGCGGCGTCCGCGCGGACGATGCCGTCGGCGTCGTCGGAGAAGGCATGGATGGCACTGGTGGGCGAGGTGACGCCGAGCTCGCTAAAGCCGATGGAGGCGTGCGGCGAGGCGAGGATATTCACGCCGCCGGCGAGAGCCGTATCGGCTGCGCCCACGCGCAGGTCCTTGACCGCCTGGTTGACCGCTACGAGGGAGGCCGAGCAGGCGGTGTCCACGTTGAGGGAAGGGCCGCGGAGGTCGAAGGCGTAGGAGAGGCGGTTAGCCACGATCGCCGAGGAGGTACCCGTCATGGCATAAGGGTGCATCTCCGCCGGATCGGCGGTAATCAGCATGCCGTAGTCATTGTTGGTGGAGCCCATGTAGACACCGGTGGCGGTGCCGCGCAGCTGGTTGGCGGGCAGGCCGGCGTCTTCGAGAGCTTCCCACGCCACCTCCAGGAGAATGCGCTGCTGCGGGTCCATGTTGGCCGCCTCCAGCGGGGAGAGGCCGAAGAACTCGGCGTCGAAGGAAGCGATGTCCTCGATGTAGCCGCCGTCGGTGTTCTGCTGCTCCATCTTCTCGCTGGTAATCGGGTCAGAGGAATACTCCGACCAGCGGCCGACGGGCAGCGGGCCGGTGCCCGCGCGGCCTTCGACGAGCATGTTCCAGAACTCGTTGACATTCTTGGCGCCTGGGAAGCGGCCGGCGTAGCCGATGACGGCGATGTCCCCGCCCGCGATGGCGGTCGAGCGTGGTGCCCCCGCTCCCGGCGCGCTTTCTGCCGGGGCGCCGGCTGCGCCGTTGACAAGGCGCTCTGCCAGCTGCGCAATGGTGGGGTACTCGTAGGCCACGGTGGGCTCGAGCTTAATCCCGAGGAGGTTTTCTAATTCGCCGGAGAGGACGACTGCGTCACGCGAGGACAGCCCGAAATTCTCCAGTGGCTTGGTGTCCGTGATTTCCTCTGCCGACAGGCCGGTGGTCTGCGCAACCCAGGTGCGCAGCCAGCCACGAAGCTCTTCAACGGTCATAAATCTCTAGCTTTCTTACGCGGACTAAAATTTTCTATCTATGCGGTCGATTTTGCGCAGCACAAAAGCGCGCACATCGATGCGTCTATAGGGGTTATCGGACGATTATCTCACTTTGTTAACTTAGGTCTCATAACCGACATACCCACAGGCAGCGGCAACCCCCGCCCCCACGGCTCACGCGGGGAACGGGGGTTGGAGGGTGCGGCGCCTTTAAGAGGCGAGGTAGCTCTTCTTGGCCACGCGGCGGGCAATCTTGCCCGAGGAGGTGCGCTTGATTTCGTTAGCGTTGAACCACTGGATGACGGCCGGGGTCACGCCGTGGTGCGCGGAGACTGCGGAGCGGATGACCTCGGATGCGGCGGCGTCATCGGCCGGGTTGGCGTCGTCGGCGCGCTCGATGAGCAGCACGAGCTCCTCGGTGCTGCCACCTTCTACGGAGAAGGCCGCGATGGAGTCGGCGCGCACGTGGTCCGAGGCCTCCTGCACGGTGCCTTCGATGTCCTGCGGGTAGTGGTTGCGGCCAGCCACCACGATGAGGTCCTTGAGGCGACCGGTGATGTACACCTGGTTATCCACAATCGCAGCCAGGTCCCCCGTGGCCAGCCAGTTGTTGTCCTCCGGCGCGTTCGGCACGCGGGTGCCCTCCGCCAGGCGCTCCCCCAGCGTGTTGTGGAAGGTAGAGGCAGTTTCTTCCGCGCGGTCCAAGTAGCCGGCGGCACGGTTCTCTCCATGCAGCCAGATTTCACCCACGCGGCCATCCGGCAACTCGACCTTGGTCTCCGGATCCACGATAGTCAGGTGCTGGGCCACGACGCTCTGACCACAGGAGGCGTAGGCCACGGAGTCCGCAGACTTTTCGACGATGACCGCTTCGCCCTCGGCCAGACGCTCGCGATCGAAGTGGGAAATGATCGGGCGCTCCAGAGTCTGCGGGGTGGTGACGATCAGCGAGGCCTCCGCCATGCCGTAGGACGGGCGCAGGGTCTCACGGCGCAGGCCATACTCCTCCTTGCCAAAGACCTCCCAGAAGGAGTTCACCGCAGATTCCGTGACCGGCTCCGAGCCGATCACGATGCCATCGACGTTGCTGAAGTCCACCTCTTCGCCAGCCGCCGGGGCTCCGTAGCGCGCGGCAAGCTCGAGGGCGAAGTTGGGAACCACGGCGTAGGTTCCCTGCAGCTGCTCATCGATGGGCTGACGCTTGAGCTGGTCAATCCAGCGCTTAGGCTGCTGGACGAAGTCACGCGGCGTCATGATCTCCAGGTTGACGCCCAGGATGGTCACGAAAACCGCCAGGATGATGCCCATGTCGTGGTGCATCGGCAGCCAGGAAACCACGCGGGCCGGCAGCTTAATCTGTACCGCGGTGAAGATCTGCAGCACGTTGGTCATGATGTTGCGGTTGGTCAGCAGCACGCCGGCCGGGGTGCGGGTGGAACCGGAGGTGTACTGCAGGAAGGCCGGCTGATCCAGCGGCGCGGTCTGTAGCGCGGCAAGCGCGGCCTTGCCTTCCTCCGTCTCCAGCGGGTTGACCCAGCTCTGTGCCAGCGAATCCGGCAGGGAGTCGATGGAGATGATGCGCGGGCGCTCGGCTGCTGGGCGGTCCGAGAAGTACGCGCGGTTGGCGGCAGCGGACGTGTTGTTGGTCAGCACGATCGACGGGTTGGCATCGCCGAAGACCGCCCGCAGGTGATCGGTGTGGCCGGGCTCGTTCGGATCATAGAGCGGGATCGGGGTCATACCGGCGTACATCGCGCCCAGGAAGCCGAAGATGTACTCGGGGGAGTTGCCCGCCAGGATGGCCACGCGATCCCCCATTGTGCCCACCTGCTGCAGGCGCGCTGCTACCGCCTTGATGCGGGTATTGACCTGGGAGCGGGTGATATCGCGCGGGGTGCCCTCCGGATTATCGGTATAGACCCACTGGCGCATGACCGGGCGATCCGGGATTCCCGCCTGCTGCTCCGCGGCATAGACGTGTTCGGCGAGCCCCGCCAACGTGAGGTGAGGCGGCAGGGCGATGTTGCCCTTGTCGTCGAAGAACTGGCCGATCAAGGCTTTCAGGTCCATGTGGGAAAGCTCCTTCGTAGGGTAGAGAGGGGCGCGCACCCCTGCTTCACGTACTTTTGACATTGAAAATATCAGAAGGAGTGTGCCGAACGTTACATGGCGCGCGGGCGGGACGTCGTCAAGCGCTACTGCGCGTCGATGGTGTCCTTAGCCCACTGCGTGACCCACTGGTTGGTGGTGACCCCTTCGATAACGTCCGGATTGTAGGCATACAGTGCATGAACGCCGTTGGCGTCGATGAGGTCACGCGCTCGTTCGAGCCCGTTGCTCACGTCCAGGGGCGCATCACAAATAGAGTCATTCGGCGCACAGATTTGGAAAGTGCGGTCCGCCAACTCCCCAAAGCCATTGGCGCGCGCACCGCGCATGGTGGCGCCCGGGACGATGCCCTGAATCAAGGTCGACACCGGCTGCAGGGCAATCTCCGCGCCCACGCCGCCGACGTGCGCACCCGGGTTAATGCCCACGCCGTCCTGGCGCCGGCCGTCCGCAATGAGGGCCACACCCGCCACGCTCTCCGCGGGGATGGGTCCATTGCCGCCGCCGATGCGGTCCGCCACATCACCCGCGATGACCGCTCCCTGCGAAAATCCGCTCAGGATGAACTTCGTGTCCGGGCAGGTCTCGTGCATGTAGGTCAGCTCGCCCTCGAGGCGCGAGGTGCCTTCGTTGCGGGAATCGTCGTAGCTCATCTCGTGCTGCGCGTTGATGTTCTTAAACTGCGCGGTATAGGGCAGTGTCCACACCTTGACGTCCTCGGGGACGTAGGCCTCCTTCAGGGGATTCGTGATCGAGAGCATGAAGGAATTCGGGTTCGCGCCCGGGTTGATCGGATCATCGTCCGCAGCGGATTCCCACGTTCCCGGCGCGGAGATGAATTCCACGCGCGGGCACCAGTCCGGCTGCTCGGGGGCCGTGTTGTCCTCCTCCTGGGAGGGGGCAGGCTCCGCAAGGTTTCCTTGTTCCCCTTCCTCGCGGGTGTTGAGGAAGTGAACCGCTCCCCCGCCAATCAGGGCGAGGAGGACGACCACGGCAAGGACGGTCAGTGTGTTACGCATGGTTTTACGCATGAAGAAGTTTCTACCTTGGGAAGGTGCGGGATTGACTGGAAAATCCCTGCCACATTACTGAGCGCAGAGCGCGCGGCCCTGCTCGGTGATGAGCTGGACGAGTTCTTCGTGGCCGAGTTCACTGCGGCCCTGCTCGATGAGCTGCCCGGCCACCGCGGGCACGGTGACGGTATCGCCCTGGCAGGAGGCCTGCGCGGCACCCACCAGCTGGTCTTCCACACCGTCGATGTTCACGCCCTTCTCAGCCACTGCGGCCAGGAAGTCCTGGTCCGGGCCCTGTTCAGGCGCGGGCGCGGGAATTTCGGAGATCTCGCGCGCACCGCGGTCCTCCGGCTCGTCATCCTGCGCTCGCTCACTCTGCTCGGAGGGGGACTCCGACGCTGAGCTGGACGACGCCTTGCTTGGCGACGATTCACCGCTCGCCCCCGAGGAGCGCTCCAGCGGCGCCACCGACGTTTCGGTGGCCTCACCTTCCTCGACGGTGGCGGAACCGCAGCCGGTCAACAGCGCGCCGGCGGCCAGCAACACGGCCGCGCCGGCTGCCGCAGCGGGACGGGCGGAGAAAAATCGCATAGCCGTCCCTACTTCTTATCCGCCTGAACCTGGCCCATGACCTTGCGGATAACACCGTGCTGGAAGGTCTGGGTCAGCCCGCCGGCCGGGATCGTCGCATAATCCTCGGTGGGCCAGCCGAACTCGCCCTGCTCGTAGCCGTGCTTTCCCCACTCATCGAAGATCTCTCCCTTGAGGATGTAGTGCGCGCCGGAGTCCATGGACCAGTAGATGTTGCCGTGCTCGAACTCCTGGAAGAAGCCGCCGTTGACGGCCTTCTCCTCACCCACCGGGAAGCCCAGCTCGGAGTCAGCAGCCTTCAGCTCCTTGTACTTCGCGCCGATAGCACCGTGCACGATGTGGAAGGAACCGTCTGGATTGCGGGTCAGTACGCCGTCCTCGAACTCCTGGACCTCGCCGTCGCCGACCTTGCGCGGCTCGGCTACCGGGTACTTGAGGTCGCCGCCCTCGAAGCCGTTCTTGCCCCAGGCGTCGAAGAAGTCCTTCGAGATAGGCCAGGCGCCGGTCTCCGGGGTCCAGTAGATGGAGCCATGCTCGAAGTGGACGTAGCGTCCGCGACCGTCGGGGGTCTTCTCCTCACCGGTCTTCGGGAAACCCAACCAGGAGGTCGGGCCACCGAGCTCGGAGTAGCGTGCGCCGATGCGGCCGATAACGGCGTGCGCACCAGTCTCCGGGGACCAGTAGGCAGTACCGGCCTGGAAGTCCTGGGCCTTGCCGCGCTCGGCGACGTCATACTCGTTGTTCACGCAGGAGCCGATGATGCCGGACTTGGTGGCCTCAGCGATGGCCCCAACCGGGGTGCAGTCCGCGCCACGGTCGCTCTTGTCCAAGCCGAGAGAATCGGCGATGTAGGGCCATGCCTCGGTCATCTCGAACTGCCAGTATTCCCAGCTGTGAACGCCGGTCGGGCGGAACTTGACGACCGGCTCGACGCCGGCGCGCTTGGCGTAGTCAACAAAGGTCTGGGTGGACATGCGCGAGATCGCTTCCAGGCCCACGCCGGCCATGTTGGCCTGACCCTTAGCCACGGAGCCGAGTTGGCCGTAGTCGTCCTTGCCGTTGCCGGCAGAGACGTAGACCTTCATGTCCTTGAGGTTTTCAATACCCAGCTTCGGATCGTGGTCGATCCAGTCCTGGGAGTAGAGATCGCCCCACATGTTGGTGGAGGTGAATCCGCCGGCATCGGCCTGCGCGGCGGTAATGGCCTCCGGCATACCGGTGGTGGTGGTGTCGAGGTAACCCGAGAAAGAGCCAACATACTTGAAGGCCCAGGGGTTGCGCTCGGCCAGGTTCATGGCGGCGGTACCACCCATGGAGATACCGGTCACGGCGCGCTTGCCGTTGGAGCGGTAGCCCTTCTCCAGGATCGGGATGAGCTCCTTCATCAGGAAGGTCTCCCACATGTAGTGGGTGCCGTTGTCTTCCTTCTGCCAGTCGGAGTAGAAAGAGGACTCGCCGCCCACCGGCATGATGAGGTTGACGTTGCGGTCGGCGTACTGGGACAGGATGTTGGTCTCGATGGTCCAACCGGACTCATCGTCACGCGCGCGCAGGCCGTCGAGTGCCCAGACCTCCGGGAAGGTCTTGTCCGGGCTGGAGTACCAATCGCGCGCGAGCTGAATCTGCACGACCTGCTCCTTGTCCGGCATCGCAGCGGACTTAATGTAGACCTTGAGGTGGCGGTTGGTCAGATATTCCACGCGAGAGACGGACACGCCCTCCGGCAGGCCCTCGATCTTCGGGTACTCCGTCTCCACCGGAGTACGCTGCGGCGGGTTGGACGGGGCGAAAGAATCGGAGAAGTTAGAGCTTCCCAGCAGGTCGGTAATGCCCTCGCTCGAGGAGCTTGAGGACTGCGCGTTTGCGATAGGCAGCAACGCAAAGCCCACTGCCACGGCGGTGGGCAGCGCAGCGATGGTCAGGCCCTTGCGGGCTGCGGACGGGGAACGCAGGCCGGAATCCTTAGCGGACCGGCGAGGCTGAGATGACGCAGTGTTCGGCATTGAAGAGTCCTTTTAAGGGGTATATCGAGATAAGGGCACGCGATGCCGCGAGCGAGTTCCGCAGGTTCCCCTCCTGCGGAACTCGCCGCCGCACGCGTGGTGAGCGGTCTAGTGTGTTCTCAAGTTTAAGTTTAACTTGAGACTTTCGGTAGGGGACACGCCCAGCGGTGGGATGAAAAAGCCGCCACACCCAAGGGCACGGCGGCTAGCTAGTTACCAGGCGTTCATAACGTTGAGCACCTGCGGCTTGGAGCGTTCCAGCTGGTAACCGAACTGCTCCCAGTTGTGCAGGCCCTGGGCCGGGTAATCCGTCTGCAGGCGAACACCCATCGCCCGAGCCTTGAGCTCCCACAGGCGGGTGGTGCCGTTGGCGAAGGCTTCCAACGCCATGCCGGACGCGATGTGCTGCGGCAGGTAGCGTTGTTGATCCAGCGGCCCCGGAACACCGGAAGCGGCGGACACGTAAACATCCGTTCCGTTTGCAGCCAGATCCGGGATCAGGTTGAAGGGGTCATTGCTGAAGCGCTTCGGGTTGATGACGGAGCCGTACATGGCGTTGATGTTGAAGCCGCCGGCGTCGAGAAGCGCCAGGCGCATAAAGGTCTGAGCTCCCGGCAACGTCGTGGTGAGGTAGCCAGAGTAGGACAGCGCCTGGCGGAACTGCTCGGGGTGCTTGCCAGCGAGGGTAATCGCTGCGGTAGCGCCCATGGACAGACCAGCAATGGAGTTATTGTTGCGGGCCACGCCGAAGTTGCCCTCAAGGTAAGCCGGCAACTCCTGCGTCAGGAAGGTCTCCCACTGGTAGTTGACCGGCTTGACCAGATCGTACGTAGCCGGACCATTCCAGTCCGCGTAGAAGGAGCCAGCGCCGCCCACCGGCATCACCAGGGTGATGTTGTGATCCACGTAGGTGCGCGCGGCGTTGACGTCATGGATCCACGCGTTGGTGGAATCGGTCGCGCGCAGACCATCGAGCAGGTAGAGGCCCGCGTTGCCGCCGTTCTTGGCTGGCTGGATCTGCACCGGGATGTTTCGGCCCATCGCCTGGGACCACACATCGCAGCGCTGCACCCAGAAGCCGATGCCATCCCACTCGCAGGTGCCGGTGGCGTCCGCGCGCAGCCAGTCACGGTGAGCTGCGGATGCTTCCTGGGTGCCGGCGGTCACGACCAGGCCCAAGGCCACGGCAATAGCGGCCACCACTGAGAGGACCCGAGTCCGCAGGCCAGAGCTTAGTGAACTCATGTTTCTCCTTAACATTTTTACTGCCATTACTACATCGCCAACACGCCAGCGATAGTTACGGATCAATAACAAGAATCTTTTGTAGCGTAACGCACCCTGGCAATTTTTGCCTCCCCGTGGGGGTATTTGCCAGCCCGCCTCAAGCTAGTGGGCAGGGTAATCGGCCGGATCGGCAGAAAACATGAGGGTGCGCCCCGTGGTCACGGAGAAGGCCAGGTTCGCGCGGAAGCGCTCCCACGTCAGGGGCTCGCTGTAGGAAGCAACAAGCTCCTGCACCTCTGGGGTGGCCAGCGCCGCCCGCGCCTGCCGAGTCTTCTCCTTGTCATACCACGGCGGGAGGTACTCGATGTCCGCGCCCGTCAGCGCCGCCTGCCACTCCAGCTCGAGGTGCTTGTCGTGGCCCACACGCCCGCCTTCCTCGCGGGGCATCCGTGCGGCCAGCGGGGTGGCCAGGCCGATGGTGTCGAGCACCCGCACGTTGAGCGGCGCGTTCATTGAGGTCATGCCCAGATTGACCAGGTAGACCGTCGGCGGCTCCTCCGCGCCCGGCTCGCGCGGGACGGTGAGCCAATTAAGAAGGTCCTTCTCCTTGTCCTCTACATAGATAACACCCAGGGCATCGCCGTCCGCGAGCCTCTCGGTGACCTCCCCGTAGCCGCGCATGAACTTCATCGTCATGTAGTCCCGTGCCGAACGCGGCGGGTAACCCGCCTCGCGGTTCGTGGCGTAGGTCCAGAAGTCGCGCTCATCCACGATGGACAGCGGCTGCTCGTAGGCCTCCCAGTCCGTGGGGTGCCCGCGCAGCACAACCACCACGGCCCATACCGCACAGAAGGCTGCCGCGAGCCCAGACACCAGGCCTCTCAGCGGCAGCACGAAGACCGGCAGGAGGGCGGCAAACAGCGGCAGCAGCAGCATGCGGCCGTGCATGAAGTCACCGCCGACGCGCAGCACGTACACCACATGCACCACCGCCGCACCGACCAGCAGGTAAGTGACGGTCGTGGAGCTTCGCAGGGCCGCCGGGCGCAGGTGGGCACGGAAGGTCCACAGCGCAGCACCCGCCAGCACGAGAACGGGCAGGTACAGGGCATACGGCCCAACGAAGTCACCGGCATAGTCCAGGCCGCTGCCCCACGCGCTTGACGACGCCGACTTGGCCACCGCCGTGTGCGGCGTCAACAGGCCGTAATAGCCCATGCGGAAGAATTGGTAACCCGCCGGGATGGGCAGGGCCGCGCCAAGAATGCCGAGCCAGACTTTCCAGTTGCGGTGCGCCGCCAAGAGGAGCAGGCCGGCCAGCCCGCCGTAGAGCGCGAATTCCGGGCGCACGAGCCAGGACAATCCCGCCCACAGCGCCAGCCAGTAGGCGCTGGCGTTATCGCGAGACTGCGCCCAGTGCTGGAGCAACGCCCACAGGGCGGCGAGGTAGAAGATGGACAGGCCCCACTCGAGTCCGGAGGTAAAGAAATCACGGGCAGGCGGCAGCGCGAGGTAGACCAGCGCGCCCGCGGGCGCCAGAAGCGGAGTGGCGAGTTGGCCCGAGCGGAAGAAGGCCCGGGCTGTGGCCCACGCCCCCAACATCATGGCCGCGACCGCCAGAAGCAATCCCAGGTTGACGGCGATGGACTCCAGCGGGGCGTTGGTGACCCAGCGGGCAAGAAGGATGAGGTACTGCCAGAGCGTCGAGGTATTGGCCTCCACGCGCTCGCCCGCGTTGAAAACGGGGCCGTTGCCCTCCTCCAGGTTGCGCACGGTGCGCAGGACGATGAGGCCGTCGTCGGAAATCCAGCGGCGCGCAAAGCCGCCCCAAAACGAGAAAACTCCGATCACGATGACCGAGGCCAGCGCGCTGAGCGCCGCCGCGGTACGTGATTCGGATTTTCGCATTAGGAGAGAGTCTAGCCCATCATGACCGGCATGATGTACACCGCCATGGCAATACAGGCCAGCCACAGAAGGGCCAGGATCTGGAGGACGCGATCCTCCAGGGCAATCTCATCCGGGGCACCGCCGTTGCCGCGGTCCACGTCAGCGGCATAGCGCAGGATGGCGATGGTAAATGGCACCATGGACACCTGGTACCACACGCTGGCCGGGCCATCAGACTCGTTGGAAAGCTGGAAACCCCACAGCGAGTAGGACATGACCACGGCGGTAGCGGCCAAAGTCCACACGAAGCGCAGGTAGGTAGGCGTATAGCCCTCCAAGGACTTACGGATCTTGGCGCCCGTGCGCTCCGCCAGAAGGATCTCCGAGTAGCGCTTGCCGGAGGCCATGAACAGCGAACCGAATGCGGCCACCAGCAGGAACCACTGGGAGAGCACGATGCCCGCGGCCACACCGCCAGCCATGGTGCGCAGCATGAATCCGGAGGACACCAGGGCGATATCAATCACCGGCATGTGCTTCCATCCGAAGCAATAGCCCAGCTGCAGGCCGATGTAGATGGCCATGACGATGGCGAGCTGCAAACCAGCCGTGGCCAAGAAGGACAGACCAATCGAACCGATGATGAGCACCGCCGCCATGGCATAAGCCAAGTTCACTGGAAGCACGCCCGCCGCGATGGGGCGGAAGCGCTTCGTCGGATGCGCGCGGTCCGCCTCCACGTCGCGGGCATCGTTGATGAGATAGATGGAGGATGCGCCCATGCAGAAGACGATGAACGCGAGGAGGACGTCGAGAAGCACGCGCGTGTGGAACAGCGAATCCGCGCCCGCGGCCGCAGGGGCGGCGAGAACGAGGACGTTCTTGACCCACTGCTTGGGGCGCAACGCCTTCACCATGCCATCGGCGAGGTTTTTCGGCGGCTTGCGCTTGCGGCCGGTATCGATGCCGGAGGTGTGCGGCTCAGAGTGGAAGACTCTCTGCTCACCGTCGTCGACGCGGTTAGGACGTTCGCTCATGCGGTCTTCCTTTCATAGCGATGGCATGCTTCCGCGGTGGCGGCTCCCAGCAGGGCGCCGATCGCCGTATCGGATGGGTAATGTACCCCGAGCACCATACGCGAGGCCATCATGACCGGCACACCAACGAGCGGTGCCGGGGTTCCCAGAACGTAAGCGGCGCCCACGAGGAACGCGCTTGTCGACGTCGCGTGCGAAGAAGGAAAGGACAGCTTAGAAGGGGTTTTCACGCCGACTTTGACGTAGTCATAGTCCGGGCGCTTGCGCCGCACAATGCGCTTGATCACAACGCTGGCCGCGTGCGCCGTGAAAGCACCCGCACCGACAGCTACCCATTGGCGGCGGCGCGCCGGATTCTGGTAATTCACGGCGGCACCTAAGCCGGAGAGCGCCAGCCAGCCCAGGGCGTGCTCGCCGAAGTGGCTTAAACCCCGCGCGTGGGCAGAACGCCGGGCGCATCGAAGGCCGCATCCTGGATCTTCTCGAGGACACGGGATTCGGCGACAGAAAGCTTATTGGGCATCGAAGACCTTTCGCCAGGACTCGCGGGAGGTCAGCTCCGGCAGAGCCGCGCGGTACTCGGCGCGCAGGTCGTCGAAGTTATCCTCAATTTCCTTGAGCAGCTCGCGGGTGGACTTCACCAGCTCGAGGGCCAGCTCGCGGTCGCGCTTGCGGAAGGCCACGCCAGTGCCGCCCGCGGTGGAGACGGTGGCGGAATCCACGCGGGAGAGCGTGAACCAGCGGGCCTCCTCCGGGGTGAGGTTGAGCTGCGGTGCTTCGTGGTGTGCCGGGTCTTCCTTGGTGACCAGGTGCTTGGCGGACTTGATGAGCCACGGAATTTTCTTGATCTTGCCCAGGCGGCCACCGACATTGCGGGTGGGCACGCCCGGCGCGCCGGTGGGCGCGGGCAGCTGATCCGCCGAATCGATGATGACGGCGTCCGGGAACTCCTTGCGGATTGCGGCGATGCGCGGCAGCGAGGACTCCAGGATGTCGAAGAGCTGGTCCGGTCCGGCCAGGAAGTCCTTCATGGCTTCCAGCTGGATGGCCATGGTGGAGTACTCCATGCACATGGTGTGCTTGAGGGTGGACTTGAAGATGGACTTGGTAATCCCGCGCGCATCGCCCTCGTGGTAGAGGGCCGCCACGATGAGGCGGTTGCGCAGGTGGAAGTAGGCCTGCCAGTCGATGGCATCGTCCTTATCCGCCCACGCCATGTGCCAGATGGCAGCGCCCGGCCAGGTCACCGTGGGGAAGCCGTGGGCGGCGGCGCGCAGGGAGTATTCGGTGTCATCCCACTTGATGAACAGCGGCAGCGGCTGCCCAATGCTTTCCGCCACGACGCGCGGGAAGAGGCACATCCACCAGCCGTTGTATTCCACGTCGACGCGGCGGTGCAGCGCGCGGGAGTCATACTTCTTCGGGTCGAGGTGGGACTGAGCGTCACCGATGGCGCGCAGCGGGTACTTGGCAAAGTCGTGGTCATAGACGGCGTGCTCGGCCGCACCCCACATGAAGTCAGCGCGGTTCACACGCTCGCCGGTGGTACGCAGCTGGGAGCGCTCCTGCAGGTTGAGCATCTGGCCGCCCACGATGAAGGGCTTGGCAGCGTAGCGCGCTGCTTGGACCGCACGGAGGATGGAATCCGGCTCGATGGCGATGTCATCGTCCATGTAGAGGATGTAGGGCGAGTCGGTGTTTTCCAGCGCCTCGAACATGATGCGGGAGTAACCGCCCGAGCCGCCCAGGTTGCCCTGGCGGAACTCGCGGAAGCGCTCACCGAAGTGCGCCACGGCCTCGTCGTAGCCCGGCTCGTCCGCCGGGTGCTGGTTGCCCTGGTCCGGCATGAGGACGTAGTCGATGATGCCGTCCACCACCGGATCCTCCGCCAGCGCTTGCAGCGCCGCGACGGCGTCGGTGGGGCGGTTGAAGGTCGGAATGCCCACGGCCACGCGCTTCTCCTGCGCCGGGTACTCGCTGCCGTCCGGCAGGAGCTGCGGGTTCGGGGCGTGCGGGGCGCACCAGGCGGCGTCGCTAAGCACGGTGTCCTCAACGGCAGAGGCATCGAACCACAGCAGGCCGCCGTCCTCGAAGTTCTTCAGGGGCAGCTCAAACTCGTGGTGGCCGGTGGTTACCACGTGGTTGGCCACGGCGATGCGCTGGCCGTCCTGCTTGGAACGGTAGAGGGAAATGTTGGCCTCGCCCTCGACGTCCATCGCCAGCACGATGGACTTCAGCTGGGACCAACGGCGCCAGTAGGCGGCTGGGAAGGCGTTGAAGTAGGTCTCGAAGGAGGCCTCCTCACCAGCCGGGATGGTCACGGAGGTGCGGCCGCTCCAGCTGAGTCGCTCGCGGTTCTGCTCGGACTCGATGAGGTAGAGCATGCGGACGTCGACCGGCTCGCCACGCTTGGGCAGCAGGATGCGCTGTACGGGTTCGTACGCAGCAGAATTGTTGGCAGTCACGATATCTTCGGTTCTCCACACAGATTTCGACAGTATTCAGAACCCCAGATTAGTGGTTAAGTACTGCTGCGCTGAGTTCCCACGCGGCTGCTCTTATATGACTCCTTGTCCGCATCCGCGCGCCTTAATCTACTGCAACGTCCACGTCAGCCGAGCTTTGCGCAAGAACGGTGCGCCTTGGCGAAAGGTTTCACACCAGAGGCTGGTGGAACCCTTTACGTCCTGGTGCGTCAGATCCCCAGACTTGGAACCCGAAACCTCCAGTTCACTGCTCAACTAGGCCACAGTGCTCGACGACGCCGACCTGCATGTTTCGGGTTCTAGGTCTGGGGAAATGCTTATGGCACTGGAATGCTCGACCCAACTAGTGTCAGATCAACTAGTGTCAGATCACAGCTCTCGGGGATTTAGGCCGTCACCGGTGCGTCCTCCGAGATGGGCTCGATGCCCAGGCGGTTGAGCATGTAGAGCACGCGGGCGCCGAGGTCATCGGCCAGCTCACGGGTCTCTTCCACGGTTTCGGCGGTGGCGATGTCCCAGATCTTGATGTCTTTGCCGGCCTCGTCGCGCGGGATCTCGCGGCCCAAGTACACGATGTAATCCGGGATGGTCACCAGACGCAGGTCCTCGACGTAGCGGTCCGGGTGCTCCGCCATGCCGCGCTCCTGGAGCACGTGGGCCATGTGGGAGTCAGGGTCGTTTTCCGGGTGGGCTACGGCGGCGTCCACCAGCAGCGCGTTACCGGCATACTTCTTCGTCAAAGCCACGGCTGCCTGCGCCAGCGCATGGTCGGCACCTGCCGAGAAACGCACGTGGATGCGGTGGGTGCCGAAGTGCTCGCGCACCTCGCGCTCCACCATCACGGGAATGAACTCTTCTAAAGTCGCGCCAGCCTCGTGACGCTCAATAGTGGCATCGAGGAAGGAGTCAATCTCCTGGGCAGTGTACTCGTGGCCATAATCTGCGTGTAAATCCTGGCGCAACGTATCGAAACGGCGGGCGTTCGGGGAAGTCATCTCTAAACTCACTTTCTGTTCGCCTATTGTTAACCTACTGTTAACCTTAAGTGATTGTTGGCCAGACCACAAGTTTTATTTTCTTTGGTCTAGTTCCGTACGCTGGCACAACCTCCCCATAAACGGCCAAAGGCCCGCCGGGTGTTCCGGCAGGCCTTCCTGGATTGTTCCTTCTTCTTATCGGGAATGCGCGTTGCGCGACTGCGCAGCTTGAGGTGTTCCTCGAGCCGCTCCGGGGACATCTTCCACATACTGCGGTCTGCGCGCTTCTTTTTGCGCTGGGCCATGCCGTCACCTCCTTTCATCGAGGTGTCTCAGCATAGCGCGCCACGCTGCGCTACCGGGAGCGGCCGGGCCAGCGCCGTGGCCTAGTGACCGCGCTCCTGCGTGATGGCTTGGCCATCACGGAAATAGGGAGCCAGCTTGTTATCGAACATGCTCAGCGCGGAGGCGATGGCCATGTGCATGTCCAGGTACTGGTAAGTGCCCAGGCGGCCGCCGAAGAGGACCTGGTTCTCGCGAGCCTCGGCGGCGGCGAGCTTGCGGTAGGCCTCCAGCTTGGAGCGGTCCTCCGGGGTGTTGATCGGGTAGTACGGCTCATCGCCCTTCTCAGCAAAGCGCGAGTACTCCTTCATAATCACCGTCTTGTCCTTGGGGTACTTATCGGCGCGCTCCGGGTGGAAGTGGCGGAACTCGTGGATGCGGGTGTAGTCCACGTCCGCATCGTTGTAGTTCATCACCGGGGTGCCCTGGAAGTCACCGGTCTCCAGCACCTCCATATCGAAGTCCAGCGTGCGCCAGCCCAGCTCACCCTCGGCGAAGTCGAAGTAGCGATCCAGTGGGCCGGTGTAGACCACCGGCGCGCTTGGCGACGCCCCCCGCACCTCCTCGCGCACGTCGAACCAGTCGGTGTTGAGACGGACGTCGATAAGCTCGTGCTCCGCCATCTTCTCCAGCCAGGCCGCGTAGCCGTCGACGGGCAGGCCCTCGTAGGTGTCGTTGAAATAGCGGTTGTTGAAGGTGTAGCGCACCGGCAGGCGCGTAATGTTCCCGGCCGGCAGCTCCTTCGGGTCGGTCTGCCACTGCTTCGCGGTGTAGTCGCGAATGAAGGCCTCGTAGAGCGGGCGGCCAATGAGCGCGATGGCCTTCTCCTCCAGGTTCTGCGCCTCATCCACGGCGAACTCGCCGGCCTGCTCCTTAATGAGCTGGCGCGCCTCGTCCGGGGAGTAGTAGCGGCCGAAGAACTGGTTAATCAGGCCCAGGCCCATGGGGAACTGGTAGGCCGTACCGTCGTGCATGGCGAAGACGCGGTGCTGATAGTCAGTGAAGTCGGTGAACTGGTTGCAGTACTCCCACACGCGCTTATTCGAGGTGTGGAAAAGGTGCGCGCCGTACTTGTGGACCTCGATGCCGGTCTCCGGCTCGGCCTCCGAGTAGGCGTTGCCGCCCAGGTGCTCGCGGCGCTCGACGATGAGCACCTTCTTGCCCAGCTGGGAGGCTGCGCGCTCGGCCACGGTCAGGCCGAAGAATCCAGATCCAACAACGATGAGGTCATATGCAGTCATGGCCATCAGCTTAAAGCAGTAACACGCACAGAACGGCGGGTGACACCCAAGCGAGAAAACTCGCGTGTCACACCTTCTTTCACTCCAACAACTGGCGTAACATCTGTCCCGTTAGTTAACTTTTTGCGCTCCTCTTAACCTCGTGGCGCACACCATCCTAGGGAGTAACAGTGCACCTCAAACGTCGTCTTGTTCCCGCGAAATCGACGTGGTCGACGCCGGTTATCGCTACGGTCACCTCGATCGCTGTGGTCGCTGCCGCAGCCGTGGGCGGCCAAACCCTTATCCAAACGCAGGAAGCGGGCAGCGGCCCCATCGAAGTGAGCTCGGCCTCCGAATCCTTCGGGTCCGGCGAAACGGTCGTGGTGGATGACCCGGCCATCGCCGCCCAGGGCGAGGGCGAAGGCCCGCGCGCCGTCAAGCAATTCCACCGCGATGAGACTTTCTCCTCCTTCGCCGTCACGTGGAAGGGTTCGCGCGACGTCGCGGCCTTCGTCCGCGCTAAGCAGCCAGACGGGTCCTGGTCCGAGTGGTACGACATGGACGCGATGTCCTACAACAACGATGACCCCTCCGCCACGAACGGCACCGAGCTCATCTTCGTAGGCGATACCAACGACGTGCAGGTCTCCATCAACAATGTGGATCTGGTGACCGGGTCGAACCTGGACGAAGAGTTCACCGAAACCCCCGTTGAGGACGCCGCGCTTGACGACGCCTCCTTCAACGTCGGCGACATCGCCCCCGTCGCTGAGACCGAAGAGCTTCCCGCCAATAGCGACGTCGACGGCCTTGAAGCTGTCTTCATGGACGGCAACGCCCAGGAGGGCGAGGTCATTGAGCCGACCGCTGAGACCGATGGCATGCCGCGCGTGGTCTCGCGCTCTGGCTGGGGCGCGGATGAGAATATCCGCTGCAGGGGCGCCGACTATGACGACGGTGTGAAGGCCATTGCGCTGCACCACACCGCGGGTTCCAATAACTACACCCGCGCGCAGGCGGCCGCGCAGGTGCGCGCCGCGTACAAGTACCACGCCCAGAACCTGGGGTGGTGCGATATCGGATACAACGCGCTGGTCGATAAGTACGGCACCATCTACGAGGGCCGTTACGGCGGGCTCGACAAGGCCGTACAGGGAGCTCACATCGGTGGCTTCAACCGGAATACGTGGGGTATTTCCATGATCGGCAACTATGAGACGGCTCAGCCGACGGAAGCCTTGCTGGAGTCCGTCACCGACCTGGCTGGCTGGAAGGGCGCGATTTCCGGTGTTGATCCGACCTCCCGCGTCTCCCTGCCCTCGGAGGGCTTCAGCGGCTCGCGCTACCCGGCTGGTGCCTCTGCCTCGGTCTATGGCCTCTTCGGGCACAGCGACGTTCACTTCACTGCCTGCCCGGGGCGCTACACCATCGCACAGTGGCCGACGATCCGCCAGGCGGCGCACAAGAAGTACCTCGCCATCAAGTCGGGCGCGTCTGGTTCGACCTCCACGGACTGGGGCAGCGTGGATACACCTACGCCGGATACCTCCGACTCCACGCCGAACGACAACCACGCGCCTTCCGCTCCTGCACCGGCAGCTCCCGCACAGGAGGCAACGTCCTCGCTGGGCGATACTGAAATCCCGATGAGCACCATCACCGCACTAGTCGGCCTGGCTGGCACGCTCTTCGCCATCATGTATGCCCGCTCGGACCAGCAGATTGACATGAACCAGACGGTCAATGGCCTGCCAGTGGAGCAGATCCCGGGCATCGTGACCAAGGTGCTTTCCCTGAGCAAGAACGAGGGCCTGAAGGAAACGTGGACGGCAGTCCTTAACGCCTTCGGTCCGGCGCTGGGTCTGGCTGTTGGCGGTCCGGATGAGTCGGCCGGCATCATCTACCAGCTCTTCCAGAACGGCGTCGTGCTGAGCTCCGAGGACACTGGTACGCACGCGCTGGTGGGACGCATCGCCAAGGAATGGGCGTCGGGCGACAACTCGGCAACACTCGGCTTGCCGACCTCCGACGAACTCCCCACCGGCTTCGGCAAGGAAGTCCGCGTGCAGTTCCAGGGCGGTTCCATCGTCTACAACCCGGAGACTGAGCAGATTCAGGTCTTCACGAACTAATCCCAGCCGCACCGCGTGTGCGCAAAACTCACGCGCACAGCCCTGTGGGATCGCCGATATTGCGGGAGCCACCTCGGTGGCTTCCGCTTCGGCGTTAGTTTGGGCCTAGGGTTTTAAGTATCGGGTGGCGCTCCGCCCACTAAGTCCTCTTCCGCCTGCTGCTTCAACGCTGCTTGTGCTGCCTTGTACGCCGGCTGGGAAGTAATCGGCTCCGCCCACGGTGGTACATAATCCACCCCACCCCGCAACCGGAAGACATAACCCGCGCCAGTCGGCTTATCTGGGTCATCATCATTAATGCCATTGTGATAGGCACACAACATCGTCAAATTCGGCGGATCCGTCGCCCCACCCGCCTTCCACGGCACCAAATGATGCACCTGACAATAATCAGCCGGCTTATTGCACCCTTCACGCGCACACGTCGGATGCTCCGCACTGGCCATTAACCGCTGCTCAAACCCAGCCAAACGCCGCACACGATGCAACCACACCGGCCCAATCGTGGGATGCACCAACGTCACATACCCCACCTCAGCAAACTTATAGCTGACAAACTCCCGCCCCGTCATCCGCCCACCATTAGTCAGCACAAGCTCAATATCATCGCCCTCACCGCGCACAATCTGGTCCAACTCATCCAAGGTGACCACCACATTGGTCGCCACCGCAGGCTTAGAACCCCCATGCGCTTGGTTGAAAAACACCTGACCTGCCGCATCCAACAAATCCGCCGGATTAATCGACTCCAACACCCCGCGCATCTCACTTATCCGCAGCGGCGAATCAGTAATAGTCAACGAATGCGGACCCACCTTCCGATACGTCAACCGCACCCCAAGTTCAGGCACCCGCTTCGGCCGCAACTGCTTCAACCGCTCCTTCGCCACCTTCGGGATACGGTGTGCCGGAGTCGCCGCAAGCCCAACGCGCAGATTCCACGCATCCAACTCCTTTTTCACCCTGCCGGTATAGGACTCAATCAGATTCAAAGTCGCCAGATCATGCCTTTGAGAAACCGCGGCTTCACGCGCCTGGCGCTGCTTGCCCGTAAAACGCGTCGGCCCGAAATACACCGCATGCAGCCCAGCCAACTCCGCAGCATCAGCCACAGAAGCACCACGCGCGCGTAAATCATCCACACTGCCTACCGCAAGCCCCACAAGATCCAACCCCGAACTGCGATAGGAGAAATAAGTCTCCAAATCCCCCATGCCCACGAGACTAAAACACCACCACACACCCCGCAACCGGAGGCAGAAAACTCTCAGAATCTGCTAGAAAAAGGGCAGGTAGCGCTGGGCTTCACGGCTACAGCGCGGCGGGGTACAGCAGCACTAGAACCAGCGCTCAAGCACCTTTGCCACACCTGCCTGGTGATGCGCTACCGTCACCGCATCTGCCGCCTCCATGACCTCTGGGTGAGCGTTCTCCATGGCAACCCCGCAACCTGCCCACTCGAGCATCTCGATATCGTTGGGCATATCGCCAAAGGCGATGATGTCTTCGCGGGCGATACCGTGATGCTCGGCCAGCCACCTAATTCCGCGCCGCTTCGTCACGTTGGGGGCCGCCACCTCGAGGATTCCCTCGGACATTGAGTAGGTCACGTGGGCAAGCTCGGAATCGATGTGCGGAGCAATAAGCTCGTAGAGTTCCGGTGCGGAGAACGCGGTGTTGCGGATCAGCAGCTTCACCGCCGGTCGGGACACCAATTCGCCGACGCTCACGAGGCCGAAGCCTTCAAAAAGCGCGTTCTCCGAATAATGCGATTCCACCACGAAGAGTTCCTCCACCGGATCCAAGACCGAGCCCCCCGTGCGCTCCGCGCCGAAGCCAACACCGCCATGGGGCTCGAGCACCTTCGTGGCCACCTCCACGATTTCCGCGAGGGCTTCAGGCGAGAGCTCGTGGGCGGAGAGCACGCGGTCCTCCGCCGAGTCATAAATCACCGCACCATTTGATGTCACGCACACCGGGCGCACGGTCAGCTGCTCCAGCACGGGCATGATCCAGCGGAAGGGCCGGCCGGTCGCCAGCGCAAACTCGCTGCCCGCGGCAACTGCTCGGGCCACTGCCTCGCGGTTTCGCCTGGGAACTCGGTGGTTCCGGTCCAACAAGGTGCCATCAATATCACTGATGATGAGGCGCGGAGCGCGGTCCGAAAATACGTCACTGGCCATAGCCCTGAGTCTACGTCAGAGCGATGCACACGAGGGCGCACCCGCAACCGCTGGTAGCCACAACAACGTCCACTGCAGCGTTAGATCCCCACCACCGTGCCGCAGTCCGCCACGCGCACAACGACGAAGGCGGCCGCCACGAGAATGCTCGTGACAGCCGCGCTTGCCTGCAAAGACTGCTACTTAGCCCTTAAGCAATAACGTCGTCATCGTCCACGTCTTCCCAGTTCAGGGAACGCTTGATGGCGCGCTTCCAGTCGCGGTAGAGAGCCTCGACTTCGTCCTTCTCGCGCTGCGGCTTCCAGACCTTGAAGTCGCCCTGCTGGGAGCCCAGTACGCTGAGGTCATCCCAGAATCCGGAGTCCAAGCCGGCAGCGAAGGCCGCACCGGTAGCGGTGGTCTCCACGTTCTTCGGGCGGTGGACCTCGACGCCGAGCATGTCTGCCTGGAACTGCATGAGCAGCTCATTCATGGTCATGCCGCCGTCGACGCGCAGCTCTGTGATCTCCACACCGGAGTCGGCGACCATGGCATCAGCAACGTCGCGAGTCTGGTACGCGGTGGACTCGAGCACGGCGCGGGCCAGGTGCTTGCGGTTGGCGTAGCGGGTCAGGCCCACGATGACACCGCGGGCATCCGGGCGCCAGTACGGAGCGAAGAGTCCGGAGAAGGCCGGAACGATGTAAACGCCGCCGTTGTCCTTGACCTCGCGAGCCAGGTTCTCAATGGACGCGGAGTTCGGGATGAGCTGGAGGTTATCGCGCAGCCACTGCACCAAGGAACCACCCATGGAAACGGAACCCTCGAGCGCGTAGACCGGGCGCTCGCCCTCGCGCTGGAAGCACACGGTGGTCAGCAGCCCGTTCTCGGAGAACTTCGGGGTGGTACCGGTGTTGAGCAGGAGGAACAGACCGGTCCCGTAGGTGTTCTTAGCAGAACCCGGGCGGAAGCAGCCCTGGCCAAACATGGCGGCCTGCTGGTCGCCCAGGATGGCGCGAATCGGCACACCGGACAGCGAGCCGCGCTCGCGGACGGTGCGGAAGTCGCCCAGGGACGGGCGGATCTCCGGCAGCATGGAGGTGGGAATCCCCATCTCCTTGCACAGTTCCTCATCCCACTCGAGCTTCTCGATGTCCATGAGAAGAGTACGGGAGGCATTGGTGACATCGGTGGCGTGCAGGGCCTCCTGGCCATTGTCGCCGTCGGCACCACCGGTGAGGTTCCACAGCAGCCAGGTATCGATGGTGCCGAAGAGCAGCTCGCCCTTTTCCGCGCGCTCGCGGGCGCCCTCGACGTTATCGAGGATCCACTTCACCTTCGGGCCGGCCGGGTAGGAGTTGATGATGAGGCCGGTGCGGCGGCGCCACTTGTCCGCACCTTCATCACCAGCGAGTTCCTTACAAATATCGGTGGTGCGGGTGTCCTGCCACACGATGGCGTTGTACACCGGCTTACCCGTGTTCTTGTCCCACACGACGGTGGTCTCACGCTGATTGGTAATGCCAAGTGCTGCGATATCTTCGACATTGATGTCGCCGTTGGCCAAAGCCTCACCCACAGCGCGGCGGGTGTTGCTCCAGATTTCCTCCGGGTCATGCTCGACCCAGCCCTTCTCCGGGAAAATCTGCTCGTGCTCGAGCTGGCCGACGGACACCTGCTCGCCGTCGTGGTTGAAAATGATGCAGCGGGTGGACGTAGTTCCCTGGTCAATCGCTGCAACGTAGTGCTTAGTAGACATTGTGTTCTCCGTTTCTGAGTAGTGTGGGTCTGATTTTTAGAGAGCCATGGACAACAGGCCGACAGCGACGGCCGCCAAGGTCGGTGCAACCACCGGAACCCAGGCATAACCCCAGTTGGCGCTGCCCTTGTCCTTGATGGGGAGGACGAAGGCGTACATGATGCGGGGTCCGAGGTCACGGACCGGGTTGATGGCATAACCAGTGGCGGTACCGAGGGACAGGCCCACGGACACGACGACGAAGGCAACAGCGAAGTACTTCAGTGGACCCAACTCGCCGCGGCCGGGCCAAAGGCGATGAACATGAGCAGTACGCAGGTAGCGATGAACTCGGTGACTGCGTTCCAACCGTTGTTCGGGTGCGCCGGGGCGGTAAAGAAAATCCCCCCAGTGTTCTTGTTGGCGCCGGTGACGTTGCCGGCTTCATCGAGGTTGTTGGCGTCGAAAAGCTGCTTAAACGTAGCCCAGGCAAGGAATGCACCAAGCATGGCGCCGAGAATTTGTCCCAGCAGGTAGTAAGGAACGAGGCCCCATTCAAGGGAACCGTTCACCGCCAGCATGATGGTGACCGCCGGGTTGAGGTGGCCGCCGGAGGGGTCGGCGACACTAGCGCCGATGAAGACCGCGAGGCCCCAGCCCATAGCGATGACGATCCAGTCCGAACCGCGCGCGCCAGAAGTTCGGAGGTTCACAACGGCGCACACGCCGTTGCCGAGCAGGAGCAGCAGCGCAGTGCCGATGAACTCCCACAGGAATGCATCCATTCCGGTCATAAGATGTCCTTTCTTATCTGCCTAGGCCAAGGGCCCAGCGAGGGATATCCACCGCTCGCTAGGCCCCGTGACTTTTAGGCTTCTTCCTTGGTGGCTCGTGCGCTGCCTGCGCGCTCGAGGATGTCGTTTGCCTCACGGTCGGTCAGTGCTGCCTCAGCGGCGAGCTCTGCCTCGGTGTGCTTGGTGAAGTGGGAGACTTCCCGCTCGATATCGGTCTGATCCCAGCCCAGCAGCGGGGCGACGAATTCAGCGATCGGCTGTGCGGCAGCGACGCCGCGGTCGGCGAACTCGATGGCCACGCGCAGGCGGCGGGAGACGATGTCGTCGATGTGCAGGGCACCCTCGTGGGTCACGGCGTAGCGCACCTCTGCCCAGATGTAGCTCTCAGCACCCGGAACCGGTTCGAGCAGCGTGGCGTCGTCAGCAGCCGGAGCCAGCACCTCACCGATCAGCGAGCCGTAGCGGCCGAGCAGGTGCTCGATGCGGTCCTCGCTGAGGTTGTAGCGGCGGGCCAGTGCCGGAACCTGGTTAGCCAGTGCGTGGTAGCCGTCCGCACCCAGAATCGGGGTGCGCTCGGTCACCGACTCAGCCACCTTGGTCCCCAGCTCCTTCGCGGCCAGATCCACCGCGTCCTTGCCGATGACGCGGTACGTGGTGTACTTGCCACCGGCGACGGACACCATGCCCGGTGCGACGCGGGCGACGGCGTGGTTGCGCGACAGGTTAGTGGTGGAATCGGACTTGCCGGACAGCAACGGGCGCAGGCCGGAGTACACACCGACGATGTCATCGCGGGTGATCTTGTCGCGCACGCGCTGGTTGACCTCGTCCAGGATGTAGTCGATATCCGCCTTGGTCGGCGCCGGATCCGGCAGGGACAGGCCCTTCTCCCAATCGGTGTCGGTGGTGCCGATGATCCAGTACTCACCCCACGGGATGACGAAAAGCACGGACTTTTCGGTGACGAAGCACAGCGCGGCATCGGCGTCGAGGGCATCCTTCGGAACCACGATGTGCACACCCTTGGAGGCATGAACCGTGAATTTTCCTTCGACGCCCGCCATCTGCTGAATCTTGTCGTTCCACACGCCGGTCGCGTTGATGAAAACCTTGCCCTTGACGGTGGCCTCGCGGCCGGTTTCCAGGTCACGGACCTTTGCAGCGGTGACGCGCCCGCGGGCGTCCTTCTCAAAACCAATCACCTCGGTGCCGGTACGCACGTTGGCCCCGTATTCGGCGGCGGTGCGCAGGACGGTCATGGTGTGGCGGGCGTCGTCGACAAGCGTGTCGTAGTAGCGCACGCCACCGACGACGGCGTCCTCCTTGAGGCCCGGGGTCACCTTCAGCACGCCCTTGCGGGTGAGGTGCTTCTGCATCGGAACGCTCTTGGCGCCTCCCATGAGGTCATAGAGGGTAAAGCCGCCGAACATCATGACGCGCTCCCAACCGCGGTGGGTCAGCGGGAAGATGAACTTCAGCGGCTTCACCAGGTGCGGTGCGAGGGTGGACATGTTGAGCTCGCGCTCCTTGAGGGACTCCGCCACGAGGCGGAAATCAAACATGGCCAGGTAGCGCAGGCCACCGTGGAACATCTTGGAGGAGCGCGACGAGGTGCCAGCGGCGAAGTCGCGGGCCTCGAGCACGGCCGTCTTCAGGCCACGAGTGGCCGCATCCACGGCAGCGCCAGCGCCTACGGAACCTCCGCCGATGATGACGACGTCATAGTCCTCGGTGGAGTAGTCGTTCCACGTCTTTTCAAAATACTCAGGGTTGAAGCTGTTAATACTCGTCGTGGTCATTGTTGACCGAGTCTCCTCTCTCGCTGCACGGCGTCAGAAAGTCCTGTCCAGTTGACGATGTGCGCAGCATGTTGCGCTCATCCACCACGCGCGTCCTGTGCACCGATGCCTCGGCCACCTGCCCGAAGGGCGGATGAAGAAGAAGTTTTCTCCCACGGCCAATGCTATAGGTCACGCCAAATTATCTCCGGAGACGCTACTCACACGTAAGTTCCGCTTCCGTAAGCTGGAGTTTCCAAGGCACTCCATAGGTGAACAAAATAAAATAACACCCCCTTCCGGGGGTGTTAACGGGCGTTGCGAACGCTTCTTAAGTCCAGGGTGTCAAGACTTATTTCTTCTCTTGCTGCAAGCGCGCCATGGCTTCCAGCACCTCGGCCATTCCGTAGCGCTCGGTGGAATACGTCACCGCCTGCGCAGCCTTAATCACCTCAATGGGTGCAGTCTCAAGCGCCACCATGCGCACGGCGACGCCGTCCCCACCCTCCACAAAGGTTTCATCCCCCGGCTCATTGGCAAAGAACAAGAGATCCTTCGGCTCGGCCCCAATCTTTTTCACCACGGCCGCCAGCCCCTCCGCGGGGGAAGAGGCCGTCACGACCTCTCCCCCGGGGGCATCGTTGAACTGCACCCCTTCGGCACCGTCCGAGCAGGCGATGCGCCAACACGATTGCGGAAGGTCCCCAAAGGCGGCAGCGTCCAGCACCTCGCCCTGCGGCGAGAGCACGACAAACTCCTCAACCTGCGGGTCGAGCTGCGTCAGCGCTTCTTGGAGCCGCGTCGAGATTTCCCCGTTTTCCATGCTCAGCGCGCTCTGATCCGCCACGACCACGCGCGGCGCTTCAGAATACTGCGCCTTCACGCGGTGGGGCAGGCGCGAGACAATGAGCCGAGATTGCGTCGCCGCGGAGAGCAACCCCTGTTCCACCACGGAGCCAGCGAAGATTTCCTTACTGCTCGCAGCCATGGAAGCTTGGGCCTCCATGACATCAGACTTCAGTTGCGCCATCACCCCCGTGATCTTGTCGCGGCCTTCCTCTACACCGCGCATGGCCTCTTCCACCACCGAGTTGAGGTTTTCCTTGATCCACTCGAGGGTTTCCGGCGCGGTACGCGGGCGGTCCTTCTCGGCGGTCTCGGCTTCGGCTTCTGCGGTACCGGTTTCCTCGTTACTACCCGGCTTCATCAACGCCATCCGATCGCGCATGAGCTCCACGGTGGCCTCGGACACGCGCTCCTTGAGATTGGTCAGATCATCGCGCAGCCGGCGCACGCGGTAGCGCTCAGTCTCCACCTCGGAGTCCTGGGCCTCGGCTTCCTCCAGCGTCGGCGCGCCCCCACCCTTACGGGCCGGTACCCAGTATTCGCCAGCCGGCATCGGGCCGAATTCCTCCTCGTACTGAGCCCACAGCCCCTCCAGAGCCTCCTGCATCCGGCGGCGCACCTCCGCGATATCCGCATCGAAATCGCCCGTGGTGTAGTAGGGCTCAAGAGCCGTGATCAGCACTGGGGTCTTGGTGCGGCCTAGGTGCTTCTTCTGGCCCTTCGTCCAAATGCGCTGGGAGCCGAAGATGACCTGCGGGATGATCGGCACACCCGCGCCGTGGGCGATACGCGCCGCACCGTTGCGCATGCTGCGAATCTCGAAGCTGCGGGAAATCGTGCCCTCAGCGAAGACCCCCACGAGCTCGCCATTCTTGGCCAGCTCAATGCCTTTGACAATCGACGCCCCGCCATCGATGCGATCCACCGGAACATGCCCCATCACCTGAAAAAGCTGCCCGGCCACCGGCGTCTGGAAGATGGAGGCTTTAGCCAAGTAGCGCACCAAACGCCGCTTGCGATAAGCCAAGAAGGCCCCGAAGAGGAAATCCATGTAGCCGGTGTGGTTGCACACGATGACGGCCCCGCCCTTATCCGGGATATTCTCCTCGCCGGACAGGCGCATCTTCAGCCCCTGGGCCAAGGTCACCCCGCGGCCAATGTGCGTAATCTGCCGGTAGAGGAAATTAGTCACAACGCTCATGATGCTCCAGGGAGGATTCAGGGCCTTAAGAGGGCACAACCGGGGATCGGAGGAGGCGCCTGCGGCGCCTCCTGTCATTCTTCTAGGAGTTTACGGGGTAAAGAACGTCCTTACCCACGAATGGGCGCAATGCCTCCGGAACCACCACGGAACCGTCTGCCTGCTGGTGGTTCTCCAGGATGGCCACGAGCCAGCGGGTGGTAGCCAGGGTGCCGTTGAGCGTGGCGGCGTACTGGGTCTTGCCGTTCTCATCGCGGTAGCGCGTGGAGAGGCGGCGCGCCTGGAAGGTGGTGCAGTTCGAGGTCGAAGTGAGCTCGCGGTACGTGCCCTGGGTAGGCACCCACGCCTCGTTATCGAACTTGCGGGCTGCAGAAGAACCGAGGTCTCCGCCCGCGATGTCGATGGTGCGGTAGGGCAGCTCCATCGCCGCGAGCATGTCCTTTTCCATGTTCAGCAGCTTCTGGTGCATCTCCTCGGCGTCTTCCGGCTTGCAGTAGACAAACATCTCCAGCTTGTCGAACTGGTGCACGCGCAGAATGCCGCGGGTGTCCTTGCCGTGCGAACCCGCCTCGCGGCGGAAGCAGGAGGACCAGCCTGCATACTGCAGCGGGCCCTTGGACAGGTCGATAATCTCTTCCTTGTGGTAGCCAGCCAGAGCCACCTCAGAGGTACCAACCAGATAAAGATCATCCGCCGGCAGGTAGTAGACCTCATCCGCGTGCTGGCCCAAGAAACCGGTTCCCTGCATCACGTCCGGGCGCACGAGCACCGGCGGGATCATGAGGCTAAAGCCGGCCTCACGGGCTTTCTGCGCAGCCAGCATCAGCATGCCCAGCTGCAGGAAGGCGCCGTCACCGGTGAGGTAGTAGAAACGTGCGCCGCCGACCTTGGCGCCCCGTTTGACGTCGATAAGCCCCAGCGTCTCACCCAACTCCAGGTGATCCTTCGGTTCAAAGTCGAACTGCGGCTTCTCGCCGACCTCCTCGAGCACGACGAAATCATCCTCGCCACCAGCCGGGGCACCCTCCACCACGTTGGAGAGCTGGTACTGCAGCTCCTCCACCTTGGCTTCGGCCGCGGCCGCTTCCTCGCCGGCCGCCTTGACCTTTTCCTTCAGCTCATTGGAGCCCTCCAGCAGCGCCGGGCGCTCCTCCGGGGAGGCCTGGCCAATCTTCTTGCCAAAGGCCTTCTGCTCCGAGCGCAGCTGGTCAGCCTTCACAATTGCCGCGCGGCGCTGCTCATCGGCGGCGAGCAGCTGGTCCACCAGGGCGGGGTCCTCCCCACGGTTTACCTGAGAGGCGCGGACGACATCGGGATTTTCGCGAAGAAATTTGAGATCAATCACGCCGGATAGTCTAGCGCACGGCCACACCTTTGCGCTGGTCATAACCAGCTGGCTATCATGGATAACATGGCAGCTCACATTATTACCGACGGCCCCGTGCCCAAGCACGCTCAGCTGCGGGATATTCTCTCCGAGCTCTGCCGCACCACCCTCAAACCCGGTGACATCCTCCCGGGCGAGCGCATTCTCGAGGAAACCTACGGCGTCTCCCGCATCACCGTGCGCCGCGCCATCGGTGACTTGGTGGCGGAGGGCCGCCTGCGCCGCGTGCGCGGTAAAGGTACCTTCGTGGCTCCGAACCCACTGGTCTCCCGGCTCCACCTGGCGTCCTTTTCCGATGAGATGGGCTACCAAAAGGTACAGGCTTCCTCGCGGATCCTGCTGGGCGAGCGCAGCACCGCCCCCAGTGAGGTCTGCGAGTTTTTCGGCACGGAAACCACCGTGGCCCATACCCACCTGCGGCGCCTGCGCTTGGGCGATGGCGAGCCCTATTCCATCGACGATGGCTGGTACAACTCCACCTTTGCGCCGTCGCTGCTGGAGAATGACATCTACAATTCCGTCTACGCGATTTTGGATAGCACCTTCGAGGTCCCCATCACCGAGGCCGAGCAGACGGTCACGGCCGTCGCGGCAGAGGAGGACATCGCCGAGCTTCTCGACGTCTCACCGGGCACCCCACTGCTGCACATCACCCGCCTCGCCCGCTCCGGTGATCGCCCCGTGGAGTGGTGCTCCTCGGTCTACCGCACAGACCGCTACCGGCTCACAACGCACGTCTCTCGCGCACGTATCTAGCGGCGCCGTGCTCCCGCACGGCGCCGGGCGGGCTAGAAGCCAGGGACGCTAAGGGAGTAGTATGAAGAGTTCTATGAGCACTTCATCTGCGTGGCGCTCCGCCTCCGCCATCCGCGTCGTCCTCGTTGCAGCCGTGGCCGCAGCCGCCTTCATGGCGTCCTACGGCCTCTTTAGCGGCGAGCCAACCGGCACCGATTCGGCCGCACAAGGCTCCGCTACCCCCAGCGCCGACGGCAGTCAGGCCGCCGATCCCTCCGAAGGAGAGATCGCATCCTTTACCACCGCCTCCGCTGGTTCGTGCGTGACGTGGGACATCGCCCCAGACGGCACTGCCACCGACTTCGAGCAGACCAGCTGCGATAAGCCACACCGCTTCGAGGTCTCCTCCCGCGAGGACCTCAGCGCCTACCCCACCAGCGAGTTCGGCCCCAATGCCAAGCGCCCCGACATCACTCGGCAAAACGCCCTGCGCGATGAGCTGTGCGAAGCCCCCACGGTGAGCTATCTCAACGGCAAGTGGGATCCCAACGGCCGCTACGACATCGCCTCCATCCTGCCGCCGGCCGCCTCCTGGGAACAGGGCGACCGCACCTTGCTGTGCGGCCTGCAGACCACCGACGCCAACGGCGTCCCCCAGGAATCCACCGGCAAGGTCAGTGAGGTGGACCAGGCGGTCGTCGCCAAGCCCGGCGAATGCCGCAAGGTGGATGAGAACCAGGTGCTCAGCACCGTGCCGTGCAGCGAGCCGCACCAGATGGAGACCGCATCCGTCATTAACCTGGCCGAGAAATTCCCCGATGGCTACCCCAACGACGAGGACATGGATAAGTTCCTCTCCGAAACGTGTACTCAGGACGCCATGGACTACCTGGGCGGCGAGGAAAACCTCTACCAATCCACACTGCAGCCTTTCTGGGGCGCGATGAACCGCGAGTCCTGGGAGGCCGGCTCCCGTTCGGTGAACTGCTCCCTCATCCATGTCAACGAAGGCCTGTTTTCCACCATTACCGGCTCCGCTGCGGAGGGACGAGATTCCCTGAATATCAACGGCGCCCCGCCCACCGAGCAGCCGAAGCGCAACCCGCTGCGTGATCAGAACGCCCAGCCGGGCGGCGAGAACTCCCAGCCGGCTGGCGACAGTGCCGTTCCCGCCGCCACTACTGCACCGGCGCCGGCCCAATAAACCCCGACTATTCCACAGGGAGTAAGCACATGTACGAGGTCAGCGAGGAACGCTTCGAAGAGCTAGTCGGTGAGGCCCTGGATAAGATTCCGGATCGCTTCGTCGACCAGATGCGCAACCTGGTCATCTTGGTGGAGGAAGAAAACCCAGACAACCCTAACCTGCTGGGCCTCTACGAAGGCGTGATGCTCACGCACCGCACCGCCTCGCACACCGGATACTTGCCGGATACCATCTCCATTTACCGGCAACCTTTGCAGGCCATTAGCAACTCCGAGGAGGAGCTCGCCCACGAGGTCATGGTGACCGTCTTCCACGAGGTCGGGCACTATTTCGGTTTCGAGGAGGACCGCCTCCACGAGCTCGGCTGGGGGTAGGCGCCCCGCCGGGTGCCTACCGTGGCCGCGCGAAACTAGACCTCGGTATCCGCCCAGCGCTCCAGCGTCCACTGGCCAAAAGGCTGACCCTGCGGCTCCATGAGGGTAAAACGGCAGTTCGGCATGTAGCCGGTATAGGCAAAGTCGGGGTCCACGCCGCAGGCATGCGTGGTCACCACGCGGATGGCAGCACCGTGGCTGACGACGACTATATCCTCATCATCCTCCAGCTCCGCAGCAAGATCCTCCAACACCGGTTGGTAGCGCTCGAGCACATCCACGTAGCTCTCACCGCCAGGCATCCGGGCAGCTTCATCGCCGTCGAGCCAGCCGCGCAGCGCCACCATGTATTCGCGGTGGGTATCCTCGCTGCCACTCATTTCATGCTCACCGGCAAAGACCTCGTGCAGGCCTACACGCACCTCCACCGAGACGTTGCGCTCATCGGCGGCCTCGCCGTATGTGCGGGCGGCCAGCATCGCGGTCTGCTGGGCGCGCAGGGCAATAGAGCACACAAAGCGCACGCGGCGCCCCGCGCACAGCTCAGCCAACTCGCGGCCAACATCTTCCGCCTGGCCGCGGCCGCGCTCGGTGAGCTCGGCGCCCGGCGGGCGGGTGTCCATGATGCGGTCAATATTGGAAAAGGTCTGGCCGTGGCGCAGCAGGATGATTCTTCCGGTCATGCTTCACCACACTATTGGCCGGTGCGCGCCTGCGCTACCCATTCATCGGCCTCTTTCAACCGCGCCAAATCCCGTGGGGCCTCCCCTAGCGCCACCACGGAAGGCCAGGAACCCACGAAAACGACATCCTCCGCGCGCAACCACAGCGCCCGCAGCGCCTCCGCGACCGGCTGGTCCTCGATGTGTCCGATGAGGTCGGCATGGAAACGGTAGTTACCGAAGACGGTGCGCAGCGGACGCGATTCGATGCGGGAGAGGTCCACCCCGCGGTGCGCGAATTCCTGCAGGGCCCCAACCAGGGAGCCGGGCTCATTGGGAAGGGTGAAGATGACGGACGTCCTGTCCTTGCCGGTCCGCGCGGTGGGCTTTCCGGCCGGCCCCACGAGGACGAATCGCGTCGTGGCCCCCGCGACATCCGCCACGTTCTCCGCAAGAGACTCCAGCCCGAAGACCTCCGCTGCCCGTGCCGGGGCAGCCGCGGCATCCACCTCCCCTCGCGCCACGGCCTGCGCCGCCGCGCCATTCGACGCCGCCGGAACATAGTCCACGCCCGGCAGGTTCTGCTCCAACCAACCGCGCACCTGCTGGTAGGCCACAGGATGCGTGGAGAAGGTGCGAAGAGTCTCCGCGGAAGTGCCGGGGCGCACCAGAATGGAGAAGGACACCGGCAGGTCTACTTCGCGGTAGATCTGGACCCGGGAGCCGTCGGCAAGCGCGTCAAAGGTGGCAGTCACCGGACCGTCCACGGAGTTTTCGATAGCCACGCAGGCATAGTCCGCCGCACCTGAGCGCACCGCTGCCAACGCCTCGGCCGGCGAGTTCACCGGCAGCCCCTCGGGGGAAGCAAAGTCTGCGGCGAAGTGCTGCATCGCCGCTTCCGTGAAGGTTCCGGCCGGCCCGAGGAATGCGATGGTGGTGCTCATGACAGCAACTTTATCTCACGTAACTACTAAACTGAGCCGCCATGGACAGCACCGAGTTCACTCTGGACAAGCTGCGCGAGGATCTATCTGGTCTGGGCCCCGCGGAGCACAGCTTCACGTACCTCGACCTCGAGCGCCGGCCGCACACGCACGGGCGCTTGAGCGGCTGGATTCTCTCGGTCAAGGACCTCAATGACGTCGCCGGCATGCCCACCACGCTCGGTCATGCCGAGCGCGCTTACGTGGCGGAGGAGACCGATCCTTTTGTGCAGGAGCTTATCGACGCCGGCGCGCTCATCGTCGGCAAGTCCGCCGCGCCCGAGCTGGGCCTGCGCGTGGACACCGAACCCGTAGGCCTGCCCCACCCAGATAACCCGCTCTACCCGGCCCATACCCCGGGCGGTTCCTCCGGCGGAGCGGCGGTCCAGGTGGCGCGGGGTCTGCTGCGCGCCGCGCATGCCTCCGACGGCGGAGGCTCCATCCGTGTGCCGGCTGCCGCCTGCGGCGTCGTCGGGTTCAAGCCGGGTGGTGAGGACCTCTCGGTGCAGGGGTTCATCACGCGCAGCATCGCCGATACCGCGACGCTGCACGGCCTTCGTCCGCGCGCCCGGCGCGCCCGCATCGGAGTGCTGACGGATCCCCTCTTCGCTAACACCGAGGTGGCCCCGCACATGCTGCGCGCGGTCGCAGAGGCTACCGCCACCTTTGAAGGCGCGGGTTTTGAAACCGTGGCCATTTCCCCTTACCCCCAGGCCGCGACTACCTTTGAGGCCTTCCAACACATCTTTAGCCGCCGGCTGGCCGGCCTTGACTTCGCGGAGGGTTACGCGGAGTGGATCCGTGCGAAGGGCCGGCGTGTCACGGATTCCGAATTCGCCTCAGCCCGCGCGCACGCCGCGCAGCTGCCGGAGCTGCTGGCACAAGAGTGGGAAGTCGATGCCATCTTGAGCCCCATGCTGGCCTTCGATCCGCCCCGGCGCGGTCACTTCCTAGCGCTAGAGCACCAGGCCAACTTTGATGAGCAAACGCGGTGGTCACCGTGGGGCTCGTTGTTCAACGTGGCGCAGCTGCCCGCCATCTCCGTGCCGTGGCCGGTGCGCGATCACCCGCCCGTGGGCGTGCAGTTGGGTTCAATCACGCTTGACGACGCCTCCCTTCTCGGCCTCGCCCAGGTGCTTCACCCATGACCGCGCGCTCACGCCTGCGCGCGGAAATCCTCATTGTCCTCACCATCACGTTTGGTATCTCGGGTGTGCGCGCCGCGCTGCGGTTGACCGATTCTCTGCTCAACCCGGCCCCGCTCAACGAGCAATCGGTCACCATCAACGCCTCGCAGTCGGCGACCACGCTGCTCGACCTTGCTTTCCAGCTCTGCAGCGCCGCGGTGCTCTTCGCGTGGGGAGCGCTTGCGCTCTATCTGATCTCTTTCCCGCCCCGCCCGCGGTGGCGCGATGGTGTGCACGGCGCGGCGTTGGCGGCAGTCATTGGTCTGCCGGGGTTGGTGCTGTATTACGTGGCGCTGCACTTCGGTTGGACCAAGGAGGTGGTGCCGGGGGCTTTTGACAGTTGGATTGAGATCCCGGTGCTGCTCATCAAGTCCTTCGCCAACGCGTGGGCGGAGGAGCTGGTGGTGGTGTACTGGTTCATGACTAGGCTCAAGCAGTCTGGGTGGGCCCTGCCCGCAACGCTGGCTGCTTCCTCCATCCTGCGCGGTTCTTATCACCTCTACCAGGGTGTTTCCGCAGGCTTCGGCAATATCATCATGGGCGTGCTCTATGGCTGGTACTTCCACCGCACGGGGAAGGTGTGGCCTCTGGTCATCGCGCATTTTCTGATCGACGCCATCGCTTTCGTGGGCTACACATTGCTCTTCGGTGCTTAAGCGCGGGCCGAGGGCTCGTGGCACCGAAAAGACCACGACCGCGCCCTGTGTGAAAGGTGGGGCGGAAGTGATTTCGCGGTACAGTGTTCCCCATGACCTACCAAGGACACGATCCAGAGCGCGATTCCCGCCGCGCTGGCGATCCCCACGGCGATTCCCGCCGCGCGGGTGCCACTGGCCCGGCCCACCCCCACGGCCCGGATGGCCCGCGCGGTGCGCATGCTGCCGGGCAGGATGCCGGTGAGTTCGTCCTTGGCGCTGACGGGCAGCCCCTGCGGGATCGTTATGGACGCCCGGTGCGTCGCCGCCCCTCCGGGCAGCGAGCTAATCCCACGCACTCTTCTTCTCGCGCTCAGCGCCCCAGTGCGCAGCGCTCGCGTCCGGAGGAAACCCGCTTCGACGTCGATGCTTATATGGCTCAGCACGCATCGCCGCGCCCGGCGCCCCAGCAGAACATGCCCGCCCGGGAACCTGCCGCCGGCGCATACCGGCGAAGCCCCGACGCACCGCCGCGCAGCTACTCCCCACAGACTGCGTCCCGCGGGCGTCCTGCTCGGCGCCCGCATAGCCGCCGCAAGAAGGTCAACCCGGCCAAGCAGGTCTTCGGCTGCTTAGGCTGGCTCATCGTCATCGCCCTCGTCTTCATGGTGGCCTTCACCTTGTGGACGGATTCGCGCCTGACCCGTATCGATGCCTTGCCCTCCGAGCAGGTGACGCCGACCTCCGGGACGAACTGGCTGTTGGTGGGCTCGGACTCGCGCCAGGGCCTCACCGAGGAACAACAGGCCGAGCTGGGCACCGGCGGTGACGTAGGAGTTGGCCGCACCGACACCATCATGCTTCTGCACATTCCCGCATCCGGAAAGGCCCAGCTGGTCTCCATTCCGCGCGATAGCTACGTCGATGTGCCCGGCTTCGGCATGGACAAGGTCAACGCCGCCTTCACCTACGGTGGGCCGCAGCTGCTGACCCAAACCGTGGAACAAGCCACCGGCCTCCACATCGATCACTATGCGGAGATCGGCATGGGCGGCTTAGCCAACGTCGTGGATTCCGTGGGCGGCGTGGAGATTTGTGTCAAGGAACCCATCAACGATCCGCTCGCCGGCATCGACCTCCAAGCGGGATGCCAGAAGCTCCGCGGCCCGGATGCCCTCGGCTACGTGCGCACCCGCGCCACCGCGATGGGTGACTTGGACCGCGTCGAGCGCCAGCGCGAGTTCTTCGCCGCGCTGCTGGATAAGGCAACATCCTTCTCCACCATCGGCAACCCCTTCAAGGCCATCTCCTTGGTCAACCACACCGCAGATTCCTTCATCGTCAACGAGAAGGACCACGTCTGGCACCTTGCCCGCGTGGCACTGTCGATGGCCTCGGGCGTGGAGACGAAGACTGTGCCGATCGGCGGCTTCCAGGACACGGTCGTGGGTAATGTCGTCCTCTGGGATGACGCCGAGGCCCAAGCACTTTGGGACTCCATGCGCTAAGGCTTCGACCGGTCGTTTCGATCAAATAGGGCTCCAAAACCTCGTGGTTTTGGAGCCCTATTTGATCGATATGTACCTAAGCCTCGGGGCGAAGGCGCCGAGGAATTAGCGCAGCGTCACCTGACGGGACTTGATGTTCTGCAGCTGCTTGCGCTCATCGGCGTTGAGGTTGGCGTCGTTGGAGATCTCCTCCTCCAACGCCTTGTTCACGCGGGACAGCTCGGCCTCGTAGGAGTCGTGCGCGACCTCTGGATCGAGGTCAAAGACCGGGGCGATCAGACCGTGGGTGCGGAAGACACCGGCGAACTTGGTGTCCTCGCCCAAGTTGAGTTCGCCGCGAGCGGCCACGCGTGCCAGCGCGTTGAGGAAAGCGTTCTCGTCATCGCACGGGCGGACCCAGCGGATGTGGGCCTTGCCGCCACCGGCGTTAGCCCAGAAGGCGGTGCCGACAAAGCCCTCAGCCTCCTGGCCCACCTGGTAGGACTCGATGACGGAATCGTTGGCGCGCTGCAGAGCCTGCGCCATCTGCGGCGGAACCTGTGCGCCCTCCGGCATCCACCACGCGAAGTCCTGGTAGACGTTGATCTCCAGCTCGGCGTCCTCTTCCAGCAGCTCCTTGAGCTCCGGCTGGGAGCCATCAGCAGCGGTGGACTCGAGGGTGGAGCCCGGCGCGTTGTTCTTCACCCAGTTCAGAGCGAAAGCCAAGTCGCGGCCCGGGTTGTGGGTGTGGGACTGTACCTGCAGGCCCACGAAAGCCTCGCCGCCAGACTCCTCGTCACGAATAAGCGCCGCGGTAGCACCGGGCAGCACGGTGGCGACGTAGACGTCCTTGTCAAAGCCCTTGACGGACAGCTTCGCCGTTGCGGAAGGAACAAATTCCTGCAGGGCGACGAGGCTAGCCTCAGCGGCGAGCCCACCGAAGGGGCGGGGGTCCTTTTCCAGGGCAGCGCGCTCGGCGGCGCGGGCAGCGAGCTTAGCTTGGCGGCGGGACATGCCCTCCGGCAGCTGTTCGTTCTTCTTTTTCTTCTTGGCCATACTGAACAACTTACCTGTTCATTACAGCTCAATGGCATGCAGGGCCACTTCCGGTTGGTTCGTGGCGAGAATATCCACCCCATTGGCCCACGCCCACTTCATGTCCTCGGGTTTATCGATGGTCCACATGTACGTGGGCAGGCCGTGCGCGCCAATCGCGTCGGGCTGCAGCTTGCCGCGCAACAGCGACATGCCCAGGCCAGTGGGCTGCGATAACAGGATGTCGGGGCGGTTGAAATGGCGCTCCCAATCGCGGCGCAGGTAGATGCGGTCGACGTGCGGGGCGAGCGCCGCCATTCGACGAATAGCCCGGTGGGAAAAGGAAATCATGTGGATCCGGGGGTCGTCGAGAAGCCCTGCGTAGCGCAGCCGCAGCACCATTTGCTCTTCGAGGATGTCGCCCTGCCCCGAGGGATGCTTGGTCTCAATGTAGAGGTGGTGCTTCTTATCCCCGAGCATCTCGAGGAGCTCGTCGAGAAGCAGCATGCGCTGGCCACCGCCAATCTTCAGGCGGCGCAGCTCCTCCCAGGTCATGCGAGACACTCGGCCCGAGCCGTTCGTGGTGCGGTCCAGGGTGGGATCGTGGTGAACCACCACCTTGCCATCACTGCTCAGGCGGATATCGCACTCGATACCGTGAATGGGAAGCGCGAGCGCTTTCTCAAAGGCAAGAGGGGATAGCTCCGGATATTTCCCGGAGTATCCCCTGTGGGCGACGATCTTCACTAGCCGAAGATTTCTTCCTTGATGGTGTTGAGCGTGTTGAAGGAGTTCTCAAAGCGCTCCTTCTCGTGGTCATCGAGGGCCAGCTCGATAACGCGGTTGACGCCGGAGCGGTCAACGATGGCCGGGGTGCCAATGAAGACATCCTCGTGGCCGTACTCGCCCTGGAGGTAGGCAGAGACCGGCAGCGCAACAGCCTGGTTCTGGATGACCGCGCGGGTGATGCGGGCCAGGGCCATGCCGATGCCGTAGGAGGTGGAGCCCTTAGCGTCGATGATGTGGTAGGCAGCGTCGCGGGTGTCCTCGAAGATCTTCTCGATGCGCTCGTTGTAGCCCGGGTCCTTCTCAGAACGGTGGGACAGGGAGACACCTGCGATGTTGGCGGAGGAGACGACCGGCAGCTCGGAGTCACCGTGCTCACCAATGATGTAGGCGTGGACGGAGGTCGGCGCCACGTCATCCATCTCAGAGAGCATGTAGCGGTAGCGGGCCGAGTCCAGGACGGTGCCGGAGCCGATGACGCGCTGGTGCGGGAAGCCCGAGGCCTTCCACACCGCATAGGTCAGCAGGTCCACCGGGTTGGAGGCGACCAGGAAGATGCCGTCGAAGTCGTTCTTCATGACGTCCGCCACGATGGAGTTCATGATGTTGACGTTCTTGTCCACGAGCTGCAGACGGGTCTCACCAGGCTTCTGCGCAGCACCGGCGCAGATGACGACCATGGAGGCGTCCTTGCAGTCTTCGTAGGTGCCCTTGGTCACGCGGGTGCGGGACGGGGCCCAGACGACGCCATGGTTGAGGTCCATGACGTTGCCTTCGAGCTTCTTTTCGTCGATGTCGATGATGGCCAGGTGGTCAACAGTGCCCTGGTTGACCAGAGCGTAGGCGTAAGCAACTCCAACGTCGCCAGCACCGATGAGTACTACTTTGTTTCCAACATGATTTCCCATGCCTCCTATTGTGCCCCCAATGTCCGAATTTTGCTCGTTATGCGCCCGAATTCACAGGACCAGTAGTCCGATCTCACATTTTCATGTCCGATTGTGCACGGTTTGAGGCTTCCCTGCGCGCCCGCGCTAAAGCTGGTTCAATGGCCACCATGCGTCAACTCGCACGCCGCATCGCACTGACAACCGCTCAGAAGGGCCTTCAGGCTGCAATCTTTTCCCTGGAGCTCATCAGCGATCTCACACCCGGCATGCGCATGACCGGCCGGCGGCGCCTGCCGCAAAATATGTGGCCCGGGATCTTCGGCGCGGAGGTAGCAACCTGGGCAGCCGTCTCCCCGTCGCTATTGCCACGCCCGTGGTGGGTCACCGCCGCCAACGTGGCCATCGGCCAAGGTGCGGGGCACCTCGCCGCTACCACCGCGGCCTTCGCAGCGAAGCGTGGGCTCCGCCTCGCTGGGCGACGCCCCCAGGACCACGTGGGCCCCACCACCCGGCGCTACTCCTACTACCTGCTTGGGCTCGGAACATTCATCGCGGGCATACGCTCCCTGCGCAACCAATCAGAACAAGCCCGCCTCGTTGGCAAGCTCAATGACCGCGGCCCCCAATCCGCAGCACTGGGCATGGTGGTGGGCACCGCGGGCTACGGCGCCCTGCTCATCGTCGGGGAGGCAGCGCAGATCGCCGTCACCCAGCTTTCCCGCCAGGTGCAGCGCTGGCTGCCCAGGTGGATAGCGTGGCCGCTAGCCGGCGGCGCGGTCGGCTTCGCTGCGGCTGTGGTCAGCGACCGCATGGTGTGGCGCCGGCTGCTCCGCAGGGCCTCCATCCAAGGTCTGGCCCTCAATAAATTGGTGTACCCAGGCTCCGCGATGCCGTGGGAGCCGGAACGCTCGGGAAGCCCGTGGTCCCACGAGCCGTGGACGGCCGTCGGCTCCCAGGGCAGGGCCTTCCTCGACCGCGGCCCACGCGCCCAGGACATCAAAGAAGTTATGCACTTCGAACGTGCCCACGAGCCGATCCGTATTTACATCGGGCTCATCCGCGGCCGTGGTCCGCACGCCGCCGCCCGCCACGCGGTGGCGGAGATGGATCGCACGGGCGCATTCCACCGCGACACCATCGTGCTGCAAATGCCCTCCGGCTCAGGCTGGATCAACAATTATTCGGTCAGCGGCTATGAATTCCTCACGCGCGGCAATTGCGCCACCGTAGCCCTGCAATTTGACTACCTGCCCTCCATGTTTTCCTACCTGGTGGATAAGAACCTCTCCCGCACCTTTGCGCGCGAGCTCATCGCCGCCGTTCATGCCCGCCTCGCGCTCTTGCCCGAGGACAACCGCCCGAAGCTGTACTTAAGCGGCGAGTCCTTGGGCTGCTATGCCATCGTGGAAAACTACGAGACGCTCGAAGAACTGCTAGCCGACTGCGATGGTGCGGTGTTCACTGGGCCGCCTCGGATGACCAGCTTCATGCGGCGCCTGCACCGTGAACGCGGTTCCTTGGAACGCCTGCCGCTTATCGACGGCGGCCGGCACCTCCGCTTCGCCAGCGTTCCCGCCCACATGGAACACGATGCCTTCGGCGAACCCTATGGCCCCTGGGAGCGCCCGCGCGTGGCGGTGGGGCAGCACGCCTCCGATGCCATCGTGTGGTGGGACAGCAAGCTCATCTATGCCCGCCCCAACTGGATCCACGAGCCGACCCCGCAGACCTTGTACGCAGATACCTTTAAGAACCTGCGCTGGCACCCGTTCATCACCTTCTGGCAGGTAGCACTGGACCAGATCAACTCGCTCAACGTGCCGGGCGGCCACGGCCACAACTACTTTGAGGAAACCTTCTGGTACTGGGATTCCGTCCTCGGATCCCAAACGCGCACCCAGCTCACTCCGGAGCTCGCTGAGCGCATGCGGGACTTTGTGGAGCGCGACCAGCTCAACAAACCTTCCGACTTCCGCACGCACGTGCGCAAGCAGCTCTAGCCGCGCGCCAGTGCGCTCACTGCGCTAGCCACACTTGACGCCGGTGCTGTGGTGCGGGCAGTAACCGTTGGGCACCTTGTGCAGGTACTGCTGGTGCTCGTCCTCGGCCAGGTAATACTCCCCCGAGTCCGTCTCACCGAGGAGGGTGACCTCGGTGGTGGTGGCGCCGAAGCCGGCGTCGGCAAGCTTGCCCGCGTAGGAATCCACGAGCTGCTGGATCTCCGCGCGTTCCTCCTCGGTCTCTGGATAGAACGCCGAGCGGTACTGCGTACCGACGTCATTGCCCTGTCGGAAGCCCTGGGTCGGATCGTGCGCCTCCAGAGCCTCGACCACTAGGTCGCGCAGGCTCACACGCTGCGGGTCATAGGTAATCTGCACGGCCTCCGCGTGGTTGGTCAGCCCGCGGCAGACCTCGTAGTACGTCGGGTTAGGAGTGGTGCCGCCCGCATAGCCCACGGACGTCGACTCCACACCCTCGGTTTCCCAGAACATCTTCTCCGCGCCCCAGAAACAGCCGATGGCAATGATGAGGGACTTCTGCCCTTCCTTCCACGGACCGGTGATAGGAGTCCCCAGGACCGCATGGGGCTGCGGGTTGTCCAAGACGGGCTCGGATCGCCCGGGAAGGGCGTCCTCCGCTGCCACCAGCTTGGGTTCTGGCTTGAAAAGAAACATGCAGGATTCTCCTTCGCGTAGTGTTGTCCTCCCCTTATACTCCGCTAGGCCGCTTGCAATCCAGGTTTTCGTTCACGGCGGTTCCCATTAAAAAAATATTGTGGCCAAATCCTCATCCGCGCCCTACGATGGGGCCTCGTACCCCAAAGAAAGGATGACACAAATGGCTGTTTACGAACTTCCTGAACTCGACTACGCATACGACGCTCTGGAGCCGCACATCTCCGCTGAGATCATGGAGCTGCACCACTCCAAGCACCACGCTGGCTACGTTGCTGGCGCTAACGCTGCGCTCGAGGCTCTGGAGGAGCAGCGCAACGGCGAGGCTAACGCTGACGCTATCCGCGCTCTGTCCAAGAACCTTGCCTTCAACCTGGGTGGCCACACCAACCACTCCATCTTCTGGAAGAACCTCTCCCCGAACGGTGGCGGCGAGCCGACCGGCGAGCTGGCTGAGGCTATTAACCGCGACTTCGGTTCCTTCGAGAAGTTCAAGGCTCACTTCTCCGCCGTTGCTACCGGCCTGCAGGGCTCCGGTTGGGCAGTTCTGGGCTACGACCACGTTGCTGGCCGCCTGATTATTGAGCAGCTCACTGATCAGCAGGGCAACATCTCGGTGAACTTCACCCCGCTGCTGATGCTGGATATGTGGGAGCACGCCTTCTACCTCCAGTACAAGAACGTGAAGGCTGACTACGTCAAGGCTGTCTGGAACGTCTTCAACTGGGATGACGTTGCTGAGCGTTACGCTGCTGCTACCAAGTAAGCATTCCGGCCTCCTTTAAGGCCATATTGCTTCGACCGCGCTGGGTCCTCTTCAATGAGGCTCGGCGCGGTTTCGCGTTTTCAACAAGCTCCAGGCCTTTGCACAGGACTCCTGCTCCCGGTGCGCGAGGCGAAACTGCCCGAGTTGCCAAAGTTATGCGCCGCCATTGCCGATCCGAGGGGGATCTTCGTCATGTAGGGCAGTTGGCCTATCGGTCAAGGCAATCCGCAGCCCGTGAGTGGCGGTGAACTACACCCCTTCTGCCCCACCCGCCCCAACTTTCCCTATAGAGATTTAGAAATTAAACCCACCTCCACAAAACAGCTATGGCATAATTCACACCACCTGCACACAGGGATGCGTATTACAGGCTTGCCTTCTTGCTGAGGAGCCAACGCTGATGCGACATCTCAATTGACTCTCTTCAGGTGGTTTTGTGAACTCACTACTTCTCGTCTTTATCGGACTCGCCATGATGGTGGCGGGCTACCTGCTGTACTCCCGCTTCCTTGCGTCGAAGGTGTATCAGCTCTCTGATAATTTTGCCACGCCCTCCCACACCATGGAGGACGGTGTCGACTACGTCCCTACTAACAAATACGTGCTGTGGGGCCATCACTTCACCTCGGTCGCGGGTGCTGCACCCATCATCGGCCCCGCCGTCGCCGTGATTTGGGGCTGGCTGCCAGCCTTCCTCTGGGTCACGCTCGGCACGGTCTTCTTTGCCGGAATGCATGACCTGGGCGCGCTGTGGGCTTCCCAGCGCCACCGCGGACAGTCCATCGGCACGCTCTCTGGGCGCTATATCGGCGCCCGCGGGCGCGCGCTCTTCCTCGTCGTGATCTTCCTGCTGCTGCTCATGGTCAACGCGGCCTTCGCGGTGGTCATTTCCAACCTGCTGATTTCCACGCCCACCGCCGTCATCCCCACCTGGGGCGCCATCCTCGTCGCCCTGCTCATCGGCCAGGCCATCTACCGCTTCCGTTGGAACCTGACCATCGTCTCCATCGTGGGCGTCGCTGCCTTGTACGCGCTGATGATCATCGGTGACCGCGTCCCGCTGGCCCTGCCGGAAACCGTCCTGGGCATCCCGGACCGCGGCGTGTGGATCATCCTGCTCTTCGTCTACGCCTTCATCGCCTCCCTGCTGCCGGTGTGGGTCCTGTTGCAGCCGCGCGACTACATCAACGGCCTGCAGCTCTTCGTCGGCCTCATCATCCTCTACGGCTCCTTCCTTATCACCCGCCCCGAGGTTGTTGCACCGACCGTGTCGGATCACGTCCCTGACAACACACCAGGCATCTTCCCGCTGCTCTTCGTCACCATCGCCTGCGGCGCCGTCTCCGGCTTCCACGGCGTGGTGAGCTCCGGTACCTCTTCCAAGCAGCTGGATAAGGAAACCGACGCCCGCTTCGTCGGCTACTTCGGCGCCGTGGGCGAGGGCCTCCTCGCACTGGGCACCATCGTCGCCACCACATCCGGTTTCAAGACCGCCGCCGATTGGGAGGCCGTCTACAACGAGTGGAACGCCGGCGGCGTCGGCGCCTTCGTCCAGGGTGGCGGCGCCCTCATGAACGAAGGTTTGGGAATCCCTACTTCACTCTCCGCCACCATCCTGGCCACCATGGCCGTGCTTTTTGCCGCGACGACGATGGACTCCGGTGTACGTCTGCAGCGCATGGTGGTCTCCGAGGCCGCCGAGCTCATGGGCATCAAGCTCAGCGGCCTGGTCGCCACCATCATCGCCGTCGGCTGCGCTTTGGGCCTGACCTTCTCCACCGGTGTCGACGGCTCCGGCGGCATGCTCATCTGGCCGCTCTTCGGCACCACCAACCAGCTCATGGCAGGCCTGACGCTGTCCATCATCGTGGTCATCCTCACCCAGCTGCGCCGCCCGACGTGGCCAGTGCTGCTCCCGTTGATTTTTGTTACCGTCATGTCTCTGTGGGCGGCGGTGCTGCAGCTCAAGACGCTGTTCCAGGCCGGAAACTGGCTGCTGCTCCTTATCGATGGCGTCATTATCGTCGCCGCCATCTGGGTCATCGCCGAAGCCATCGCCGCCATTTCCCGCGCCCGCAAGGCCCCGCAGGTGGTGTGGAAGGACGAAGACATCGAGCCGCCCCTGCCAGTCAATGCTCGATAAACTGAAGGCCTTTGGGCGCGGTCTAGACGAGTTCTACTCCGCGCCCTATCGGCGTTCCTTCGCTAAGGCGCAGCAGGAGGAAGACGATCTCTTCATGCTGCTTATCCTCTCGGAGGCCCTCGGCCTGCCGAATCCCGCCAGCTATTACACCTTGGAGCTACTGCCGCTGATGTACGAAGATTTCCACGCCTGGCACACGCGCATGGGCATGGAGCGCTCACCTTTGAACGGAATCTCATGTTGCTAGCCCCCGTCATGTTCTTCGGCGGCAAGGGTGGAGTGGGTAAGACCACGCTGGCCACCGCCACCGCGCTGCGCCTGTCCCAGGAAGGCAAGCGCGTGCTGCTGGTATCTACCGACCCGGCGCACAACCTGGGGCACATCTTTGGCACCGCGCTTTCCGACGTCCCCACTACCGTCCGCCCCCACTTAAGCGTCATCGAGATCGACCCGGCGCGGGCGACGGAGGAGCACCTAGAGGGCGTCGCCAAGCAAATGCGTCGTTTCATGCCAGAACGCCTCCACCGCGAGGTGGACCGCCACCTGGACCTGGCCCGGCACTCGCCCGGCACGCACGAGGCGGCGATGCTGGAGCGCATTGCGCAGCTCATCGAAGAGCAGCAGGATGGTGGAGGGTTTGAGCACATCATCTTCGATACCGCCCCCTCCGGGCACACCGCCCGACTCATGGCGCTGCCGGAAATCATGGCCGCGTATACCGATGGACTGCTCGCGCGGCGCGAGAAATCCGACAAGTTCGGCGCGGTGGTGCGCGGCATGACCTCAGCGGAGAAGGCCGTTTCCGCCAGCTCGCAGGACCCGGTGGACCGCCGCAACCAGGAGATCCGCTCCACGCTGCTCAAGCGCCGCCGCCGTTTCGAGCGTTTGCGCGCCGTGCTTTCCGACGAAGCCACCACGTCCTTCTTCCTCGTCCTCACCGCCGATCGCACCCCAGTGCTGGAAACCGCCGAGTTCTTCGCGGACCTGAGTTCCCATGGCGTGCACTGCGGTGGGCTGCTGGTCAACCGCCGCACTCCGGAAAGCACGGAAGAGTTTCTTCAGCAGCGCCGCGCCTCGGAGGATGCGGCCCTCGCTCTACTCTCGGAGAAACTGCCGGGCCAGCCGGTGCACACCTTGCCCTGGCTGCCGCATGAGGTATCCACCCCCGAAGCGCTCGCTGCTCTGGCCGCCGAGCTCCCCTTCGGCAGCTAGTCGGCCTCGACCAAGCTACCGCCCTCGGCGGTGCGTGTCACGACGAAATCCTTGAAGTGCTCGACTGGCGGGGCATCATCGCCCTCCCGCCACACCAGCCCCAGCTCACGGTAGGCCGCGGGCTGCAGTGGGATGGGGTTGCGGGCTTTGAGGTACGGGTCATCGAGCGGCAGCAGCGCCGATCCCAGGCCAGCAGCCACGAGGCCGGCCACGGTGGTCAGCTCCATGGATTCGAAGACGAGGCGCGGGGTGAATCCGGCTTCGCTCGCCAGGGAATCCAGCAGCATACGCGTTCCATAGCCGGGCAGCATGCCGATGAAGGGCTCCTCCCGAAAATCTTCCATGCGCACGCTGTCTTGTCCTGCCGCCCAATGCCCTTCCGGAACCGCGAGCCCGAGGCGTTGCAATTTGAGCTGGTGCCAGCCCACGGCCCCCGGGGTGGTGGGGCGGGGGCCAACGAGCGCGAGATCTGACTCCCCGGCCGCTACTCTCTCCACGAGCTCGCGCGCCGCGCCCTGGTGCAAGCGAATATCCACGTGAGGGTGTTCGGCGCGATAGGCCTTGAGCAGTTCCGGGACCATCCACGTGCCGAGGGAATGCATGAAGTCGAGGCGCACGGTCCCGCGCTCAGGATCCATGAGGCGGGAAACGGCATCGCGTGCGGCGACTTCGGACATCAACATCCGCCGGGCATGCTCCACGAATGCCTGGCCGCGAGCATTGAGTCGCAGGCGCCGGCCGCTGCGCTCGAAGAGGCTGGCCCCCACCTCCGCCTCAATGCGCTGCACGCGGCGGGTTAGCGCGGATTGGGAGAGCCCGAGGGCGTCGGCAGCCGCGCCGACGAGGCCATGGTCGGCCACGGCGACGACGCCGCGCACATCCTCCAGATTCATGCACACCTCACATGTTTTATGTAACTTTTAGACATTTTACACATAACCCGCGCTAGGCCATGCTTGATGCATGACCAGAACGCGGCGCGCCACCATTGCCATGCTCTTCGTGGGCTTGGCAATTTTTTCTTGCCTCTACCCCACCCAAGCCATGCTGCCCACCCTGGTGGAGGACATGGGCATGTCCCCCACGGAAGCCGCCATGACCATCTCCGCGGCCACAGGCGCGCTGGCTATCTGCGTGATCCCCGTGTCCATCATCTCCGAGCGCATCGGCCGCGGAAAACTGCTGCTCGTCTCTACCATCGCGGCCACGCTCATCGGCATGCTCGTGCCGCTGGCGCCCAATCCGGAGATACTTATCGCCACCCGCGCGCTCCAGGGCGCCGTCATCGCCGGCGCACCCGCCACCGCCATGGCCTGGATCTCGGAGGAGCTGGAAAGCTCCTACGTCGCCCGTGCCATGGGGTTGTACATCGCCGGCACCACCATCGGTGGGCTCACCGGCCGCCTCATTCCCACCGGGCTGCTCGAGCTCACGTCCTGGCGCTGGGCGCTGGCGGGCTCTAGCCTGGTCACGCTGATTTTGGCTATCATCGCGGCGATCTTGCTGCCCTACCAACAGAACTTCACCCCGAAAGCGATTCACTTCCGCTCGGAGCTGCGCGCCATCTTCCGCCATGCCCGGGATACCCGCCTGATTCCCTTGTTCATCGTGGCCTTCGTGGCGATGGGAACCTTCGTGTCCCTCTATAACTTCTTGGCTTTTCGGCTCATCGACCACTTCCACCTCGCGCCCGGTTTGGCCGGCTTGGTCTTCCTCTTCTACCTCACCGGCACGTGGTCTTCGGCGCGGGCGGGCCGGTTGGTCACGCAGGTCGGCCACGCCAACACCTTGCTGCTGTCCTGCCTGCTTTTTGCCGTGGGCATCGCGCTCTGTATGGGGGCACTGATCCCCACCCTTCTCGGCATCGTGCTCTTCACCATCGGCTTCTTCGCAGCGCACTCCACGGCCTCGGGGTGGGTGGGGCATATCGCCACTCACGACCGCGCTGAGGCCTCCAGCCTCTATGTCTTCTTCTACTACCTGGGCAGTTCCCTCCTGGGCGCGCTAGCGGGCGTGCTCTTTGATTTCCTGTCGTGGACCGGCTTCATCGCCGTCTACGCCGCCCTCGCCGCGGGCATCGCGGTGTTGAGTTGGGTTGTGAGAAAACCGGATAAACTCGTGTTTTATGGATAAGTGGTCGCCGCGCACATGGCACAGGAAAGCATCCCGCCCGGTCAGCCTGTGGATGATGGTCTTTCTTCTCGCGGGCGCAATCCATACCTTTATCCCGAATTACCGGTGGGTCCTCATCCACCTTTTCACGCTCGGCATCCTCAGCAACAGCATCGTGGTGTGGTCCCAGCACCTCACCGAAAAATTCGTGCAGCTCAAAGTTCCGATGTCGGCCCGCCCTCGCCAGCTCGCGCGGATTTATCTGCAGAATGCCGGCGTTATCCTCACCCTCGTGGGCCAAATCCTCAGTGAATATTGGGGCCACCACTGGGTGCTCACACAGATAGGTGCCACACTTGTCGCGCTCGCCGTGGTCTGGCACGGCGTGGCCCTCTTTGCCTTATGGCGCCAAGCGGAATCCAAAAGATTCCGCCCTGTCGTTGCTGCGTACGTAGCCTCAGCCTTCTTTCTTGCCGTTGGTGCCACCCTTGGTGCCTTCCTCGCGACGCACCCCTCCCATCCGCGCCTGCTCATCGCGCACGTGGCCGCCAATATTGGTGGCTTCGTGGGGCTGGCGGCGGCCGGCTCACTCACCATCTTGTTCCCATCTATCTGGCGCACCAAGGGAATCAATCCGCACATGGGCCTGAGCTTCACGCTGTTGGCGCTGGGCGTGGTGACCACCGTGATCGGCAGCGCGTGGAATGTACCGCAAGCGGGCCTCATCCTCTACTGCGTCGGCTGGGCGCTCAGCCTGCAGAGCTGGTTACTCAATGCCCTTAGCGTGTTCCGGGAACCACGCGGGCGCATCACCTTCCCGGCGCTTTCTGTGCTCTTTTCCTGCTTCTGGCTGCTCGGCGGTCTGGTGTATTACACCACCCAGCATTTCTTCTCCAGCGAGCCACAGATTCCCATGCTCGCGCTCGTCGTAGGGTTTGGCGCCCAACTGCTCATCGGCGTCATGGGCTATATGCTGCCCACCACGATGGGCGGCGGCCCTTCAGCGGTGCGGGCTGGCCTGCGCGAATATAACCGCTGGGGGCTGGGGCGCTCGGTCTTTATCAACGGCGGGCTTGCCCTCTGGCTGGCCACCTCCAGTTCCCTCACCATGGTTGCCGCCTCGCTGCTCTGCCTCGGTTCCATGGCCGTCCTCCCCATCCTCACCGCCCGCGCGGTCAAGGCCCAGAAAGCCGTGGTTCTCAAGAAGGCCGAAGGCCCAGCCCCAACGAGCACAACGGACTGGGACCAGGTGTGGGTGGCGCTTGCGGTGCTCATTATCCTCGGCGGACTCAGCCTCATTGTGTAGATCCCCAGACCTCGATCCCGCAACCTCCTGCGTGGGCAGTGGGGCGTCGGCAAGCGCTTGGCGACGCCCACCTGCAGGTTGCGGGTTTCAGGTCTGGGGACTTGCAAAACGGGAAGGCAGAAGAAGCTAGGGCTCGAGGGGAGGCACGCCCGGCGCGCCGGCGGACATCCACTCGCGGACCACGTGGGTAGCGCGCACATCGCCGGCGTTATAGCGCAGAATCTGCCCACGCGCGTCCGTGTCACCGGCAAGCGCAGCGCGGCGGGCGTTAACGGATTCTTCGCCGTCAAACTCTTCCGGCCATTCAAAGCCCGCGACCGGGGCCACGGTCTTCAGACCCAACCCCGCGGTGCCGGCGAAACTACGCTTGACGTGGACAAACATATCCACCCACTCCTCCGAGGAGATGAACTTTTCCACTTCCTGGAGGTTGGGGGTAGAAAAACGCTGCGCGGACCTGCGCATCCAATGGTTCTCCCCGTGGGCGGAGTAGCAATACGCCGCAAAGGTCTTTCCCGCCGCATGTGCGTCAGCGCGCACTCCCATGAGCCACTCCCAAAACTCGGCGAAATTCTCTGCTTCCGCCCGGCCGCCGAGCGGCTCCCACGTGGCAAAAGAGTGATACTCACCGTCCAGGAGTGCACCCCACAGGTAGGCGCCTTGATCCAGGTAGGCCTCCATATCGACGTCGACTTCCACATCCGCGCGAGGAACGCTGACCTGCCCGCGGCGCAGCAGGGGAATACCTTCGCGCCAGGCGACGGCGAGGGCGGAGGGGGCGCCGAGGGAAGCGTCAATAAGCCCCTGCACTGTCGTGATGCCCCGCTCGCGGTAGGGGTTGGCGCGGTCGCCCGGCAGGAAGAGGGAGATATCATCGCGGGCTTCCAGCTCTTCCCGGCACAAGGGCCAAAAGCGGCAGGAGGCGCACTCCTTGACACGGCGCGGGCCCGCGGGCAGCGGTTGTGCCAGTGCCTCATCGATGGCAAAACGCGAGGTATCCGTGACAAAAGCCTGGCTGCGGTCCTGCCCAATCGCCGCGCCCCTGCCAGAATTCAGCCCCACTTCTTCCAAGCCCCGTGCTGCCAGCGCCAAACGGTAGCCGTCGATGGCGTGATGCCGAATCTTGTACTTGGCCGGCAAGGGCTCGCTCAGCCCCAAGCGGTGGGTTGGCACGACGAGCGCGCGCGAGGCCTCATGCCGGCGCGCCACGCGGTGGTCGGAGACGATGACGGGGCTATACATTTCGCCGTCCCGAACAAGGAGCTCCACGCGCACCATCCACTCTTCGGTGGAAAAGACGGCGTTGGTGATGTGCGTATACCCGCGAGCTAGAGCCTCCAACGTGGCCAGGGCCCGATCGAAGTCGCTACCCTCCAGGTCAATGCGGCGAAAACGGCCCGGCCCCTTTGCGGGAAGGCGGCTCAAGGCGGCATCGATAGCCGCCGCATGGCGTTCCGCGCGGGCCTGACTTACCGCGGTACGTGGGATCTCGGGATGCGCGCGGCGCTGCACCAAGCGATAACGGCAGCCCACAAGATCCGTGGCGACGAGCACATCCTTCACAGCAGGTGAGCTTAGTAGACCACCTTGCTAGAGTTGTAGCGAGACCCTAAGGAAAAATAATTTAAGGACGTTTCAATGGGCATTATGAAGAAGATCCGCAAGGCCCGCCGTGAGGCCCGCGCTGAGGTTAAGGCCGCCAAGACCCGCGCAAAGGCAGAGGTAAAGGCTGCCGATAAGGCCAAGCACCGCCAGCAAAAGCTGTTGGCTAAGCAGGAGAAGGCGCTTATCAAGTCCGAGGAAAAGGGCCTGAAGAACCGCCGCAAGCACGAATACAAAATGGCCAAGAAGGAACTCGAGCGCATTAAGGAAGGCCGTTTAAATAAGAACAATGTTAAGCGTTATGCCGGCGCCCTGCGCACCGCCGCACCTCTTCTTTTGCCCCTGATTTACCGCGGCATCACCGTTGCCCAGCGCGAGGTTGAGAAGAAGCGCGCGCACAAGGCTGGCGTCAGCGCTGAGCAGCTGGCCTCCTTCTCCGGCCACGGCGCACCGCTAAAGGCGCGCACCGCCGGCATCCGCAACTCCCTGAAGGACGCCCAGCTGCCCGCCGGCTTTAAGCGCGACGTCAAGGAGCGGCTCAACGAGCTCGATTCCGCAATCGACAATGCGGAATACATGACTGAGCAGCAGCGCCAGCGCGCACACCGCTCCATCTCCGGCGAGATTGATTCTCTCAACGACGAGATCCAGTCCAAGCTGGGCGCATAACCCTTCGCACCACAGCTTCCAGCCTTCGATCCCTACATTTCCCGCCTCCTAACAAGGGCGGGAAAGCGGATCGGAGGCTTTTTCTTTCGGGTTTAAAATCAGCCTTTGTTACCGGCCAGAATATTGCTTCTCCTAGCGCCCCTTAACTGTGTCGCAGACGTGGTTTTGCTCTATAGTCAATAACAAGAGAAGGTTCTTTTAATGACTTTCTCTTTAATCCGTTAAGTTACTTAAAGTTTAGGCTTCCGCTCTTGTGGTGAACGATGAGGGAAGCCCAAGCACAGCGCGATCAGATTACAGATCGAATGGAGAATCATGGCACGCCGCGAAATCACCCAGTTTTTTGACGACATTGATAACAAGCCCCTCAGCGAGGAAGAACTGATTGTCATCCGCTTCAGCGTTGACGGTAAAGACTATCTCCTCGATGTTTCCCAGGAGAATGCCGATAAGTTCCACGCCGCAATGGAACCTTTTGTCAAGGCCGCCCGTCACCCGGTGAAGAAGGACACCCGCCGCTACAAGCCGGCCGATGTCCGCGCCTGGGCCGCCCAGCACGGCTACCAGGTGGCCGAGCGCGGCAAGATCCCCAACGACGTCATCCTGGCCTACCGCGACGCCAACAACCTCTAAAGAACGCCCTGCTCGCGGGCGGCCGCCACGGCCGACGTGCGCGAGCGCACTCCTAATTTGTCGTAAATGTGGACGAGGTGAGACTTCACCGTCGCCTCCGAAAGCATCAGCTCCACACCGATCTCCCGGTTGGAGGATCCCGCCGCGACTAGCTTCAGTACTTCCAGCTCGCGCGGGGTAAGGGAGGTGCGCGGCGTGCGCACGCGGGTCATCAGCTTATCGGCCACTACCGGCGAAAGCGCCGAATCACCGTCGGCCGCCGAGCGCACCGCCGCGAGCAGCTCGACCGGCGGCGCATCCTTCAGCAAGTAGCCTACCGCTCCGGCCTCAATCGCCCCGAGAATGTCCGCGTCAGTGTCGTAATTGGTCACCACGAGCACCTTGGGCGGGTTCTCCATGGAGTAGCGGATGGCGGCAGTCGCCTCCGCGCCGCCCATGACGCGGGTGCCTTCAATACCCGCTCCAAACCGCAGATCCATGAGGAGGACGTCAATGCCACCTGCCTGCGCTGCGGAGACGGCGGCTTCGGCGGTCGCTACCTCACCCACCACCTCGATATCCTCAGCCCCCTCGAGCACCGAGCGTAGACCTAGGCGTACGATCTCGTGGTCGTCGGCAAGCAAGACCCTAATCACGGGCTTCCTCCTCATTGGTACGGTGTGGACAAATTCCTAATCTACATCGTTATGTAAGGGCACACTAACTGAGACCGCCGTGCCGCTTCCTGGCGTGGATTCAATCACGACCTCTCCACCAAGTTCCTCGGCACGTCTGCGCATCGCCGATAGACCAATATGCCCCAACCCCGCCGGCTTATTCTCCACTGCCTCGACATCAAAGCCGTCTCCATTGTCCACCACGTCCACGCGCACCTCATCCGGCGCATAGGTCACCGTCACCCGTGCCTTGCTGGCGTGGGCATGCTTGACGACGTTCCCCATCGCCCCCTGCGCAATCCGCAACAGTGCTGCTTCCACCTTCATGGGAAGTTGCTGGACATCGCCCTCAACGTCCACGGAAACATCAACCCCACCGGTTGCCGCGAAGTTATCCGCCATCCTGGTCATAGCTGACTCCAGGGAGGTTTCTGATAACGCCGCCGGCTGTAGTGCTGCGATCATGGCACGCGCCTCGTGGAGGTTATCCGCCGCGGTGCGCCGGGCGAGTTCAATGCGCTCCTGCGCCTTAGGGATATTCTCCTGGGCCAGGTCGCGGTCAGCGGCGTGCAGAAGCATCTGGATGGAGGACAGGCCCTGTGCCAGAGTGTCGTGGATTTCGTGGGCGATGCGCTGGCGCTCAGCGGTCATGCCGGCCGTGCGCTCGGACTCCACCAGCTGGGAACGGGTTTTCACCAACTCTTGGTTCATCCGGCTCAGCGCCCGGAAGGCATAGGTGATAGCGATCGTCACCAGGGCCGATACCGCTGGGCCCATGACGCCGCCGAAGGACAGCCCGCCCGGTACCTGCACCAGCACGGTCATCACCGTGGCCGCGATAACGCAGATGACGCCGGGGATCATCTCCAGTACGTAGAGGTACACAAAGTACAGGGAAAACACGAGGTAGATGGCCGCAGGCGCCACAGCCAAGTCAGCGAGCCACAACACCGTGAGGATGACTATCCAGCCATAACGCGCGATGCGCGGCAGCGTCTCCAAGTAGGCCGAGCCCCCGAAGTACACCACGGCGAAAGAAACCAAGAGCAGCAGGTTGAGCACGCCCTGCCACAGAGGTAGGCGCACCGTGGTAAAAATCGCCACCACCAGCAGCGTCGCCGTCAGGACGTGGATACCGTTGCGCAGGGCATCCGATTCAACCGAGCGCTGGTCTAGTGTGGACGTCATGCGCCACAGCCTACTTCCCCCGCTTGCCGCCTGCCTGATCGGCATCGGCTTCGCCGCCGCGGGGTGCTCGGATGCAGACGACCCCACCCCCAGCACCCCGGCCGCAAGCCCTGCGACACCCACCGACGCAGGCGATGGCCTGCCCATCGACGCCACGGCGGAGGTCAGCGACTGGGAAGACTGCCCCTATCTGGATACCCAATGGGTGGCCGATACGAACGGGCAGAGGATGACCCGGTGGGGCGTCGACAAGCGCTTTGGCACCCCCGCCTGCGTGTTCTGGTCCTACCCCGAGGACCCACAAGCCACCGTCCTCATCCGCCAGATGCCCAGCGTGGAGGAAGCGCGCGCGGTCGTGGACTGGGCCGCCCCTGTCGAGGACACGGAGCTTGCCGAATTCGATGGCTGGTCGGGCGGGCGCGGCGTCTTTGAGGATCACTCGGTCTTCGCCGTGCAGAAGGACAACCACGCCGTGGTGGTGTGGTCGAACCAGCTGCAAACGCTCAAACCTCAGCTCATAGCGCAGGAAGCGATCAAGCGTTTAGGCCTATAAGGCCTAAACGTATAAGACCTAAGCATTTAATGGTCTAAACAGCAACGTCGTTATAGGGCATCTGCGCTGCTACCCAGGGAAACACAACCTCCATGAGCAGGAAGAAGACCCCCACGGCAAGGGCCAGCGCCAGCACGGCCTTTACTGCGGTGGGGCCAGGCAAAAGGTTCCACAATGCGCGATACATTAGTTCTCCTCCAAGACGGCGGGGCGGTCATTGTCATCTGAGCCGGGCTTCTTAGCCTCCCGGTCGGTCTCCATGGCGTGCACGATCATGCGTTCCGCATTGGAGAACTGCGGATGGCACGTCGTGAGTGTAAGCAAGGATTCGCTCGGCTCAACGCCCTCCGCTCCGGGAACAGGTTGGAGCACGCTCACATCGCCCGGCAACGTGATGTGGCGGCCCTGAACCGGCTGGTACTCCGGCTTGGCTTGCTGCTCTGGGCTGAAGCACTCCCCCGGGGAACCGCCGATAGGCAGCACGCGGTACGTGATCCACTCCGTCGCAGTTTCGATGACGATGGCGTCACAGGTGTGCAGGTTACCCAAGTCATTAAAGGGCGCGCCCTTGCCCACGCGGTGTCCGGCCACCGCAAAGTTGCCCGGCTCACCGGGCATCTGCGTGTCGGTGTAGCGCCCCGGTCCGCGCAGCAAATCATTCTCGTTGGTGCCTTCGAGGACCGCGAAGGCGAAGTCCGAGCCGAAGGCAGGGATATAGAGGCGTGCAAATGCTTCACCGAGCTGCGGGGCATGGCCAGCGCCGCGCGGATTGTGCCACTCCTCCTGTAGCGTCTCGTTGGCTTCGTCCTGTAGCTTGCCGGAGGCGATGTTGGTCCAGTAGGACTCGTAAAACGCAAAGAGCAGCAGCAGCACGCCGGCCGTCAGCATCAGCTCACCGATGACGGAGCCGACGGTCGTTCGCGTGCGTGCGGTGGGGTGGGGCATACTCACTACCCTAGCCTCCCTGTAACGTGTAAGTGCCCCACCACCCTGCAGAAAGAGGAGTAGGCGATGATCGAAATTTTCATGTATCCGGTCTCCGGAATCATGAAACTCTGGCACCTCCTGTTAGGCGCTTTCTTCAGCGGCTCCATGGCATGGATCCTCACCATCGTCTTCCTCGTGCTGACGGTCCGCGGGCTCATTGCTCCGCTGAACTGGCTTTCCGTGAAGCAAGGCCGCATCGGAGCCCTCATGCGCCCAGAGATGACCGAGCTCAACGCGCAGCTCGCTCGGGCCGACACCGTCGATGAGGCCGTCGCCGTCCTTACGCAGCAGCGCGATCTCAAGAAGCGCTTTCAACACAACCCGCTGGTGGGTTGCTTCCCAGCCTTCCTCATCATTCCCGCCTTTATTGGCCTCTACCAGGTGGTGCTCCGCGTCTCCGGTTCCACACATGAGCCGGTGGGTATGCTCACGCTTGACGACGTCTCCGCTTTCCGCGCCTCCACCGTCTTCGGCGTTCCCCTCACCGATTTCGCCCGCGAGCACCGCGACTTGGTCCTGCCCATGCTCATCGCGGCTCTCGTGTTTACCTCCCTCAACACGCTCATTACGCTCTACCGCGGCTACCTCACCACGCTTTCGACGAAAAGATCCCTCGCCGCTTGCTGTGGCTCATGGCCCTCATGGTGGTTCTTATCCCGTGGATGCTGTGGATGGTGGCCTGGCACGGCCCCATCCCCGTGACCATCATCTTCTACTGGGGCTGTTCCTACCTCTTTACCCTGCTACAGACGGGCGTGTACGAAATCATTCTGCGCAAGCGCTACCCGCTGCCGGAGGCCGTCCACGAGCAGCGCCGCGCCAGCATCCAGCGCTGGCGCACCAAGGAGAAGAAGCGGGAAAAGAAAGCGGCTAAGCAGCGGCTCAAAGAGGAGCCGGGGCACAAGGAAGAGCTCGCCGCTAACCGCAAGCGCCACTCGGAGATCGTGGCGGAGGCACGAAAAATTGTTAAATCGAATAGTCGGCAGGAGGGGCCGACAGAAGCCGAATAGCCAGCTGCTTGGCCGTCACGAGCGGGGCGACGTCGCGGGTAAGGCGCGCGCCAGCCAACCCGCCGTCAAGGAAGATGAGAATTTCGCTCGCCTGCTCCTCTGAGGGGTAGCCATTCTTGGTGTTGAGGAGTGCTGTGACCGTGGAGTGCATCCACGTGCGGTGCTCGACGCAGGCGGCCACGATGCCGCGCTCGGCATCAGTTTCTGGCCGCGGATACTCGCCCGCAGCGTTGAGGAAGTGCGAGCCCCTGAATTCCATGGAGGGCTGCTCCTCGATGGCCTTGTCGAAGAAGGCCAGGATCTTGCTTTCCGGGTCTGTCGCGTCCTCGGTGCGCTTTTGCCAATCGGCGCGGTATTCCTCATCAAGGGCCTCAACGTACGCGATAACGAGGGCGTCCTTAGAGCCGAAGAGGGAGTACAGCGATGCCTTAGCGACGTCCGCCTCACGCAGGATGCGGTCGATTCCGATAACGCGGATTCCTTCAGTGGTAAAGAGCCGCGTGGCGGATTCGAGCAGTCGGCTGCGCGGACTCGGACGATTGCGTCGCGACTTCTTTTCGGCCATTTCTTCTCCTCACATGACAAAACCGGTTCATCTACACAATATAGACAAACCGGTATGTATGCGAATTATTATTTCTTGCGGCCCGTAATGGCTCCCACAATCCACAGCAGGATACAGGCGCCGACCGTTGCCGTAATAATCATCAGGAACCAGCTATCACCAACACTCTTATTAAAGAGCGCAAGCAAGCCGCCACCAATCAAGCCGCCGATAACACCAACAATGAGGTTAGTGAACAGCCCCTGATCGCGCTTCATAATCTTCTCAGCGAGCCAGCCCGCAATGATGCCGACAACAATCGAACCAAAGAAACCGAGACCAAGTCCCATGTCACTCTCTCCTTCTCATAACAGTAAATAGCTTTTATTTACGTGCTCCCCACCGTACGCCTGAAAACACCAAAACGACCCGGGCCCACCATATATCCAATAAATGGGCCCGAATCGTTATTACGGGGTTATGCGAAGGTTACTCGGAGTCCGGACGAACCACCATCATCGGGCACGGAGCGGACTGGAGTAGCGCGCGGGAGGTGGAGCCAAGCAGCATGCCCTTGAAGCCACCACGGCCGTGGGAACCCACGACGAGAAGCTGGGCGCCCTCAGAAGCCTCTGCCAGCGCACGGACCGGACGGTCGCGGGCAATAACCTTCTTGACCTGTACCTCCGGGTACTTTTCTTGGAACTCAGCTAGGCGCTCGGTCAGCAGCTCTGCCTGCTCCTTCTCCACCTCAGCCCACTCGGCCTGCGCAGCGGAGAGGCCGGCCAGAGAAGCCTGCACCTGCATATCCATCCAGGTGTGAACGGCAATGAGCTCCGCGCCGCGGGCATCGGCTTCCTTGAAGGCGTAATCGGTTGCCTTCTGGGAAACCTCGGAACCATCGACGCCGATGACAACCGGACCGTACTTGGTGGACTCAGTGACGTGGTTATCCTCACGGACTACGACCACCGGGCAGGAGGCGTGGGAGACGACGGATGCGGACACCGAGCCCATCACCATGCCGGAGAGACCACCCATACCGCGGGAGCCCATGACAATCATGGTGACGTCCTTGGACATCTCCAGCAGCATGTCAATCGGGGAGCCCTCAGCCACGGTGTGGCCAATCTTCAGATCCGGGGCAACCTTGTGGGCCTCGGCGCGGGCATCCTCGATCTTCTCTAGGGTTTCCGCCTGGAGGTCATCAAAAAGCTCCTTCGGCGGAACCATGCCTTCGGCGTAGAGGAACTGCGGCATCGTATAGCTCGATGCGATACGCAGCGGGATACCACGCTTTACCGCGGTATTAGCAGCCCAGCGGACGGCGTTCTTCGACGCTTCCGAACCATCAACGGCTACGACGACAATGTCTTCCTTTGCCATGACCTTTCCTTTCGAAGTGCTTACACTTCCAGTCTAATACCTATTACTAGACCTGTGGGGTGGTAGCAGCGTCCGCGTTCGCAGGGAAGAGGATGTTGTAGGCGGCCACGACAATGTCACGAATGACGGCACCGATACCATTAGAGAAGAAATCGATGACGGGTGCGAGAATAGAGTTAAAATCCATGGGTCAAAGAATATCGCAAAAAAGGCGTGGCGCAACACCACTTCCTATCCGTGATGGGCTAAACCCCACCCACGCCCGCGTGCCTGAAGGTCCGATTACCGCGTGGAACTTCATTCACCACCTCATCGTCACTCAGCGCCACCGTCACCCCGACGACAACGAGGCTGCGCTACAGGCCCGCTTCGACGCAGACGAAGTTGTGCGCCAGGATGGTTCCCCTCTTCGCCCTGATAGTATTCTCGCCACCAACGCAGTGGTGTACTTCTACCGCATGCCGGCTCCCGAAACTCCCGTCCCATACGACATACCAATCCTCTTTGAGGACGAGCACCTCCTAGTGGTGGATAAGCCGCCCTTCATGGCCACCATGCCCCGCGCCCGGCACATCACAGAGACTGCAACCGTGCGCCTGCGCCGGATGGCCGGAAACAACGAGCTATCTCCCGCGCATCGTCTCGACCGGCTTACATCCGGCATCCTCGTCTTCACGAAGGACCGCTCCGTCCGGGGCGCCTACCAAACGTTGTTTGCCGAGCGCCGCGTAAACAAGACCTACGAGGCCATCGCGCCGCTTGCCGACGTCTCCCCAGGCGCCATCTGGCGCTCCCGGATGGAGAAGACCCCGGGGGAATTGCAAGGCCGCATCGTCGAGGGGGAAGTCAATGCCATCACCGAGGTCGCCGGCGTGGAGCCGGTAGATAAGGCCCCCTACGAGTCCATCCACGGTTCACTACCAGAGCTCGCGAAGTACACCTTGAAGCCGCAGACCGGAAAGACGCATCAACTCCGATTGCACATGCTCCAGGCAGGAATACCCATTATTGGGGACCCCATCTACCCCGTCATCTACCCGGCAGAAGCCGAGGACATGCGAATTCCAATGCACTTGACGGCTACGCACATTTCTTTTGCCGACCCCGTAACCGGCTATACCCGTGAGTTTCACTCTCAATTACCACTACATACCCATAATCTTCTTCGCCCGTAGTTTTGGCTCCAGTACCCCAAACGGCTGGGCCAAGCAACTCTGCTGCCAAAGAATCGGGACGGAATTTGAACGGCAGTCAAACCATTGCCTTTGAAATCTCGGTCCGATAGCCTAGGACACCCCTATACTTCCCTATCCGAAAGGAACTGACACGATGAAGAAGCCCCTAGCTATCATCGGTGCCGCCGCACTTATGGTCACGGCAACCCCCACAGCGACAGCTGAGGACGGGCTAGTGAACAACGATCGACAAGGATCGTCTACTGATCTCAATGAACTCGTCGTCGACTCCCCCTTCTACGACATAATCGCGATTCCAGTCACGCTCGCATCGCTCGCCCTTTCGTTCCTGGGCGTCCCTCAGTGCGGTCTGCACGACACCCGCGGTTGCAAGAAGGGCTAAGTACCGCCGGAACCAGAGCCAGCGCCTGTTCCTGTTTCCTGTAGATTTAGCCTTCGGCCCGCTTTTGCTGCGGCTGGGGGCTATTTTTGTTGTTCTCTACGAGGCAAGCCCATAACTTGGACGGTTGTGCCTATGTTCACGGGTGCTGTAGCCGGCAAATGGTCTGGGGATGAGTGTCCTCAGCCGACAGAGCTGTGTTGCATGTTTGGGCAGCGGCGGGGGACCTGACCCCTGTTTGGTAGACACCTGATATCCAGCCCGGTTGGGTTGGGAAGAAAGGTAATCTACCACCATGCCTAGGTACTCCGAACAGTTCAAACGTGATGCTGTGGCCCTCTACGAAAACAATGAGGACCTCTCACTTCACGCGGCTTCAGCAGAGCTTGGAGTCAATCG
>NZ_VIOG01000011.1:0-104698 GCF_009708045.1 Corynebacterium hiratae | reverse complement strand
GTACGCGCCGCACCCGAGTGGTGCGGCTACCGGAAGTATCACCCCGAGCGCCGCGAGCTGCTACCAGAAACCCACTGAAGCGCTACCAGATAGTCACGACACTGCTACCAAATAGCCGGTCGCAACACCGCGGCGCCGTGCGCGCCTTTTAGATGACGCTGTGGTGGCCGCGGAGATCCAGACCATTTTCGACGCTGAAAACGGCGTGTGGGGCGCTCGTCGCATCACCGCCGAACTCAACGACCCCACACGTCGCGACGGTGCTACAACCCCTGCCAAGCGGATCAATCGCAAAAAGGTGGCACGTTTGATGCGGGCCCAGAACCTGTTCGGATTTCAAAAGAAGCGCAGGGTCTAGACCACTGTGCGCGACAAAGGCCGGCGCGTGTTTGCAGACTTGGTCAACCGTGACTTCACAGCCTGCGCTGCAAATCGTGTGCTTGTTGGCGATATTACGTATCTGCCGATCGCAGACGGAACGAACATGTACTTGGCAACAGTGATTGATTGTTTTTCCCGCAAACTTGTCGGCTTTGCTATCGCAGATCACGTGCGTTGCGAACTGGTAGAAGAAGCCCTCGAAAACGCTTCCCATCTGCGTGGAGGTCTTGATGGTGCGGTTTTCCACTCGGATCATGGAAGCGTGTATACCTCGTCGCAGTTCCAGGCAACATGCAAGCGCTTGGGCGTTACCCAGTCGATGGGCGCGGTGGGAACCAGCGCGGATAATTCGCTGGCTGAGTCGTTCAACGCGGCTCTGATACGGGAGGTCCTCAAAGATGCGAAGACATTCGCCAATCAACTGATCTGCCGCCGAGACGTCTTCCGGTGGTGCGTGCGCTACAACACGTGCCGTCGGCACACTTGGTGCGGGTATAAAACTCCCGATGAGTTCGAGTCCCAAGCCGCTTAAGGTCTGATAGGCTTACACCAACATTTTGTTCACCCCACGGTGTCTACTTTCCGGGGTCGGGCTCCTTGAAACCGTCGCTCACCAGCCGCCCAGAGTTCTCTTTCTGGAAGTCCTGAATTTTGATTAGGTCTGGGAGCATTACGGTGTTTCAATCATTCCAACTGGACGGGGAGATGAGGTATACGTCGTCGAAAGTTATTTGGCTTAATCGTTCTATGGGGTAATCCTTATTTTAAGAGCATTACAGTGCAGAGTGGAACTATCAGGATTGAACTTCGTCGAGTTGAGATAGCAATGGTATTCCGCGAACCGCTGAGGTTAGCGTCATCATGGTGGCAATGAGCGCGATTGTTGAAATGAGTCCGAGTGTTGTTGAAGCTCCCCAGTGCTCAAATCCAAAGCCAGCGAGAAATGCTCCGAATGGCATGAGAAATATTCCAGGAATGGTAGAAGCTGTGGTTACTGCGCCCATTCGGTAGTCAGGGGTAATGGCGGCAGTAAAAGCCCCAATTGCAGTATTAAAAGACGCTAGGGGTAGACCCGCGATAAACAAAGCAATGATGGTGGCGACCGTATTGCTATGTAGTGTGGTAAGCACAATAAGGCTTATTGTGAAGGTAAGTAAAGCTATAGTGCCAAGTTTTCCTAGTGGTACAACCTCTGCTAGCTTGCTGGCCAAAAAAGAACCTACGATGACACCGGATCCAAAAGATGCTGAAATCAAACCGATAATGAATGCAGATTCTCCTGTAGCGCGGTATGAAAAAATCAGTACCAAGATAAAAGCTGACATTGGAATGTTGGCAACGGCTGCCACGAGAGTGATTGCGCGCAGCCCTGTGTGGCTAAATACAAAACGGAACCCATCAGTCGAGGACTTTAGAACAGAAACATTTGTGTCGTGTTCTTCGTGTAGCTGATTTGCTGACGCTGAATTAGGCTTTCGAGGAACGAGAGCGCAGGCGATGGCATGGAATGCTCCCTGGACAAAAAGAGCTAAGTGGGGGTTTAAACCGTAAAGAAGTCCGGCGCTCGGTCCGCCGAAAACTTCCGCAGTGGATTCACGTCCATGCGCGATAGCATTTGCTGTACCTAGATCGCTTGTAGGGACCATCTGCTTGATGAGACTTTGTTCGCTTGGTGCGTCGAATGCAGAGAGCGCGGAAGCGAGAACGATGCATAAAACTATGGGGAGTAACGGAAGATCACTAAAGGAGAGCATGAGAGCAATGCTGATCCAAATGATCGTTTGAGCGAGAGTAACTCGTTTTAGCACTACTGAGGGATGAAACTTATCTGTTAATGCACCGGCAAACAGGCTCAAAAGAATAAGCGAACCTGTTCCAAAAGCTGATACTGATCCTGCCAGTGTGGCGTTTTTGCTTATGTCAAAAATCAATAGTGGAACTATTACTGAAGCCATTGCATAACCAGTTTGGTTGAACGCCATTGTTCCGACTAAGCGGCGATAGCCAGGAATACTCATTAAGGTGGCCATTTCTTAGTCCTTTCATGAAGGCTAATGTTGGCAAGACGAGGGGAAATCAATGGAATATTGATTTGAATAGTCTGCAAGGTTTTGATGTAGAACTTTGCCCATAGATAAGTTGGTTCTTGAGACTAAGAACCTTAAGGCTTCGAGTGAAGCCAATGCACTGGCTATTGACACGATAGGTGCTATCGCAGCGTTAATTCCAAGAGGGGTTTCCTCATAGAGTCCAGAAATATTATTCTGTTGCAGCCGTTGTTTTTCACTTTCTCGAAGGCATCGGTAGCACCCTGTCGTTCCGGGGACAAAAGTCGCGCAAACCGCCATCGGCCCGGCGTAGCTGCAGTCAATCCAGGGCCTTTTGGTGGCTATTGCGGCTTCTGATACCCAATATGCCGATTCGGGTGGGTTGTCGATTGCTCTTATAACTAGATCTGCTTCCTTGAAAATGGGAATTAATTCCTCTACTCCTTCAATTTTTCGCTCGATCGTACGTACTGAGCAATCGCTATTTAACTCTCTAATCCTATTTTTGAGTTCATCAGTCTTTAATTTGCCGATAGATTTTTCCGAATAAGCAATTTGTCGATTCAGGTTGGACAACTCGACAGTGTCAAAATCAACGAGAGTTATTTTTCCTATTCCACTTGCGGCCATCTGTAATGCGATGCTAGATCCAATGCCTCCGGCCCCTAAAATGCAAATGCTCGACGAGCAGATAATTTCTTGAGGAGCCCATCGATCAAATTTCCCAAATCCGCCTAGCCATGAGTAGAGCGCAGTACTGCGAGAAAAACGAGTCTGTTGTTCTGGGGTTAAGTTGGGTTGAGAAATGGCCTCAATGTGTCCTAGCTGGATTAGCTTCTCGAGCAGAGTATGTGCATTAAAGGGAGAAATTCCCGTTTGCTTAGCGATCTGTTCGGTAGCTTCTTGCTGATTTAGGGTGCCGTTTAAAATTTTATTCAATTTTTGGAGATGGTGGTCTGGATCTTGGACATAGTGGCCGATTCCTGCCGTGTTTGATCCAACAACTGACCTGCCATCCCCTAGAGGCCTAACTTCATGGGCGGTCCGGAATGATATCAAGGACATTGTTCTCCTTAAAGTAAAAAGGGGGCCCGAATGTATTCAGGTCCCCGTGGTTGTCTGATGTTTTATGCCTGTCCAACGCGGTGGGCTTCCATCAGATTCTGGGTGGAAATCACTTCAAAATCGAATGACATTGGCCTCCTCCTTTCATAAGTGAAGTTACAGACAAGGTAGCAGGGATCCAAAGCACAGTCAATGAAAAATATAATTTAAATCTCTAAGGGGTGAACGTAGGGCATATATCATAATGTTTAAAAGGCATCTCATGTGAAGGTTGTCTGGGGTGGTGGTTTGTTGCTGTGACGTCTTTCGAATTTCCAGGGTCACAGCTTTGACTATGGCCAACTTGCCCAATGATTGCGGTGGTTGAGTGGTGTTTTAGTGTTAGTGTTATGACGTTAAAACGCTAACGTTTGACTTCAGTGATGTCGGTAATCGGGGGGTTCGCATTCTCGATGAATTGTTAGCGGACATGAAAAGCTGACCGGAGGCGGACATAAAAAAGTCCACCTATGGCCATGAGAAACTGACCAGTGGCGGACACCACGGGGGCAGGGCGTGTTCGAATGATTGACTCGTCCTCTTGGAGTATGGTAAGCGAACTTATCCCCTCTGGTTCAGAGCCCTGTTGTGACGTCGATCTAGCGCTGGGATGCTCCTCGAGTCCGAACGACGATGACGTGGTGCATCAGCCGACCGATGGGAGCCGTGTTGTTCGGTGTCGGGCGCACCTGTGGCATGAGGTCCGTGAAGCTTGGCACATGTGATTTCACGGAACGTGCCGACGGCGCGCGGCCGCGTGCTGTGGTTGCCTTCGATAGGCACGAGGAACCCGGTGTTGGAGTCACCATCGGCGACGGCGGGGCCACAGGCCTGACATCTCAACTTCACCCCTGCTTCTTCTAGAAGACAATTGCTGCTGATTAGAGACGGAGTCAGGTCCGTCCATGCTTTTCGCTAGATGAGTCCGGTTAGACTCTTCTATCGAACATCGGATGAAGACCCCTTATTTTCCTACCCCCAATAAAAACTCCCCAAACCCCTAAATCCCGTGTCCGCCACTGGTCAGTTTTTCATGTCCGCCAACATGAATTGAACCGCGTAGCCTTTGACGAAACTCGTCACTTACGGAATGGTGATGATGCGGATAAATTTAATGAGGGAAACTCAAAAACCGGCTGGCACGAGTTGTTGAAGTAGAACTTCCAGGACCAGCGAATAGTGAACTGCGTAGTTTTGTTCGTAAGGCAGTTTCGTTAGCTCATTCGATAAAACACGCACCGAACTCATCGCGCCGTGATGCTGGCATAATCGCTGATTCCGTAATCATGCTTGTCAATATTTTTCGGCGGATGTTTGAAAGCGTGTGATGGAACATTTAATTGAAAAGCGTTGGTGAGCAAATATCGTCGCGACATAGAGCGAAACGAGGTTAGTCCGAAAGGAAAGGGCCAGTTCGTACTTGAACTGGCCCTAATTGCTAGAGGTTACGCACCCGGGAATTCACCGTTGCTGCCCAGGCGCGCATCGGCGTCGAGGAGCATGGAGATTTCCGCGGCCTTGTCGGCGTCGACGAGACCGTAGCCGTCAATCATCACCTTGGCGTCGGCGTGCGGTAGGCGGCGGCCCTCGATGACCTCGAAGAGCGGGGCGCGGCCCAGCATTCCGGCCTCGAAGTGTGCGCGGCCAGCACGCAGGCGCTGCTCGGCGCGCTCACGCCACTGGGCGGCGGCATCCGCCCCGCGTTGCTGGGACACAGCCTGCTCGAACACACCTGGGTGGGCGTAGACGATGAGCGCGCTGACGTGGCCGAAGCCGAGCGAGGTCAGTGCCGCGGCCTTCACGCTGTGGCCTGCCGCAGCGAGGTCCAGCGGGGAGCGAAGCCACACCAGGTTCGGCGCCTTCGGAGCGATGAGCGGGTCGACGCAGTCCAGGGACACGTTCGCCGGGATGCGGTGCGTGCGGAAGACGTCGATGATGCCGCCGGTCTGGAAGAGCGCGGCGCCGGCTTTGGAGTGGCCGGTGAGCGTCTTTTGCGAGATGACGAACATCGGCTGGTCCGCGTCGCGGCCGATAGCTGGCCACAGGATGGAGTGCAGCTCGGACTCGTTCGGGTCGTTGGCGTTGGTGGAGGTGTCGTGCTTGGACAGGACCGAGACGTCGTTTGGCGTCAGGCCCAGTCCGCGCAGCGAGCGTGCGAGACGAGAGTTCTCGCGACCACGGCCAGCACCCAGCGCACCCAGGCCAGGGGCCGGGATGGAGGTGTGGGCGCCGTCGCCATAGGAGGCCGCGTGCGCGACCACCGCGAGCACCGGCAGTCCTAAGTCGGCTGCTAGTGAGGCGCGAACTAGCAGGACCGTGCCGCCGCCTTCGCCTTCGAGGAAGCCGCCGCGGCGGCGGTCGTTGGCGCGGGAGATGAAGCGATCATCAATTCCCTTGGCGGTCATCTTCGCGGTCTCCGCGGTGGCGTTCATGTCGCCGAAGCCCTGGAGGGATTCCACCTGGACATCGTCGATGCCGCCGGCCACGACCACGTCGGCCTTGCCCAGGGCAATCTTGTCCACGGCCTCCTCAATCGACACCGCTGCGGTAGCACAGGCGCCGATGGGGTGAATCATGGAACCGTAGCCGCCTACGAGCGACTGCATGGTGTGCGCCGCGATGACGTTCGGCAGGGCCTCCTGCAGGATGTCGGACGGGCGCTCCTCACCGAGGAAGCGGGTGACGAAGACCTTGTGCAGGGATTCCATGCCACCGATACCGGTGCCCTGCGTGGTGGCCACCTGGCCCGGGTGGATGGAGCGCAGCAGCTCCGCCGGGGAGAAGCCGGCCTGGGTGAAGGCATCCACCGCACTGACCAGGTTCCACACCGCCATGCGGTCCAGGGAGTCGAGCATGTGCTCCGGGATGCCCCACTTAGCGGCGTCGAAGTCATCCGGCATCTGGGCGGCGACGGTGCGAGTCAGCGTAGCCTTGCGCGGCACCTTGACGGTGGCACCCTGGCGGCGGGTGACCTGCCATTCGCCGTCCACCTCGACGATGCTGACGAACTCCGGGTCCGCGTCCTGAATATCGCGGGCGGTGGCCTCCGAATCCACGGCGAAGGTGACGTCGCGGTCCAGGAAGACGGTGGTCAGGTCGATGGAGCCGCGGTCGGTGAGGTGGTACTTATCCGTCAGCGTGCGCACACCGGAGCGTGCAACGACCTCATCGCGGAAACGCTCGAAGATGTCCTCCTCGGCGATCTCTTCATCGCTCTCCACCACGAACCAGCCCGGGTGCGGGTCCTCGCGCCATTCCACCAGCCCGGTCATCCAGGCCAGCTCCAGCACACCAGCTGCGGTGAGCTCCGCGGAACCATCGCGCTGCAGGCCATACTCGGCCTCGAAGCGCGTGCGGCCGGAGCCCCACGAGGAGACCTCGCCGATACCGGCGATGACCACCATGTCCTCCAGGTCCGTGGTGACCTGGCCAACTTCTTCCTCCAGGCCAGGCTGCACTGCTTGTACCTGGTTGGGCAGTGCCGCGATTGTGATGGGGGCTTCTATATCTTCGTGCGGAACTGCGCCAGCGGTTTCCGCACCTGCGGCAAGCTCCTTGAGGGAGAAGCCCTCTAGGCCGCCGGTGAGGTCCTTCTCTACCGGGGCGTGAGCTGCCTGCTCGCGCGAGTCGGCGCTGGCCAGGTCCATAAGCTCGGCGGAAATCTCCTCCGGGCTCCACACCTTGATTCCGGCCTTCTCGGCGGCGGGCACCAGCCCATCGTTGCCGCCCATGAGGTGCGTGCCGGCGACCCAGCCGATCTTGGCCTGCGCCAGGGTGACACCCTGCGGCCAGCCGGCCTCGACCTTCCACTTGTTGAGGATGGCATCGAGGGCGGCCTTGACCTCGCCGTAGGCGCCGTCGCCACCGAAGGTGCCGCGGTTGGGCGAGCCCGGCAGGACAACGTGGCAGCGCTTGTCGACGTCTTCCTGGCTCAACCTTGCCAGTCCCGCGATGGTGCGCTCGACGGACCACAGCAGCAGGCGGGCCTGAGCCTCGGTGGTGCCGGAGGCATCCGCCAGCGAGCCGGAGACGCTCGGCGCGGCGAAGGGGAAGGCCAGCGTCGGAGTGAGGGCCGGCTTGAGGATCTTTACCTCGTTGCCCACAGACTCGCGCTGTTCAGTGCCGATCCAGTCGATGAGCGCGTCAATATCGCGGAAGGTCGACAGGTTCGCCGGGACCAGCCACAGGGCGGAACCAGCAGCGCCGTGCTCAGCGTAGAGCGTGCGCGCGAATTCCTTGCGGGCCTGGCTGACACGGGAGGCGGTCATGATGACGGTCGCGCCACCCTCCAGCAGGCGCTCCACCAGCGCGGTGGCGATGGAACCAGGAGCAGCACCCGTGACCAGGGCAACCTCACCGGCGAACGCGCCAGGGGTGGTGTCCACGGCGGCCTTGGCGATGTCCTCGCGCTTCCACCAGCGTGCCTGACGCGCTAGGTCCTCGCCGGTACCGCGGAAGCTGTCCACCGGGTACTCGGCCTGGCCCAGTGCCAGACGGGCGAGGCGCTCGCGGGCGATAGCCCAGGAGTCGTCGAAAAGCACGGCCTTGTTCGCATCAAAGGACGGCGTGACGGACTTGAGCCAACCGGAGCCGAGCTCTGCCTCCACGGCATCGATGACGGTGGTATCAGGTGCCTCGATGAGCTCCGGTTCGGAGTCCAAGCCCAGCTGGGTAAGAACCTGGCGGGCGACAGTAGCCAGCACGCCGCTCTCACCGGTGACGGTCTCGGCGAAGGCATCGAGCGCAGCGGAGTCGACCACGGCACCGCCACCGGCACCACCGGCGGCCGCGCCCTTGGACACGGATGCACCGTGGGTAGCGGCGACGGCTTGGACGGCGGCGTCGATCAGCTCGTGTGCTGCGGACTTGGAGGTAGCGCTCGCCGGCACGGTGCTCAGCGAGCCGCCGCGCACGGAGTCCTCCTCGCGGGAGCCCAGCAGAATCTCAGCCTCGACGTGGGCAACCCAGGACTCGGGCAGGCCCCAGGTGCCGGTGACGTAGTCCGCCACGGCGGTGGGCTTGAGGCCCGCAGCGCCGAAGAGCTGGCGCAGGCGCGCGCCGACGGCCTCACCCAGCACCGGGCCGAAAGCGGAGTAGCCCGGGGCGGCGGTGGCGACCTTCTCGCGCAGCGTTGCCACGTCGGCATCGGCGGCGCCATCGATGGCCGGCACGCCGATCTCCGCGGACATGTCCATGAGCAGCTGGTTACGGCGCGAGGACACACCGTTGGTCAGCTCCTCCACGGTGTCGGAGTCCGCGATCTGATCCACGCGGATCTTGTTCTGGAAGGCGAAGAGCACCATGATGGCCTCCGCCGCACCAAAGCGCAGCTCGGGGGCGTCGCCGGAGGCGGCGGCTGCGGTAGGCGCAGGAGCAGGTGCGGCAGCTGGCGCGGCCGCAGCCGGAGCCTCGGCAGCCTCGGCTGGTGCCTCGTTGGTTTGTTGTGCCTCCTCGGCGTCGGATTCCGCAGCCGGTTCGGCGGCTGGGGCTTCGGAGACGTCGGCAAGCATGACCTGCTCCTGGTCGCGCTCCACGTTGAGCACGCGGATGGTGCCCTCCGGGATGCCGGCGACGGCCAGCGAGCGGGTAGCCAGGTTGGTCAGCGTCGGGGAAGAAGCCAAGCCGACCTCGATGATCTGCTCGACCTTGCCGAAGAGGAGCTCCTGGGTCTCAATCCAGCGCACAGGCGAAGCGAACTGCCAGGACAGCAGCTCAATGAGCAGCAGGCGGGCGAGCTCGTGCTCGGAGAGGTCCTCCACTTTCAGTCCATCCAGCTTGCCGGAGGGAGCCAGCGGTGCCACGGCATCGACGAAGTCCTGGGTGAGCTCGAAGGGGCGGGCCACCAGGTTCGGGATGTAGCGGCCTACCAGGGCGTCCAGATCCAGCTCCTGCGGCAGGAGCTCATCGAGCTTCTCCGCGAAGGCCGGAACGCCCTCGCGCAGCACGCGGGAGTGGAAAGGAACGTCGATGCCCGGGACCATGACGGCTGCGCGCGGGGCGATGACATTGGCCTTGTCCACCAGGGCCTTGAGCCCCTTCTTGGTGCCGGCGACGGAGTACTGCTGGCCGCGGATGTTGTAGTTAACAATCTCCAGGAACTCGCCGGTGCTTTCTGAGACCTCAGCGACCCAAGCGTCGACGTTGTCGCCGTCGATGCCGGCCATGTTCGGGCGCAGTGCCGCCATGGCGTACTCGGAGTTGCCCTCCGCATCGCGCGGGACCAGGCTGCCCATGGCGGAACCACGGGAGTAGACGATGTCGATGACACCTTCAAGGTCGAAGATATTCGCCAGCGAGGCCAGCGCGGTGTACTCGCCCAGGGAGTGGCCGGCGAAGTAGGAGGTCGGGGCCAGGGCGTCCTCGGCGCGCAGGCGCTCGGTCTGGGCATAGGCCACCACAGCCAGGGCCACCTGCGTGAACTGGGTCAGGTGCAGCACACCCTGCGGGTGGCGGAAGGTGGTGCCGCGGACGGTGAGTTCCGTCGGGTTCTCATCGATGATCTTCTGGATGCTAAAGCCCAGGTTCTCGCGGGTATGCGCATCAGCACGGCGCCACGCTTCGCGCGCTGCCGGGGAGGCCTGGCGGTCGCCCTTGCCCATGCCTTCGGCCTGGATGCCCTGGCCGGGGTAGACGTACGCCGTGGTCGGCGCGGCAAGCAGGGCCTGGCCGCGGGAGACCACCTCGCCGTCGATGCGGCAGGTGACTTCGAGAGCCTGGTGGATGCCCTTGCGGCCGACGCGTTCAACGGTGACCTCGATGTCATCGCCCAGCTGCACCATGCCGTACATGGAGTAGGTCCAGCCCACCACGCGGCCATGGCGCCCGGCCACTTGCTGCGCGGCGGCCGAGAGCCACATGCCGTGCACCAGCGGTGCCTGCAGGTTCACCAGCTGGGCCGCGTTATAGGAAGTGTGAATCGGGTTGTAGTCACCGGAGACTAGAGCGAAGGGCGTCATGTCCTGCGGGGCGGTGACGGTGGCGCGGTCGACGAAGGAACGCGGCGTCGGCACCACCTTGGTGGCGGACTTGCCGCCGCCCCACTCCGGTGCCTGGCTCGGTGCGGCGGTGCCGGTGGCGCGGCCGCGGATGGCAAAGCGGTGCATCTGCGTGGCCACAATGTCGCCGGAGGCGTGATCCTTGAGCTCGAGCTCCACCGTGACGATGCGCCCGGAGGCGGATTCCTCGATGGCGGTGCAGGAGGAGGTGACGTCGATCTGGCGGCCGTCGGCAAGCTGCTCCAGCGGCACGCGCAGGTCGATGACGTGGTCCAGGTGCACCGCATTGAGCAGGCCTTCGATGACCGGGTAGCCGTCCTCCAGGCGGCCGGAGCCGAGCGCGGCATAGATGGCCGGCCAGCACGGGCCGACCAGAACATCCGGGGTGCCGGCCTTCTCGGCTGCAGCATCGCCGCAGGTCACCGCACTGTGTGCGGAGAGCAGCGAGGCGGGGAAGTGGAAGGAGTAACCCGACTCGACGGTGGGCATCTTAGTGATCTCATCGCCCTGTTCCGCCGTGGAGCCGACACCAGCCAGGCCCTCCAGGAGGGTAAAGACGGAGTTAGGCAGGCGCTCCTCGGAGACCACCGGGGAGCTACCCGTGGCTACTTCCTCCGGCAGGTCCACAGGGACGGTGACCTCGCGGACGTAGAAGGGGCGCTGCTCCTCCGGCAGGTCATCCCAGTAGGAGTCGGCCGTGATGACGATCTCCCAGTTGCCCTCGGCATCCTGGCGCAGGTCGAAGGCATTCTCATCCATCTCATAAGCCGGGTTGGCCATGAGGTGGCCGTGCCACAGCAGGGTCGGGGAAGTACGCAGGAACGCGGCCTCATCGGCGGCGGAATTCAGGCGGGAGAAAGCCTTCTGCGGGGTCGATCCCTGCTCCAGCAGCGCATCCGTGGTGGCCTGCTCGAAGCGGGCAAGCAGGTCTGCCACCGGCTCGTTCTTCTTGGTAATACCCGCCACGGCCACGGGGCCGGGGATGATGCGCACCTGGTCAGCGGTGTAGCGCTCATCCTGCGCCTGCCAGAGCGTGTCCTTGCCGAACCAGGACTTCAGGTCACCGTCCAAGGCCGGTACCCACGGCATGGGCTTGACGTGCTTGTAGTGCAGGGAAATCCACCAGGCGGCATCGCGCGCCGAGACTTCGGTGGTGCGTGCGGCGGGGTAAGCCTCCAGCAGCTTCGCTGCGGCTGCGGGGGCGTCGTGGACGTCGTCAAGGCTTGCGAAGAGGGTTTCAATCTGGCCGTGATCCGCCGGGTTCAGGCGGGCTTCGACGCGGTGGAGAAGATCGAAGAAGCGGTCATCCCACGTCGGATCCACAAACGGGTGGGCCAGCTTCACGAAGCGCTCGATCCACTCGGCGTAGGTCATGGACTCGACATCGCCGAAGTAGGGCTTGCAGGTCTTGGCCAGGGCGTCGATGATTTCCTGGCGGTGTGCCGGGTACTCCTCGATGCTCAGGCTCGTAATCAGGCGAGAAGCCGCGGCGAAGGAATTATCGAGGTCGTGGATATCCGCCAAAAGGTGGGACTGCGAGGATGCCACGCCGTTCGCACCGGTGCCGCGGCCTACCCAGCCGTCGTTCTGCTCCGGGCTGATACCGGCGGTGTTGACCAGCAGGTCCTTCACCGAATCGGTGGCCTTGGCCTCCTTGGTGGCCATGGCGACGGTGCCGAGGAAGACGGAGTCGACAGGCATGGCCGGCATACCGTGCTTCTTCGCCCACTCACCGGTGAGGTAGGAGGTGGCGCGGTCGGGGGAGGCGATGCCGCCGCCGACTGCCAGGTAGACGTTGGGGTGCTGGCGGATTTCGGCGTAGGTATCCAGCAGCATGTCATCCAGGTTGACCCAGGAGTGGTGGCCGCCGGCGTGGCCGTCCTCGACCTGCATGATGATGCGATCCTCCGGGTAGGCCGTGGCGATGGCCAGGACATCGCGGATCTGCTTTGCGGTACCGGGCTTGAAGGAGATGAAGGGGAAACCGTCGGCGTGGAGGCGGTCCAGCAGCTCGCCGGCCTCCTCTACTTCCGGAATGCCGGCGGAGATGCACACGCCGTTGAAAGACGCACCGGCCGCGCGTGCCTTGGGCACGATGCGCGCCTGGCCGAAGTGCAGGTTCCACAGGAAGCGGTCGAAGAACATGGTGTTGAACTGCGCCGTGCGGCCCGGGCGCAGGTGCTGTTCCATTGTGGCCAGGTGGGCGCGGAAAACCTCATCGGAGTACATGCCGCCGCCGGCCATCTCCGTCCAGTGGCCGGCGTTGGCTGCCGCGGCGACGATCTCGCCATCAGCGGAGGTCGGCGTCATGCCACCCAGCATGATCGGGGACAGGCCCGTGAGATCGGAGAAGCGGGTCTGGGTATAGGTGCGGCCGTTCGGAAGCTCGATGGTGCGCGGGGCGAAGTCAGCGTAGTTCAGGGCCTTGGGCAGTTCATTGCCCGGCGTCGCCAGCGCATCGAGCTCCTGCGGGGTGGCGGCCGAGACCACCGTCACCCCGGTTCCCTGCACCACGCGGCGGGTGATGTTCGCCAAGGCGCGGTCGAGGACGATGAGGTGCTCGGAGCTGAGTGCGGCCAGAGTGGCCGGCCAGTCGTGTTCCTTGACCAGGATGGCCTCGGCCTGGGTGCGGGCCTCATCCACGTCGAGGCCGCACTTTTGAGCGAGCGCTACGGTGCGCTCAGCCGCCGGCGCGAGAACCGCGTTGTGGAAGGGAAGCGCTACGGACAGCTCGTCAAAGAGGGGGCTGAGCTCGTCGCCGCCGACGGTGCGCTTCTCCAGCTCGGCATTGAAGCTCTTCACGGCCTCCTCGATCGCGGTGCGGGTGGCAGCCAGGTCCTCCGGGCTGCCGGACAGCGCGAAGTGGCGGCGACCGTTGACCACGGCGATGGCGGCGGTGCCGTGCAGGTGCTCAGTGACGAAGCTGCGCTCCAGGCCCCGGATGGACAGCATCTGGGGGCGCGGGTCGGAGCCGTTGACCGCGCTGGCTGCGGTTCCCATCAGGATGGCCAGGGCTAGGGCTTCTACTGGCTTGTCGACGGCCATCTCGCCCAAGCTTCCCTGCGAATGCCCAGCGCGCTCGTCGATGTCGACGCCGAGATCGCGCAGCTGCTCGATGGCAGCAATCTGGCCAAGGACGATTCCGGGGATGGACACTGCCGGCAGAGAGTCGAGGGCATTGGGCTCGACGGAACCATCAATGAGCTGCTCGAGGCGCTCAAGTGCGCCAGGGCACGTGGAGGCAATGGTGCGTGCGGCGGGGCCAGTGAGGCTGCGGGCCTGGGCGAGGGCCTCGCGCAGGGAGTCAGCGGTGGCGGCAGTCTGCGCGGCGGTGGTGATGAAACCCTGCCAATCGGAGCCTTGTCCGGCGAAAAGCACGGCCGGGCGGGGCATGGAATGCAGCATAGTAACAGGCATCTTTCCTCTTTTGAGCTGATGGGGAACGGTTTTATGAAGAGCTGTGGGCAGGATTAGTTAGCCCTACAGAACAATCATGATGTGCCACCGTAGTCGAAGCTTTCGCGCAAAGCTGTCTCCCGCGCGGAAAATGTGAGGTTTTTCTCACGTTTGGTCGTGGGGGCACTCTTTCTCAGCGCTCGCCGCGCGAAGTTGCCCAACCTTTTGTATCCTCGGGCTCACTGCAGCGGCTCGGGGAGGAGCAGGGGTGGCTCGGCATCGGCCCGCGCAGCATGAATGAAAAGAAAATCTAGGGGGGACTATGTCTCAATCAACACCAGAGAAAACGACTAAGACACCGGCTCGGCTCAGCAAAAGCCGAGTTATCAAAACCATGACCAAGCTGGCTGGAAAGCTTGAGGAGGATTCCTCGACCGGCATGCCCACCATCAAGATTGCGGGCGGATTCTTAAGCATCGACGTCAACGAAGAGATGGGCGGCCTCTGCGTCCTTGGGTATTGGGGCGGCGCGGTGTGCTTCGACCCGGACCGGCAGCCGTTGCGTATGGAAGTCAACGATCTCAACGGCGGTGCAATATCCGGCAGCCTCGTGGCCGAGCCCTGTGGAAGCTCCGCTATGCATACCCACCTGCGGGTCTTCGCGCCGCCCTATCTGCGTCGACGGCCACGAACGCTCAGCTCAAGAGCATTATTGCGGGCTATGCGGCCGAGATGGCAGCGGTCTTCGCGCGCTTGGATGAGCAATTTCCAGAAGATCGCTCAAAGCCGAGGAAAGGGTCAGGGCTCAAGCCGGTGTCGCCCCACTATTTCAGTGAGGCCTATGGGGTGTCAGTAGTGGGGATGTGGCGGGTGCACGAGCGTGCCACACGCTTGGCGATGATCGGCACGCCCATCCACGTGGTGGACAACAAGAACGGGGCCGTGAGCATCCTCATCAATGAGCACACGATCACCATTGAATCCGCCCTCGATGGCTCCGGGGATATTGAGCTCAGCCTCGTCACCCCCTCCGGCCGCTGCGCGTGTGACCTGGATGCGCTCGTGCGCTGGGCCGAGTTTATGAACGATGATCAGTATGTCTACTCCGCGCGCATCGAGGCGGTAAACCTCGATGGCGGCCAAGAGCAGGACCTCGTCTTGGTGACCACGGCCCGCATTCCCACGAAGTGGGGCTACACCGACGAACAGCTAGATTGGCAGCTCAGCACGTTGGTGAGCCAGCTTGTCCGGGCTGGTGAAGCGTTCTACCGAACCTTCAACCCCACGCGCGTGATGCGCTATATCGACCGCGCGGCCTAGGCGGGAGCCTCTTCTCCGAGCAGTTTCAGCAGGTCCTTCTGCACTTCGCGGCGGCGGACCTTGCCCAGCTGGTCGGAGGCCAGGTGCTCGAAGTGGTAGAAGGTGCGCGGCACCTTGTAGCGGGTCAGACGCTCGCGGCAGTAGTCCTTGAGGCCCTCCGGATCGAGCACCGCGCCATCCTCCAGGATGATGCAGGCCACGACATCCTCGGAGCCATCCGCGCGCGGGCGGCCGACGATGGCCACGTTGGTGACGTCCGGGTGCTGGCGGATAACGTCTTCCACCTCGGCCGGGTACACATTGAAGCCGCCGGTAATGATCATCTCCTTGATGCGGGAGACGATCTTGATGAAGCCATCGGATTCCATGATCGCCATGTCGCCCGTGCGGTACCAACCATCGTGGAAGGACTGCTCGGTGGCCTCAGGCATGTTGAAGTAACCCTTGAATACCTGCGGCCCGCGCACGAGGAGCTCGCCCGCGGTGCCATCCGGCTGGGTCTCGCTGAGGTTGTCTGGGTTGCCGATGCGCACCTCGGTATCCGGGAAGGGAATGCCGATGTAGCCGGGGCGGCGGCTCTTGTTGAGCGGGTTTGCAGCGACAATCGGCGAGGTTTCCGTGAGCCCGTAGCCTTCCACGAGTAGGCCACCGGTGAGTGTTTCCCATTCCTCAACGATGTCCTCTGGCAACGCCGCTGCACCCGAGAGACTGTTTTCGATGCCGTGGAGATCGATGTTCTGTTCCTTGGCTGCCTCCATGACCTTGGAGTAGATCGTGGGCACACCAGGCATCCACGTGGGGCGGCGCTTCTTCATAATGTCGAGGAGCAGCGGAATCTTTGGCGCCGGGGTGAGGACCAACTCGCCGCCAATGTGTACGCCGAGGGCTGCGATGAGAGTGAGGCCATAGACGTGGAAGAGGGGGAGGGCAGCGAGCATACGCTCGGGCTTCTTGCCGATTTCGGGGACCCACGCTTCCGCCATCTTCATGTTGCAGTACAGGTTGGAGTGGGTTAACTCCGCGCCTTTGGGCTTGCCAGTGGTTCCGGAGGTGTAAAGGATCAGCGCGGTATCTTCGCGGTTGACCTTGGCATCCTGTAGCTTCTGGCCTTGTCCGCCGATGGCGCGCCCGGTGAGCGTGCTCCACGGAACGGTGTTAGGGGCGGGAACTGAGAGCTCGGCGCGCTTGTCCTTAATGATGGGAAGTGGCAAGCGCAGTAGCAGCTGCTTGGGGCGCGGCATGGCCTCGATCATGTTGACCGTAACGATCGTTTCGAGCGGCGTGGTATCACGCAGCTCCTCAAAGACCGGGCTCGCCTTATCCCACACCACGGCCACGCGGGCGGCGTGATCTTGGAAGAGGGGCTCGAGCTCAGCCGCGGTGTAGAGCGGGTTGTGCTCCACGACGGTCGCCCCGAGCTTCAAGATGGCATAGAAGACCGCCACGTGCTGGGGGCAGTTGGGGAGCGCTACGGCGACGCGATCGCCGGGGCGAATACCGAAGGCCTTGAGGCCCGCCGCGGCGGCGCGCACGTGGGTATCGAGTTCGCGGTAGGTCATTTGGTGGCCAAAGAACCACGTGGCGGGCCTTTCGCCGAACTCTTCCACGGTTTCTCGGTAGGAGTCCAAGAGCGTTTCGGTGCCGTAATCCAGATTGGGCTTAGTCCACTCAGGGTAATACTGGAGCCAGGCTTTCGACTCAAAGGCGGAGGAGGCCTGGGCAGGGGATTCGGTCATGTTCGCGAACTCCTTAGGTGGTCAAACTTGTTATGTTTGGAACAGTATAGCCAATCTGTGACAGAAGTCTCGCAAAACTTAGCAAAGTTGCTTAACGTAACGAAATCTTTTCGGGACAAATCAATAACCCCGGCGATGTGCGTCTATCACGCAGGGATCGCTCCGGGGTTATGGAGTGCTACTTCTCGGCCTTGAGACGCTCGAGCAGATCCTGCTGAACCTCGCGGCGGCGAATCTTGCCCAGCTGGTCCGTGGCCAGCTTCTCGAAGTGGTAGAAGGTGCGCGGAACCTTGTAGCGGGTGAGGCGCTCGCGGCAGAAGCTCTTGAGGCCGTCGGGATCGAGCGCGGCGCCGTCGTTCAGTACGATGCAGGCCACGACGTCCTCGGAACCGTCCGAACGCGGGCGGCCCACCACGGCGGCCTCCGCCACGTCTGGGTGATCAAGCAGCGTTTCCTCAACCTCGCCGGGGTAGACGTTGAAGCCGCCGGTGATGATGATCTCCTTGATGCGGCTGACCAGACGGATGAAGCCGTCCTCTTCCATCACGCCCATATCACCCGTGCGGAACCAGCCATTGTGGAAGGCCTTCTCGGTGGCTTCCTCATCGCCGAAGTAACCCTTGAAAATCTGCGGGCCGCGAGCGAGAACCTCGCCCTCCTGACCATCGGGCATGGTCTCATCCAGGTTGTCCGGGTTGGCGATGCGAATCTCCGTGTCCGGGAAAGGGATTCCCACGTAGCCGGGGCGGCGATCATCGCTCATGGGGTTACCCACGATGATCGGCGAACACTCCGTGAGGCCATAGCCTTCCACGAGCATGCCGCCGGTGTACTTCTCCCACTTCTCCACGGTGTTGACCGGCAGGGTGGACGCACCGGAGAAGGCCGCGCGCACGCCGTCGAGGGAAACGTCGTCTTCTTCCGCCTTTGCCACGATGCGCTCGTACAAGGTCGGTACACCCGGAACCCAGGTCGGGGTGTGCTTCTTCATCAGGTCCATGATGAGCGGCATCTGCGGGCTAGGAAGCAGCACCAATTCGCTGGCGATGAGCGGCGCCAGGGTGGCGTTCATGGTCAGGCCGTAGGCATGGAAGAAGGGGAGTGCGGCGAGCATGCGCTCGGGGGAATCACCCAAGCCCGGTACCCAGTGCTTGCCCATCAAGAGGTTGGAGAAGAGGTTGCCGTGGGTCAGCTCCGCGCCCTTGGGGTTGCCGGTGGTGCCGGAGGTGTAGAGGATGAGCGCGGTGGTGTCCTTGGTGACTTCTTCCGGGGTGATGACATCGGAACCATCGCCGCCGATGGCGTTGCCAACGAGGGATTCCCACGGCACCGTATTCGGGGCCGGGGCGGTGAGCTGATCGCGCTTGGACTTCAGCGGCGGGATAGGCAGACGCAGGGCCAGGCGCTGCGGAGTCGGCATCGCGTTGATCATGTTGATGGAGACGACGGTCTCCAGGGACGTGGTCGGGCGTAGCTTCTCCAAGGTGGACGCCGTCTTATCCCAGGCGATGGCAATGCGTGCGCCGTGGTTCTTGAACAGCCCCTCCAGCTCATGGGCGGTGTAAAGAGGGTTGTGCAGCACCGCGATAGCGCCCAGCTTGAGCACGGCCCAGAAAGCGGAGATGAACTGTGGGCAGTTGGGGGCGACGATGGCAACGCGGTCTCCCGGGCGCACGCCGAAGGCGCGGAGGCCGGCGGCTGCGCGGCGGACCTGCTTGTCCAGCTCGGCGTAGGTTTGCGTGCGACCGAAAAAGTAGGTTGCCGGCTTATCGGGATGAAGCGCGAGGTTGTTGTCGTAGACGTCGAGAAGCGTGGTGTCTCCGTACTCCAGGGTGTGCGGGGTCCATTCTGGGTAGTACTTCAGCCACGCCTTGGACTCGTATGCCGACATCGATTCACCTTTCGGTCGCGTAGGTTAAGGTACGGGCCAGTATAACGCGGGTTGTTTCGGGATACACTGGAAAACTATGCGCATCGCGATGATTTCCATGCATACCTCGCCCCTCGAGCAGCCCGGAGCCGGGGATGCGGGCGGCATGAACGTCTACGTTCTCAACACTGCCCGTCAGCTCGCGCGCCTCGGCGTGGAGGTCGATATTTTCACTCGCGCCACGCGCCCCAGTCAGGGGGAAGTGGTGGACGTCGAGGAGCGCCTGCGCGTCATCAACATTGTGGCGGGGCCCTATGAAGGTCTCAGTAAAGAGGAGCTGCCCACCCAGCTGGCCGCGTTCACGGGCGGCATTTTCAACTTCGCGCGCTGTTTTGATGTGGAGTATGACGTCATCCACTCACACTATTGGCTCTCCGGCCAGGTGGGATGGTTGTTGCGCGATCTGTGGGATATCCCTCTCGTCCATACCGCGCACACGCTGGCCGCAGTGAAGAACGTGCACCGCACGCTCGATGACACCCCGGAAACCGAAGCCCGCCGCATCTGCGAGCAGCAACTGGTGGATAACGCCGACATCCTGGTGGTCAACACCGCCCAGGAAACCCGCGATCTGATCGAGCACTACGACGCCTCGCCGGAGAATATCGTCGTGGTCTCCCCGGGTACGGACACCGAGCTGTATACCCCGGGCACGGACCGCATGACGGAGCGTGCCCGCCGCCAGCTGGGCATCCCGCTGCACACCAAGGTGGTGGCGTTCGTGGGCCGCCTGCAAAAGTTCAAGGGCCCCGAGGTTCTGATCCGCGCTACCGCGGAGCTGATGGAGCGCGATCCGGACCGTAGCCTGCGCGTGGTCATCTGTGGCGGCGCCTCCGGGGCGAATTCCTCGCCGGATGCCTACCACAACCTTGCCCGCGAGTTGGGAGTGGAGCGCGTCGTGCGCTTCCTGAGCCCGCGCCCACCCCAGGAGCTCGTGGCCATCTACCAGGCTGCGGATATTGTTGCGGTGCCCAGCTATAACGAGTCCTTCGGACTGGTGGCCATGGAAGCGCAGGCCTCCGGAACTCCCGTGGTGGCGGCGGCCGTCGGCGGGCTGCCTATCGCCGTCGCGGACGGTGACACGGGCTTGCTCGTTCACTCACACTCAGCGCAGGACTGGGCGGACGCATTGGAGCAGCTGCTTGACGACGACCCCCGCCGCATCGCCATGGGCGAAGCCGCCGTCGATCACGCCCAGCAATTCAGTTGGGCAGCGGCCGCCACCCAGTTGGAGAATATTTACGCCGATGCGATGAGTATCGAGATTCCGGATTGCCACGCGCGCCGGGCAATCGGATATTAATCCCACACAAGTGGGCATAAAACCACACTTAGGGGTGATGTGCTCGGGTTCACAGGCGGGCCGCCGAAAAACGTGGCATGCTGGTGTTTATGAGTAACGGAAAGCTGATTCTACTTCGACACGGACAGTCCGAATGGAACGAGTCCAACCAGTTCACCGGTTGGGTTGACGTCAACCTCACTGCCAAGGGCGAGGGCGAGGCCAAGCGTGGCGGCGAGCTGCTCAAGGAACAGGGCATCTTGCCGAATATCGTCTACACCTCCCTGCTGCGCCGTGCCATCCGCACCGCCAATATTGCACTCAACGCAGCGGACCGCCACTGGATCCCGGTTGTGCGCGACTGGCGCCTCAACGAGCGCCACTACGGCGCCCTGCAGGGCCTTAACAAGGCAGAGACCAAGGATAAGTACGGCGAGGAGCAGTTCATGGCATGGCGCCGTTCTTACGGCACCCCGCCGCCGGAGCTGGAAGACGGCGCCGAGTACTCCCAGGCCAACGACGTCCGCTACGCCAACCTGGACCAGGTTCCGCGCACCGAGTGTCTGAAGGACGTCGTCGAGCGCTTCGTTCCTTACTTCGAGGAGGAGATCCTCCCGCGCGCCAAGAAGGGCGAGACCGTTCTCATCGCCGCGCACGGTAACTCCCTGCGTGCGCTGGTCAAGCACCTAGACCAGATCTCCGATGAGGAGATTGCCGGCCTCAATATTCCGACCGGTATCCCGCTGGTTTACGAGATCACCGAGGACGGTTCGGTTGTGAACCCGGGCGGCACGTACCTGGATCCGGAAGCTGCTGCTGCCGGCGCCGCTGCCGTGGCTGCCCAGGGCGGAAAGAAGTAACCGCCCAGGAAGCTGCGTGCTGCGCACGATCCCCAGGGAGCTTATACTCCTTGGGGATTCTTTGTAGGGGTGTGAATGATTGTGGAACTGGTACTCGCTTTCCTCGCCGGCGTGGTGGCCTGTGGCCTGGCCATACCGGTGATCACCCGGATCCGTGAACGGATGGAGCGCCGCCGCGTCCGCGATGCAGACGCTAACCAGGTCACCAGTGTTAGCCAGGTTCTGCACCTCGCCGTGGGTGGTTCCCCATCTGGAATGACCGTGCTTTCGCGCACGAAAGAGGTCATCTTCTCTAACCCCGCTGCCCATGAAATGTCGATGGTGCATGACCGCGCGGTGAACCCCGACATTTGGAAGGTCGCGGAAGAGGTCTTCGAAGACAAAGAGACCCGCACACTGGACCTTGCTATCCCCAAACGGCGCACCGGCAACCGCGTGATTCAGGTGCGCGCAGTGGTCCAGCCGCTGACGCTCAACGATGATCGCTTCGTCATCGTCTACGGCACCGACGAATCCGAATCGGTGCGCATGGAATCCGCTCGTCGTGACTTCGTGGCCAACGTGTCGCACGAGCTGAAGACCCCGGTGGGCGGCATCGCCCTGCTAGCCGAGGCGCTCCTCCAGGACACCGGGGACCCCGAGCACGTCGAGTACTTCGGTAGCAAGGTGCAGAAGGAAGCGGCGCGCATGGCGGACATGGTCAGCGAGCTCATCTCCCTGTCCAAGTTGCAGGGGGCGGAGGCCCTCCCGGAGATGGAGCCGCTCGACCTCGATGAGGTCATTGATGAGGCCATCACCCGCAATCAACTCGCTGCCGATTCCCACCACAACCAGCTCACCCGCGGCGATTCCGCAGGCGTCAAGGTAATGGGAGATAAGTCCCTCTTGGTCACGGCGATTTCCAACCTGATCTCGAACGCCATCCACTATTCGCCGGATGATCTACCGGTGTCGGTAACGCAGAAGGTGGTCGGCGAGAAGGTCGTTCACATTCGCGTCACGGATCGCGGCATCGGCATCGCCCCAGAGGATCAAAAGCGCGTGTTTGAACGCTTCTTCCGCGTGGACAAGGCGCGCTCCCGGCAGACCGGCGGAACGGGCCTGGGCCTGGCCATTGTGAAGCATGTCGTGGCTAATCACGGCGGTAACATCAAGCTGTGGTCGCGCCCCGGAACTGGCTCGACGTTCACTATCGAGCTCCCTATATATGCGGAAGAAAAGCCAACAGATAATCTTATTAATCGGGATAACATAGAAGACGGAGCCGTCAGCTCTGCCGCCCCTGGTTTGCAGCGCGCCGTGGCGCGTGTAGCAGCTCGTCGAAAGGATAAAGCGCAATGACCACCATCCTCATCGTTGAAGATGAAGAGTCGCTGGCCGATCCCCTCGCCTTCCTCCTTCGAAAGGAGGGATTCGACGTACTCCTCGCCCCAGACGGGCCCAGCGCGCTCGAACAGTTTGCGGCAAATAACGTAGACATCGTCCTGCTGGACCTTATGCTGCCGGGAATGTCTGGAACCGACGTCTGCAAGCAATTGCGCACGACGTCCTCCGTTCCGGTGATTATGGTGACCGCGCGCGACTCAGAGATTGACAAGGTCGTGGGCCTGGAACTTGGTGCTGATGACTACGTAACTAAGCCTTATTCCTCCCGCGAGCTCATCGCCCGCATCCGCGCGGTGCTGCGCCGCGGCCACGACGTTTCCTCTGACAACGCCGAGGAGGAGCCGGACGATCAGATTCTGGAAGGCGGTCGCGTGCGCATGGACGTCGAGCGCCACACCGTGCTTGTCGCCGGTGAACCGGTCTCCATGCCACTCAAGGAATTCGACCTTCTCGAGTACTTGCTGCGCAACGCCGGGCGCGTGTTGACCCGCGGTCAGCTCATCGACCGCATCTGGGGCGCCGACTACGTGGGTGACACCAAGACTCTCGACGTTCATGTCAAGCGCCTGCGCTCCAAGATCGAAGCCGAGCCTTCCCACCCGCAGCAGCTCGTGACGGTGCGCGGCCTCGGCTACAAGTTCGAGGCTTAAGCGCGAGGATCCGCCGGGTGCCGCGGGAAGTCGACTCCGGAGCGCGCCCGAGCCTCGCAGTGCTTGGCCAGAATCTCGTAGCTCTCCTCGCCGAGTAACGCGATGAGCTCGGTTTTCTGAGACTTCCACAGTGGCTCATCCGCTATGTGGCAGGAGGGATCCGCCGAGCAATACCAATCGAAGTCCTCGCCACCGTTGCCCCACCCGCGGCGGTCATATTCGCCGATAGTGGTGCGCAGGATTTCCTCCCCGTCGGGACGCTCCTCATAGTCTTCGTGCCGGCGAATCGGCAGCTGCCAGCATACTTCGGGCTTGACCACGGTAAGTTCCTCGCCCGCCTCGAGCGCCCACTGGTGGATAGCGCAGCCCGCGCCCGTGGGCCAGCCGGCGCGGTTAGCGAAGATGCAGGCGCCGTCGACAAGCGGCGTCTTCAGCGCCGGTTCTGGTTCGCCATCGTCGCCGTCGAGCTCATCCCACTCCAGCCACGGCTCCAGCTCCTCAGGTTCTCCGTGTTGGAGGAACTTATCTACCCCCGCAGGACGGTGCTGCCAGAAGCGGGCGGGCATGCGGGAGACGGCGTCGTGAAGCTGCTCCCTGTCTGTCTCATCAGCCATGTACGCACCGTGCACGCAGCAGCCGACGTCGGGCTGTTGCTTATCGATGCCGTGGCACCTCTCCGTTCCAAACTGGCAGGCATAGTGCGATTCGAGCCAGGTCAGGTCGATAGAGAAGATATGGAGTGGATCGTTCGGATCAGTAAATTCAAACCACTCTCTGGGGAAGTCGGGGGCCTTTTCGCGGCCGGCCAAGATGGATGCTGCCGCGGGGGAGGAGGCAGGAAAACCCAGGTAAACTTCATTCGATTTCGGGCGATTCACACCTACCCACGGTAGACCTACTACTCTGGAAGCGTGCGATTAGGTGTATTAGACGTCGGAAGTAATACCGTCCACCTTGTTGCGGTCGACGCCGCAACCGGTGGGCGGCCTTCGCCGATGAGCGATTGGAAGACCCCGCTGCGTCTGGTGGAACAGCTAGACAAGGACGGCAACATCCACGAGAAGGGCATGAAGAAGCTCATTTCCGCCGTGGGTGAGGCCGCTGAGCTGGGCCAGAAGCTGGGCTGTGATGAATTCATCGCCTTTGCTACCTCCGCCGTGCGCTCGGCCACGAACTCGGCCAAGGTTCTCGACGAAGTGGAAAAGCAAACCGGCGTGCGCCTAGAGATTCTGTCGGGCGAAGAGGAAGCGCGCTTGACCTTCCTGGCAGCGCGTCGCTGGTACGGCTGGTCCGCTGGCCGCATTACCAACCTCGATATTGGTGGTGGCTCGCTGGAGCTATCCACCGGTACCGACGAGCATCCGGAGATGGCCTTCTCCCTCGACCTGGGAGCTGGCCGCCTGACCCACAACTGGTTTGATACGGACCCGCCGGAGAAGTCCAAGGTGAACTTGCTGCGGGATTACATTGACGCGGAACTGGTCGGCGTGGCCGATAAAATGCGCGCGCTGGGCCCCGCTGGTTTGGCCGTGGGAACCTCGAAAACCTTCCGCACGCTGGCTCGTTTGACCGGTGCCGCACCGTCATCGGCGGGTCCCTACGTCAAGCGCACCCTCACTGCACCGGGTCTGCGCCAGCTGATTTCCTTCATCTCTCGTATGACTGCAGCTGACAGGGCAGACCTTGAGGGTGTAAGTTCTACCCGATCGCATCAGATCGTCGCCGGCGCCCTTGTAGCCGAGGCGAGCATGCGTGCCCTGGGAATCGAAAAGTTGGAGATCTGCCCCTGGGCCCTCCGAGAAGGTGTCATTTTGCGCCGTACCGATAAGGGACTGGAATAGGAAAGAAACGTGGCTGACAAGAAACAGTTGACAGTTGCGGAGCTGCTGGCCCGTAACGCGAAGAACCGACCCGGCGAGGAGAAGACCCCGCGCCGCCGTCGTCGCAGCCTTGATGAAGGCGGCATCTCGGTTGCGGAGCTGACCGGTAATCTTGAGAAGGTCAAGGCAACTCCGGCCGAGGCAAAACACTCCAGCGTCTCCATCGATGAAACGGCCCCGGTCATTCCTGCGCCGAAAAAGGAGCAGAAGGAACAGCCTAAGCAGGAGACTCCTCAGCAGGAGGAATCCAAGAAGAAGGCTGAGAAGCCTCAGGCTGCCGCTGTCCCCGTAGAGAAGCCAGCTGAGTCGGAGACCAAGCGCTCCCAGCCCTCTGACGAGGACACGCGCGTTATCCAGAAAGTCAAGGACGAGCCTAAGAAGAAGGCTGAGACAAAGCAGACAGAGGCTAAGGCCGAGCCGAAGGTCGAAGAAAAGACCGACGATAAGGCCGAAACAAAGGTCGCAGACAAGATCGCGCCACAGGCTGCGGAGGAAGCCGAGGATGACACCTTCACCACGGGTGAGCTCGAGGCAGTCGATCAGGACCTTGAAGAGTACGACGAGGACTACGACGACGAGGAGGAGGGCAAGCTCAACCCCTTTGCCGTCGTCCTGCTCGCCCTCGTGGGTATCGTGCTCGGTGCCATCGTGTTCAAGGGCTTTGAAATTCTTTGGGACCGCTTCGACCGCCTAGTCGTCGTCGTGCTCGGCGTCGTTGTCACCGGCGTCATCGTCGGAATCGTCCACGCACTGCGCACCAGCCGCGATGGTTTGTCGATGTTCCTCGCAGCCGTCGCTGGCCTCGTGCTTACCTTCGGCCCGCTGCTCGTTGTGATGTAAGCATCTGTTCCACAAGACACTTTCTATAAGGCATCTGTCAGAAGGCATCTGTACCCCTGGAAAACGCCTTCTGACAGATGCCTTTTGCATGCGCGGGGTCAACCTGCGGGCAAAGCCTTGACCTGGTGGCCGCGTTCCAGCCTTTCTGGCACCCTGGGAAGCATGACAAAAATTGCAGTACTTGGTGGAGGACAAATCGGCGAGGCCCTAGTTTCCGGGCTCGTGAATGCAGGCTACGAGGCCGCAGACATTGTGGTGACCAACCGCCGCTCCGAGCGCGGTGAGGAGCTGAAGAACACTTACGGTGTGAGTGTTACCAGCGATAACGCCGCGGCGATCGACGGCGCCGACTACATCTTTGCGTGTGTGAAGCCCTATGCCATCGTCGAGCTTCTCGAGGGCCTCGACATCCCCAAGACAGCTGTGGTCGCCTCCATGGCGGCTGGTCTGACCCTCGACACCCTGGAGAAGGCCTCCGGCGAGGGCGTTCCCGTCGTCCGCGTCATGCCGAACACCCCCATGCTGGTGGGCAAGGGCATGTGCACCTGCGCGGGTGGTTCCCACGTCACGAAGGAGCAGCTCGACGGCGTGGTCAAACTGCTGGAGGCCGTCGGTGAGGTCGCCGTCATCGAAGAAAAACACATCGATGCCGCTACCGCCCTGGCCGGCTCTGCACCTGCCTACTACTTCCTAGTCACCGAAGCGCTCATTGATGCCGGCGTACAACTCGGCCTCACCCGCGACGTTGCCGAGAAGCTGGCCACCCGCACTGCACAGGGCGCGGGTGAAATGTTGGCTGAATCCGGTAAGGATCCGGTCGCTTTGCGCGCAGGGGTAACCTCCCCGGGGGGAACCACTGCCGCTGCCCTTCGCGAGCTCGAGGAGTCCGGACTTCGAGGCGCCTTTTTCCGCGCCGCTGAGGCATGTTCCCAGCGTGCGCAGGAACTTGCCTAGAGTTCTCCACCGCCCTGGGAGCGATGTGACACCTGTTGTCATTCGGGCTTGATGGGGAACAACGGTGTGAAAGAGGAAAAAATTAGCACTTGGGTCGCATTAGTCACAGGTTTCACGCTAAGCTGGCAGGAGCGCGTGCGTGATAGTCCTGTGGGAGGGGAAGCCTACAGCGCGTCACGTGCTGAAGGGTTAAATAAACTATGACGAATGAAGATAAGGGAACTTTCCTGACCATCGCCGAAGTTGCGGAGATCATGCGTGTCTCCAAGATGACGGTGTACAGGTTGGTTCATGCAGGTGACATGCCGGCAGTGCGCGTGGGACGCTCGTTCCGCGTTCACGAATCCGCCGTCAAGGAATACCTTGAGGCTTCCGTGTACGGAGCCTAGCGCACACCTCTCTCTGACAGCGCCCACCACTGCGGACCCTCGCGGTCCACGGCGGTGGGCGCTGCCGTTAGTTTTGGTGCTGGGCAGGCCACTAGGTAAGATAGTGAACATTCGTTTCGGCACTGGTATGCCTGTGTCTCCCCGTTTCGCGGGGGCCGCCTCGAGTGCACCGTGGGTGGTTTTATTCCAGGCGTTGCCGGCCGGGTTACGTACGTACTGATACCGAAAGTGAGGAAACCTGCTATGGGTTCTGTCATCAAGAAGCGCCGCAAGCGCATGTCCAAGAAGAAGCACCGCAAGATGCTTCGCCGCACCCGCGTTCAGCGCCGTAAGCTGGGCAAGTAAAGCTTCGCCTGCAAACTCCCCGCATGGTCCTTTTGGGATCGTGGCGGGGAGTTTCTGTTATCTTTTCTCCTTCCCGTCATTTCAGATGACCGCGCCGTCGTTTCAAACGACGACACCGCTTAGAACGGAATATCTTCCTGCGGGGTGCTGGGGGTGCGGGGTTCCTCGGCAGCGTCGTGCGCGTTGTGAGCCTCTTGTGCTTCCTCGTAGGCGCGCTCGCGGGTGGCCGTGATCTTTTGGGCTACCGTCTGGGCCCAACGCTTCGTCTTCTTTGCCAGCGGGCCAGTCGGCTCCGTCATGGCCCACGTTCCGTCCTCGTAGAGCCACACGATGTCCCCAGTATGCGGATCCATGATGTAGTGCGCGCGCCCATCAGTCTTCATGTTGTGGTGGTGCTGGCACAGGCTGGCCAAGTTGCGCGGGTGCGTGGCGCCACCATCGGCGTAGTTAATGCGGTGGTCCATTTGGCACAGGTAGGCCGGCCGGTTGCATCCCGGAGCGCGGCAGGTGCCGTCCCGGCCCTCCACGTATTTGCGGATGAGCTCTGAACAAACGTAGCTGGCTGACTCCGGCGGCTGCGAGGAAAGGTCGCGCGTGCGTGTTGCGGGAATGTCCTGTGACGTCCAACCATGCCCTTGGACGAAGGTGGGAGCGTTGTCGATATCGCTGGCTTGATAGGTGAGCAGAATGACGGTCGCGGGCGGAGAGATACTGCCGGCGATGAGCTTCTTCAGGGCATCGGCCTGTGAAAGGCCGTTTTCCTTTGCTGCCTGCTTGATGTAGCCATCCAAAATCATGCCCGTGGCGCTATCGGTATTGAGCTCGAGGATGCCGCGCTCGCCAGTATCGGTAAAAGTATATGAGTCCTTCTTCGGGGAATCGCGGAAGGAAAAGGACTTGTTGATGCTCTTGCAGATATCGCGCACCTTGCGCCCAATCTGCGCCGGGGTAGGAAAGACCTGGTTCGGTGAGGTAGGGGTGAAGAAGGCGACAAGGGCGTCGTCGATAAGCGCGAGTGTTTCCGCAGGCAGCGCGCCCAGCTTGGTCAAGGTGCGGTCGATGGTGATGAGCGCTTTCATGTCGAGCAAGAACTGGCTGTCTTGCAGGGCCTTGACCTGCGGTAGCTCCGTGAGGCGGTGCACGGCTAGACAGCATTCACTAACGGTGTAGTCCCCGACGCCAAGCTTGGTGACGAGCCTCTGGCACGCGACACCGAAATCCTCATCGAGGTCTGGCATGGCAGCTACCCACGAGCGGTAGTCTGCACGGCGAGCGGCGCTGCGCTCCACGGCGAGGGCGCAGTCAGGGTTCATATGGGAAAAGTAGGCGGTTTGGGTGGCGGTATTCACGGTATCCCCCGGGTTTGACGTGTCGATGATATGTTCTAAACGCACTATAAAATATGCCCCGGACATCTATCTCTACCAGGCATTATTGGGATATCTGGGTGAGAGTTATGGATCGTGTATTTGTCACTATAAACCGAGTGGGGAGTGTCATCCTTCTCACCCCACAGGAGCTCATCGCGTACGTAAAATGGCGAACTATGTTGCCTCGACTCCTCACTCTTGACAGCCTGGTTATTTCGCAGACCAAGTCCTTCATGCAGGATGAATTCCTGATCGCCGATGACGAGGGCGTGCCCGTCGGGACGATTCTGCAGTCGACGAGCCTGAAGGACATGTTCTTCAACGCCTCCCGCAGCCTTCAAGTTGCCTTCACGGATGAGCAGGGAAACCCGCAACAGCCGCTCATGGTGATCAAGGATCCGCCCAACTTCGTGCAGGATACCTATGAGGTGTATCTGCCGGGCGTCGAGAAGCCCATGGCGATCGTGACCAAGCGGTTTGCCATGTTCAAGACGCGCCTGAGCCTAGAAATGGAGGGCTTCCCGGAGATCGAGATTGAAGGCGATGTCTGGGATTGGAATATCACGATTACCAGCCAGGGGCAGCCGCTGGCAGAGGTGCGCAACGAGTGGGGAGGCGTGGGCAGGTTCCTAGCCGGTAAGAATACCTACCGCCTCAGCATCGCGCCGGGGCTGGACCCGCAGCAGCATGCAGGGTTGATTGGTGCGGTCATGTGCATGGACATGCTGCGCACTAAGGCTCAAAACAGCAGTTAGCGGCGCACGAAGCGCCAGCTGCCATAGGAGAAGAGCGCGGTGGCGAGTGCCGGGAGGCCGTAGGTGCGCACGGCCTTGCGTACCGAGCGGTAGTCGCGGATGAGCCAACCTTTTTCCTCGGCGATATCGCGCAACTTGGAGTCGGGATTAATGGCCACGGGGGTCCCCACCATGGAGAGCATCGGGACATCGTTGGCGCTGTCGGAGTAGGCAGTGCAACGCTCAAGGTCGAGGTTCTCCAAGGTGGCCAGCGCCGCCACGGCGTGCTTTTTACCTGGGCCGTGGAGGATATCGCCGACGAGGCGGCCGGTGAAGCGACCATCTTTAACCTCCGCCACGGTGCCGAGCGCGCCCGTGAAACCGAAGCGCTGCGCCAGAATCTGCGCCAGCTGCACGGGGGTGGCGGTGACCAGCCACACCTGCTGGCCGGCGTCGAGGTGCATCTGCGCCAGCTGCTTCGTGCCCGGGTAGGCCTTGCGGGCCATGGATTGGTCCACGATGCTCTCGCACAAAGCCACCATCTCATCCACCGAGCGGCCCTTGACAAACTCGAGCGCTTGCACGCGCCCAGCAGCCACGTCAGCCGCATTCTCCGAACCGGAGATGCGGAACTTGAGCTGCTTCCAGGCGATGGGCAGGATCTCTGAGAGCTTGAAGTAGCGACGCCGCGCGAGGCCCAAGGCAAACGACACGAGCGAGGACCCTTGGACCAAGGTGTTGTCCACGTCGAAGAAGGCGGCAGCGCCGACGTCCTGGGGGATGTCCGGGTCGGGCTTGGTTATGGAGCGCGACCCCGCCGATTCGAAGGACCCCTGGACGGAATCGATGCCGGAGGAGAAGGCGTCTAGATCGATGCCAAAGAGGTGCTCTACGGCGGCGGCTGCCGATGCCTCACCGGCCGCGCGCTGGTGCTCTTCGCCGAGTGGGGCGAAAGCCTGCTGCTCCAGGAAATTGCGCAAGTTTCCCCTGCTTGCGGTCCAATTGGCAAGGAACTCGCGGGGAGAATCGGGCATACCAGGCGGGAGCGGGAGGGGCACGCGTTCAGCTTTCATAGGGTGGGCAGACTAACGTGTCCATAGTAAACCGCGAAACGTTCTACGTCCTACCGAGGAGAGCTTTATGTCCCACGTCGTCGAACTGATGGTGCGTACCACGTGCGGCTCTTGCGCGCGCGTTCTGGAGCAGATTACCCCGGTGGTCCGTCACGCTGGGGCAGAGCTTAAAGTGTGCAACGTCGATGAGGATGCAGAGCTGGCCATGGAATACGGCGATCGCGTTCCTGTTGTGGTTATTGATGGAGAGGAATTCTCCTGCTGGGAAGTGGACAATGAGGAGTTAGCTCAGGCGCTGGCGGACTAGCTTTCTGTGGGCACTTCCGTGAGTTTCGGAAACGAGATGACAACTAGTAGTCTTTTGGATGATCTATGTCATCCAAAGGGATGATGCAAAACTGGAGGGTTGTGCATGAGTGTGCTCGTCGTGGGCATGTCGCATCAGTCGGCGCCGGTGGCGCTGCTGGAAAAGCTGAGCATGGACGAGACCGTGCAGAATGACACTTGCCGGGCCATGGTGTCGGCAGGCTCGTTGAGCGAGGCGATGATTATCTCCACCTGCAACCGCCTCGAGGTCTACACCGTCACCAACTCTTTCCACACCGGGGTCCAGGATGTCGTGCGCAACCTCGCTGAAGTTTCCGGGGTGGAGGAGGAGAAGCTGCGCTCCTATCTCTATGTGCGCTATGCCGACGCCGCCGCTGAGCACCTCATGATGGTGGCCTCAGGCTTGGACTCGATGGTGGTAGGTGAGCAGCAGATCATCGGTCAGGTGCGAGCCGCCTACCAGTTTGCTTCGGAGCAAGGAACCGTCGGCCCGTGCATCCATGCGCTGGCGCAGTCCGCTCTGCGTACCGGCAAGCGGGTGCATTCGGAAACCGAGATCGATGAGGCGGGCTCCTCCATGGTCTCCTTTGCTTTTGATCAGGCGCTGAGCCGCATGGGCAGGGAAGATCTCGCGGGCAAGCGCGTGCTCATCTTGGGCGCAGGCGCGATGGCCTCGCTCGCGGCAACGCACGCGGGGCGCCTGGGTGCGCAGCTAATTATCGCGAACCGCACCATTGCCCGTGCGGAGCGCGTGGCACAGCATGCCCATGAGGCGGGCGTGTACGCGGACGTTATCGACTTCTCGGAGCGCGCCCAGGCCTTGCGGGATGTGGATGTGGCAATTTCCGCCACGGGAGCCCAGGGTTTCACTATTACGGCGGCCGACGTCGAGCGCTATCACGTAGCCGACCGCGAGCTGATGCTCGTGGATCTCTCTCTGCCGCGCGATATTGATGACGCTGTGGCAGAGGTCGAGGGAGTCGATTTGGTCAACATCGAGAGGCTCAGCAACTCCCTGCAGGCAGCCGACACCGACCTGGCAGCCGGCACCAGCCCGCACACGCAGGCGCGGCGCATCGTTAGCGAAGAGCTGGAAGCCTATGCCTCCGAGCAGCGCGTCCGCGACGTCGTCCCGGCGGTATCAGCACTACGCAAGCGGGCGGCAAACCTGGTCCAGTGCGAGGTGGCGCGAATGGAGCAGAAGCACCCGGAGCTGGACGAGCGCCAGATGGGAGATATCAATCGCGCGCTCAAGCGTGTTGCGGATAAGCTGCTGCACGAGCCCACGGTTCGCGCGAAGCAGCTCGCGGCTAACTCTGGAACCGTGAGTCATGAGACCGCGCTGCAGGAACTCTTTGGACTCCAGCTGGAGGGCAGCGGCGTCGCCGTGGACGTGGCGGAGCTGCCGGACGCCGCGCAGATGGAAGCCGCGGAAAGCACTAAGGAAGAAAAGGACGCATAGATGTTGAAGATCGGTACCCGAGGATCCCTCCTGGCCACGACTCAGTCTGGCCACGTGCAAGAGTGGCTGCAGCAGGAAGGCTATGAAGCCGAGTTGCACATCGTCACCACGCAGGGGGATGTCAACATGGCTCCCGTGGAGCGCATCGGCGTGGGCGTGTTTACCCAGGCCCTGCGTGAGGCCGTCGACCGCGGCGAGTGCGAGATCGCAGTGCACTCTTTTAAGGACCTGCCCACGGCTGCCGACGAGCGCTTCGACCTCGTGGTTCCGCAGCGCCAGGACGTGCGCGAAGCACTTATTGCCCGCGATGGCCTGACCCTCAAGGAGCTGCCGGAGGGTGCGCGCGTGGGCACGTCTGCGCCGCGCCGCATCAGCCAGCTGCGCGCGATGCGCCCGGATCTAGACATCCGTCCGCTGCGTGGCAATATCGATACCCGCATGGGCAAGGTCACCAGCGGAGAGCTCGACGCCGTCCTCTTGGCCTACGCCGGCCTCGTGCGCGCGGGTTACGCGGATCGCGCCACCGAGGTCTTCGATCCGGAGTTCTTCATGCCTGCTCCTGCGCAGGGTGCGCTGGCCATCGAGGCAGTGAAGGGAACCGAGGCGGCGAAGGCCATCGCCCTGCTTGCCGACGCCCCCGCTACCGCCGCCACCCGCGCCGAGCGCACCGTACTTTCCCAACTGGAGGCTGGGTGCACCGCGCCGGTGGCCGCTACCTCCCACTGGGACGGCGAGCAGCTCGTCGTCCGCGGCGGAGTCTTCGCTCTCGACGGCTCCCGCCAGCTCATCGCTCAGGCTCAGGGAACAGCGGATGAGGCTGAAGAATTGGGGCGCGCGGTCTCCAAGGAGCTCTTCGCGCAGGGAGCTGCAGACCTACTGGCAGCGGAGTAATCGCACGTAGATTTTTGGTTTCGGGCCTTTTCCTTTAGTGTGTATCTAGCACACGATCATTGAGAGCAATGATTAAGGGCCCCTTAACTCGCGAGTGAGGGGCTTTCTTATCTCCATCCCGCGCCTGCCACGCTTCGGCGCCGGGGCACTCGGAACCCACAAACTAGAAAAGAACCTTATGAGCAATGCCGTGCCGGATACCCAGCCTGAGCTGGGTAAGTCTGATCTGGGCAAAGTCGTCTTCGTCGGTGCCGGCCCAGGTAATCCTGATCTGCTGACCGTCCGCGCCCGCGAGGTTCTGGAGACCACCGCTAACGTTGTCACCGACGCGGGGGTTTCGCAGGGCGTGCGCGACATGGTAGCGCAGCAGGTGCCGGTTCCGCAGGAGCTTCTCGACGCCGCCGAGGAAGAGTACGAGCGTATCTGCGCCGCGGCCAAGGAAGCAGGCGCGCGCCGCAAGCCGCCGCGCCCAGCACCGCCGACGGCGGCGGTCTTTGAGGAGGTCGAGGGGGACGTCGTCAAGCAACTGCGTAACGCGCTCGAGCGCGCCGAGGGCCACGACGTGATCCGTCTAGTTACCGGTAACCCGCTCAACCGCGAATCCATCAAGGCGGAGATTACCGCCGTGGCCAACGCGGGCATGGAATTCCAGGTGGTCCCGGGCATGTCCCTGCCTTCGACGGTTCCCTCCTTCGCGGGTATCGCTCTCGGCGCGACGTATACCGAGGCCGACATCTCGGAAGGGGCGGACTGGGACGCGCTGGCCACCGCGACGCAGCCGCTGGTCCTGCAGGCCACGGCAGATGACCTGCCGGTAATCTCCGCCGAGCTGGTGGAGCGCGGAATGCCCGCGGAGACCGAAGCATATGTCACCGTTCACGGCACCACTCGCCTGCAGCGCACCCACGAGACCACGCTGGGAACGTTGGGCAAACTTGATGCTGAGCTGCCGGGCGAGCTCGTGGTGACGCTGGGGCGTAGCTTTGATGATCGCTCGAAGTACTCCTGGTGGGAGAACCGTTCGCTCTATGGCTGGCGCGTGCTGGTGCCGCGCACGAAGGAGCAGGCCGCGGCAATGAGCGCGCGCCTGGCTGGTCACGGCGCCATCCCACAGTCGGTGCCCACCATTTCCGTGGAACCGCCGCGCAACCCGGCGCAGATGGATCGCGCCATCAAGGGCATTGTCGAGGGCCGCTACAAGTGGGTCGTGTTCACCTCCGTCAATGCGGTGAGCGCGGTGTGGAAGAAGATTGCGGAGCTCGGCCTCGATGCCCGCGATTTCGCCGGCGTGCACCTCGCCGCGGTGGGGCAGAAGACCGCCGATGCGATTCGCTCCAAGGGCATGGTCCCGGAGCTGCTGCCGCCGGCAACGAAGCAGAACGCCGAGGGTCTCGTCGAGGTTTTCCCCAACTACGTTGAGGACATCGACGCCGTGGGCCGCGTGTTGCTGCCGCGCGCCGATATTGCCGGCGAGGCGCTGGTGACTGGCCTGCTGGAATTGGGCTGGGAGGTCGATGATGTCGTGGCTTACCGCACGGTTCGTGCGGCCCCGCCGGCCGCGGAGATCCGCGACATGATCAAGACTGGCGGTTTCGACGCCGTGGCCTTTACCTCGCCGTCGACGGTGCGCAACCTCGTCGGCATTGCCGGCAAGCCGCATGCTCGCACCATCATCGCCTGCATCGGCCCCTCCACTAAGGCGGCGGCCGAGGAGATGGGCCTGCGCGTGGACGTGGTCCCAGAGGTCGCGGACGTGCCGATGCTTGTCGACGCCCTCGCTGACCACGTCGCGGCCCTGCGCGCTGCCGGCAACCTTCCTGCTCCGCGCAAGAAGCGCCGCTCGCGCAAGAAGACGGCGTAGACCGCTTCTGGGCGGGCAGGAGAGGGGCGACTAGAGTCGAGAAGGTAGTTCAATTTTCTCGTAGCTCAAAGGAGAGTTTTTACTCATGAGCATTGCTCGCCGCCCCCGCCGCCTACGTCAGAACCCGGCTTTTAGGGATTTGGTTGCGGAAACCTCGCTGCGCCCCTCCGACCTCATCCTCCCGATGTTCGTGGTCGACGGTCTGAATGAACCCCGTGATATCCCCTCCATGCCGGGCGTGCAGCAGCACAGCCTGGATTCCCTCAAGCGTGCTGCGCACGAGGCCCTTGATGCGGGCGTGACCTGCGTTGACCTCTTCGGCGTGCCGCGCGAAGAGGATAAGGACGCGACCGGCTCCGTGGCCTGGGACCCGCAGGGCATCCTCAACGTGGCGATTGCGGAGCTGCGCCAGGAATTTGGCGATGACCTCATCGTCATGGCGGATACCTGCCTTGATGAGTTCACCTCCCACGGCCACTGCGGCGTGGTCGATGACCAGGGCCGCGTGCTCAACGATGAAACCGTGGAGCTCTACCAGGACATGGCCCGCTCCCAGGCACGTGCTGGCGCGCACATGGTCAGCCCTTCCGGCATGATGGATGGCCAGATTGCCGCGATCCGCGAGGCCCTCGATGAGGCCGGCCACGAGGATGTTGCGATCATGGCCTACTCGGCCAAGTACGCTTCGGCCTTCTTTGGCCCCTTCCGCGATGCCGTGGGCTCCTCCCTAGAGGGGGACCGCCGCACCTACCAGCAGGACCCGCGCAACTTCCGCGAGTCCATGCTGGAGGTGGACCTGGACATCGAGGAAGGCGCGGACATCGTCATGGTGAAGCCTGGCCTGCCGTACCTCGATGTGCTGGCCGGTGCCGTCGAGCGTTCCTCCGTGCCGGTAGCTGTTTACCAGGTCTCCGGTGAGTACGCGATGATTCAGGCCGCTTCCCAGAACGGGTGGATTGACGGCGAGGCCGTTATGCTGGAGTCCTTGACCGCGTTCAAGCGCGCGGGTGCGGATCAGATCCTGACCTATTTCGCCACGGACGCCGCCCGCTTGCTCAAGTAAAAGGAGAATCGTGACGTTCAGCCCGAACACTACGCCGTCGGTACAAAAGCCGACGGGGCAGAATAAGGAGCCGGATAAGGAGCACGCCAAGCGCACCGAAGCCGTCTCCCTCATGCTCAAGGTGTGGACCGTTGCCCTGGTGCTCGAGGTGGTGCACCTGGTCTTAAGTATCGTGCTCACCTTGCTGAACCGCGATGAGCTCTTTGCCCAGGCCCGCAAGACCGCGGAGTCTGCGGCGGAGAAGTCCGGGCAGGACGTCAGCGATGCCTTCGTGCAGCTCGTGGGTTATGGCTCGGTGGCGTTCAGCTCGCTGATTTCACTCGCCATCGTCGTGCTGCTGGGCATCATGCTGGGCTTTATCCACAAGAACTCCAAGGCAGCCGGTACTGGTCGGCGCCTGTGGTTCGCTTTTTCCCTCTACTTTGCTCTCCGCGTGCTCATCGTTTTCATTAGTAGTCCCGCCGGGGCGAACGTGCCGGACTGGCTATTCCTGCTCGATGGTGCCGTGCAGATCCTTGTCGGCGTGGCGGCCGTGATGGGCTTGATGTTCTCCACCAAGGAAGAGGTGCTCGAGTACACCGGCGAGATGGAGCAGCTGCGCCAGATGCGCAAGGAGATGGAGGAACAGCGCCGCCAGGAAAACCTGGAGGAGCGCGAGAAGAAGAATAAAGATAATAAAGAGAAGGACAGGGAGAAAGAGGACAGCAAGGACGGCAAGCGATGAGCGAGCGCCCCGGTCCCGCGGACTATAACCGCCGCCCACGCCGCCCTAAGAAGCAGGGTGAGCAAGACTTTTCCACTTGGCCTTCGCAGCTGCGCATTGCCTACTGGGTCTGCGTGATTGCCGCAATTGTCATGCTCACCGCCGGAATGGTGGGGATCTTTGGTTCCTATACATCGGTGACGAACACCCAGCTCAGCCCGGAGCAGGTGGACTATATCCGCTTCAACACGCGTTTTGCGGCCATCTCCAACGTGGTGGGTGCCGTCATCATCGCGGCCTGCTCCGCGCAGCTGGCAAGCGGCTCAGTATGGGCGCGCCGCATCATCACCGCGGTGTCTGCCTACACCATGTTCGTCAGCATTGCGGCGCTGATCGCGGGCGTGGGCGGGCTGCTCTTGCTGCTTATCCCGATGGCGCTCATGGTGGCCATCTACTTCCTCTTTCACCCGGATTCAACGGCTTTCATCAAGGCCCGTCGCGCCCAAAACTCCTGATTGGCGCCTACTCCAACTTTTGATTCATAATGGACGGTATGTCTCGACTGTCTGATGCGCCGCTGATTGCTGCCGCTACTGGCCACACGCCCTCCCGCCCGCCCGTCTGGTTCATGCGCCAGGCGGGGCGCTCTTTGCCGGAGTACCGCAAGGTGCGTGAGGGAATCAGCATGCTGGATTCCTGTTTCATGCCGGAGCTCCTCGCGGAGATCACCCTGCAGCCGGTGCGCCGCCACGATGTCGACGGCGCCATCTTGTTCAGCGATATCGTTGTTCCGCTCAAGGCCGCGGGCGTCGGTGTGGAGATCGTCCCCGGCCGCGGCCCCGTTATGGATGCACCCGTGCGCACCACGGAGGACGTGGACAACCTGCCTATCCTCGACGTGGATGTGCCCGAGGTCCGCCAAGGCATTGAGATCATTCTGAGCGAGCTCACCGACAAGCAGGCCCTCATCGGTTTCGTCGGTGCTCCCTTCACCTTGGCCAGCTACCTCATCGAGGGCGGCCCTTCGAAGAACCACGAGCGCACCAAGGCCTTGATGCATTCCGATCCGGACACCTGGCACAACCTCATGGAGCGCCTCACCCCGACGATCATCTCCTTCCTGGAGCTCCAGCTGGATGCCGGCATCGACGCTATGCAGCTTTTCGACTCTTGGGCGGGCTACCTCAACGAGCGCGATTACCGCGAGTTCGTGCTGCCTTATTCGGAGCAGATCCTCAAGGTCGCGGAGGGCCGCGTGCCGCGCATTCACTTCGGCGTGGGGACTGGCGAGCTGCTCGGCGCGATGTCGGAGGCCGGTTCTGAGGTCATGGGCGTGGACTACCGCGTGAGCATGGATGCCGCCGCGGCCCGCGTCAACGCGGACATCCTGCAAGGCAACCTCGACCCAGCCCTGCTGTTTGCCGGCGAGGATGCGGTGCGCAAGGAAGTACGCGCCATCAAGGCTGAAGTAGATGCCGCCCGCGCGGCAGGCAACCTGCGTGGACACATCTGGAACCTTGGCCACGGCGTGCTGCCGACCACGGAGGCGGAGGCCATTACCCGTGCCGTCGCCATCATCCACGAGGAGGGCTAAATGAAGATCGCGATCATCGGTGCGGGCCTCGCGGGCCTCACCGCGGCATGGGAAATCAAGCAGAACACTGAGGGCTCCCACGACATCTTCGTCTTCGAAGCAGCCGACCGCATCGGCGGCAAGCTGCACACCGTGGCCTTCAACGGCGGTCCGACGGACATGGGCGCGGAGGCCTTCATCCGCCGCCGCCAGGACGCCGTGGACTTCTTCACGGAGCTCGGCCTGCAGGATTCCTTTGTGGAGCCCAATCCGGAGTTGCGCCCGCGCGTGTACACCGGCGGCGAGCTGCACTTCCTGCCGCAGGGCGGGGTCATGGGTATTCCTTCCGAGCCGCAGGACTTCTTCTCCGAGGCGACCAACGAGCGCATCACCAACGAGCAGCCCTTCGAGTGGGAGATCGGCGGGGATGTCTCTGTGGGTCAGCTCGTTCGCCAGCAGTACGGCGATGACGTGGTGGACCACGTGGTCTCCGCGCTGCTCGGCGGTGTCTACTCCTGCTCGGCCGATGACCTGGGCCTGCGCGCCACGGTCCCGCACCTGGCGGCCACGCTGGACACGCTGGCGAAGGACGGCCCCGTCACGCTGTCGGCAGCTATTAAGCAGATTGAGTCCGGCCGCAGCCCAGCCGAAGGCTCCGTCTTCGGCACCTTCAAGGGCGGCTACGCCGAGCTCTACGAAGCCCTGGCTGAGAAGTCCGGCGCACAGATCCACCTGGACACCTTCGTCTCTGGAGTGACGCGCAAGGGCGATGCCTTCGAGGTCAAGGGCGCGCCGGGGGATATCGGCCCCTTCGACCGCGTGCTCTTTGCCACCCCGGCACCGACCACCGCGCGCCTGCTCAAGGCCGTGGCCCCCGAGGCCGCCCAGGAGCTGTCCACCGTCCAGCTGGCTTCCTCTGTGGTCGTCGGTTTCAACTTCGCCTCCGCCACGGATCCGGAGGGCAACTCCCTTCCGGAGGCCACCGGCATCCTCGTCGCCTCCGACGAGCCCGGTGTGCGCGCCAAGGCTTTCACGCTCTCCTCTAATAAGTGGCCGCACCTGAACGAGCGCGAGGGCTTCCTCGTGCGCGCCTCCTTCGGCCGCTTCGGCGATGACGCCCTCGTGCGCGCGGAAGAGGATGACCTGGTGGACTACGCCCTCGATGACCTGCAGAAGATCACCGGCTTCGACGGCCGCGCCGCCGGCGTGGAGGAGATCTACACGCAGCGCTGGTTCGGCGGCATCCCCCGCTATGACGAAAAGCACCTGGCCACCGTTGCCGCGGTCCGCGCCAAGCTTGCCGACGTCCCCGGTATCGCCACCGCCGGCGCCTGGGCTGATGGAGTCGGCGTGCCCGCCGTTATTGCCGGCGCCCGCGCTGCCGCGCAAGCACTCGTCAGCTAGCTCGCTGTCGGCGCCTGCCTTTTGGCGCCTCGCAAAAGGCGCCCCGCAAAAGGCGTCTGATAAAAGGCATCTTTGGGCGTAAAAACGCCATCTGCCATGCATAAAAGGCGTTTTTAGCCGTAAAAACGCCTTATGACTGATGCCTTTTGTCAGCTGCCTTTTGGCAGAGGAGATACGGGAAGTTGACGCTAGCTAGTAGTGGTATCTGCACCCAGCAATCTCGATGGTTGCGCCCTTAATGCGATAGATCAGTCGGTGCTCTTCGGTAATTCGCCGAGACCAGAACCCGGCTAACTCGAACTTGAGTGGTTCGGGTTTTCCTATCCCGACATTGCCGTTTCGTGCAATGTCTTTAATGAGGCTATTGACTCTCTTGAGGATCTTCTTGTCGTGAGCTTGCCACCAGAGGTAGTCCTCCCATGCTTCCTCTGTCCACGAAAGAATCATGAAGCTTAGTCTTCCTCAATGAGCTCGTGTTCCGTTGCTGCTCCGGCGTTGAGGCTCTCGATGGAGTCAAGCAGGCGCTGGGCATTGCGAGGGGAACGCAGAAGGTATGCGGTTTCGCGAAGAGAGTTGTAGTCATCTAAGGAAACGATGACTGCAGACTCATGACCATTGCGAGTGATGATGACTTCCTCACGGTCATCAACGACCGACTGTAGGACCTCGGCGTATCTTGCTCGCGATTCCGAGTAAGACATGGTTTTCATAAGCTATCTCCCTTCTTGTACAAGAAACTGTACAACGAAAAGGGGATGAGCGCTAGAGAGGTTTCAGTTTATGAGGCCACGTGAACAGTGCGCGTTAGGTTTAGCCGCTCGCATACGTGCTCGTCGTGGCTGACCAGGATGAATGCCCCGCGGTAGCTCGTGAGCACCTCAATCAGCCAGTCGGTGGTGGGGATATCGAGGTTGTTTGTCGGTTCGTCGAGAAGCAGGAAGCGCGGTGCCGGATCGCTGAGCAAGACGCGAGCGATTTCGACGCGGAAGCGCTCGCCACCAGAAAGCTGGCCCACGGGCTGGTGGATCTTGTCGTTGATAAAGAGCATCTGGGCCAGCTGGTCGCGCAGGAACTGCGGGTCCGCGCCGGGGTTGGCCTCCCGCACGATGTCGAACACCGATTTCTCCGCGGGCAAGACGATGCGTTGGCGGATGTACCCGCAGGGCAGCGCGTACTCGACGTCTCCGCGGGCGATGCGGTTGAGGAAGGTGGTCTTGCCGCTGCCGTTTGGCCCGGCGAGGCGAACACGCTCGGGGCCAGTAATACTCAGCAGATCGCTGACCAGCACGCGGGTGCCCGCGGGCAGCTCAGTGCCGGGGAGATCGATGTGGACCTGGGTGTCGTCGCGAAGCGCGCGCTGCGCCTTGTCGTGCGCCGACTGGGCGGCAGCCACTGCATCGTTGGCCTGTTGGGAGCGCCCAGCGGCCGAGCGCTCGGAACGGTTCTTGTCTAAGCCCATGGCCATGCCGGGTTTGCGCTTCGAGGCGGCGAAGTTCTTGCCGCGGCGGGCATCGCGGGCGATGCGGGTCTGCATAGCGGCGCGCTCGCGGATTTGTTTGCGGTGTTCGGCCTTAGTTTCCCGGACCTTGGCCTGCGCGGAATCCTGCTCGGCATCAATCGTTGCGCGGTAGGAGGAGTAGTTTCCCTCGAACTCGCGAAGTGTTCCGTGGTAGAGTTCCGCGATGCTTTCCGCGTGCTCGAGGAGCTCGCGGTCGTGTGAGACGACGAGAACCGGCATCGGCGCGGTGCGAATGAGCTCGAGCAAGCGTTGGCGCGATTCGGAGTCCAGGTTGTTGGTGGGCTCGTCGAGGATCAGGAAATCCGGCTTGCGGAAGAAGGCGGCGGTCAGCGCCACAGTCACGGCTTCACCACCCGACAATGTGCCGATAGTGCGATCCAGCGGGAAGGGGATACCCGCAGCGTCGAGAGCCGCCTCGATGCGTTCTGCTAGATCCCACTGCTCACCAACAGCGGCAGCGAGCTCTTCCGAGTATTCGCCAGCCTCAATGCGGGCAATGGCACTGAGGATCTCTGTTGCGCCAAAGACTTCGGCGATGGTGTCAGACGTATGGAGACCTAAATCCTGGTCGACATAGAGGACTGAGCCCGCGGATACCGTTCCCGAAGTCGGGGCAATGAGACCAGCAAGTACCTTGGCTAGCGTTGATTTTCCGGAACCATTCGCCCCAACTAAGCCCGTGAAGTGGGAGGAAAACGTGCCGCTGAGGTCCGTGAAACAAGGGGTGCCGTCGGGCCAGGTGACGGTGAGATGAGAAAAAGAAATAGGCATGAAGAAATCCACCTTCGAGTAAGTCGCGTAAAAAGTGTGACGTCGAATTAGGAAAAAATCTTCATGCCCGAAAGACTAGCCCCGACTAATACCCCAGCGCAAGGGCCGCCACGCCAAGGCCGAGGGCGCCGCGGGTGATGTAGTGCAGCACCTCGGGGGAGAAGGAGACACCGAAGCCGCCGCTGTCCAGCATGGACATGCTGTCTACCTGTGCCGGGCGGGAACGCTTAAACGACGCCCAGCTAAGACCGGCGATGATGAGCACCACTGCGATGGCGGAGAGCTTCCACACCAAGAGGAGGACACCGGCACCAAGAAGCGCCGTGCCCACAGAAGCGATAAGGGGAAGGCCCCAGTCGGGCCATGCATCGTCGCTGACGCGGCCGAAGGAGGCGGCGCGCCCAACCGCCGCGCCGACGATGCTCCACGCGGACATGAATCCAACGATAGCCAGCGCCCCGAGCTGTGGGGCGAACCCCAACGTCAAGCCGAGGGCCGCGAGCGCACCGACGCCGATGTACCATCGTCGTCCCAGACGACGGAAGAAGAGGCCCGTCAACGTGGAGGGCGCATGGGCGCGACGAGGAATCCACGCGGACTGGCTCGCAATGGCATCAGAGGTGACCTCCGAATCAAGCAGGCCAAGGCCAGATCCACCGACCAGGCGCGTGCGCCCAGCGCTGAGAAGCGAAGCCAGCGTGAACGAGCGCCACCCCACGACGAAACGCAGGGCTGGCACCACAAGCGCGAACCACGGGGATAGCCCGGTGGACACGCAGATGCCGAACCCCAACACCCCGAAGCCGACCAGCTGCGCCCACGTGATCCAGTCTGTACCCCGGAGCCTGCCGCGCGGGCGATCGACGTAGACCCAGCGTTCCCGCGACAGTGCGCGCAGAGGATAGAGAACCTCGGTGAGCACCATGAGCGCGAGCAGTCCCACGACGGCGGCAATCGGGGCGACGCTAGTTAGCGCGATGCGGGCCGGGATGATAGGCAGGACTGCGCCGACTTCTTGCCAGACTGTGTAACCGAAGCCGAAGACGATGCCGGCGAGGATGAGATACCAGATACCATCGCCCAGCCGGGACAGTACGCGCATCATAGCTGTACCACCTCGTCGCAGGCCTGGGTGATGGTGTCGGAATGCGAGGCCACGACGATGCAGCGATTCTCCTCGTCGGCTAGGTGACGTAATTCGCTGGCGAGGAACTCGGTCCAGGCGGCGTCGAGGTGGCGCTCGGGCTCGTCGATAAGCACTGCACGTGCCGGCTGGTACAGCTGCGCGGCCAGAAAAACGCGCTGGCGCTGGCCCGAGGACAGGTGCGAGGCAGGGTGCGGAAGGAGAGGCTCAAGCGCCCAGAGTTCGCAGAGCTTGGCGACGTCCACCCCTGCCGCCTTCCCCATCAAGTCCAGGTGCTCGCCCACGGTGAGGTCGGGGAGGAAAACCGGCTCGGCAACCGTAATCACAGCACCCGGCTGTTCCTTCGTACCAACGCTATGGCCGTCGCACTCAACTGTTCCATCGAGAGGGGCAAGCTCTCCGCCGAGCGTGGCCAGCAACGTGGATTTACCGGAACCGTTGGGCCCAGCGAGGCCATAGATGCGGCCTGGGGCGAAGTCCTTCTCAAGGTGTCCAAGGGGCGTGGAATGCCCATAATCGGCGTCGATGGAAAGCATTGCTGGGCGGCGAGCTCCTTACGTTGGGCGGCTGACAATAGTCAAAACTTATTGATGTAGTTTAGCAAAATGCACGCCCCGAACGTTGCTCTCGAGATGGGAAACACCCTTGGGATTGGTGCTATGAGCTGCTAAAATGAGAGCAACTAAAGCTGGTAATTCGGGGAGGGCGTAGTTGGCAAGGGCAGCAAGTCAACAGAAGAGCGTTGAGGAAAGCGTGACTTTTGCGAAGGGGGTTTCTCTGTTGGCTGGCCACGAAATGACTGCGGAGCAGGAAGCGCTTGTCCGTGCCGTCGTTTCAGGTGAGATGACGGTCGAGGAAGCAATTGCTATCGCTAAGGCGCAAGTTAAATAGGGATTGCTTCAATTATCGTGCCGCCAGAAATGCTATTTCGTCGCGTTAGGAGTCGTGTGTTGAATTCGAATCAAGTACAAAATGAAGACCCTGAGCGGGATCCGCTAGCGCTGAGTGATGCTGCACTACGTTTGGCAGGCCACGATGTTACTGATGAGCATGTGCGCCAGCTGGGTCGCGAGGTAGCCGCAGGGGCACTATCTGCCGACGAAGCTATCGCTCGTGTTCGGCGTGCTTCGCTGAAGTAGAGCGAGAGTTCGTCGGAAAGCGCAGCACCTAGGTGCGGGGCTAGCCCTTGTTGCGGAAGACGAAGATGGAGGAGAAGTCCTGGTCGCCGTGGCCCATGGCCTGCTGCTCCTCAAAGCGCTCGATGGCGGCGGCCACCGCAGGCAGCGGCTTGTTGGCGGTCATCTCCATGAGCTTGGCGTCCTTGCACAGGGCATCCACGGTGAAATCACCAGGAGTGGTGTTGCGCTCACCGGTGATGAACGGGCCCTTCATGTTCTTCATGAAGGCCAAGCCGGTGATATCGAGCATCTCGAGGACGACTTCGGAATCAAGGCCCTCAGACTCACCGAGGTGCAGTGCTTCCAGCACGCCCTCCGCAGTAACGGCAAGGGCCAGGTTGGCCAGGAGCTTGCCAATCGCTGCGGTGGCGGCGGATTCTACGCCGATGAGCTTGTTCTCGTCGGCCCAGGACTCGGCGATGGTCATGGCGAGCTCGCGGCGGTCGTCGTCAGGCGTGCCCACATAGACGCCGAGCTTGCCCTCGCGCGCCGGGCCCAGCGAGCCAACGACGGGCGCGTGGACATAAGAGTCGACTGCGGCGGCGAATTCGCGGGCGGCATCGGGGGAGACGGTCGTGGTATCGATCCAGGTCACGCCCTCTGGGATGAGATTGGTCTCGATGATCCGCTCGCGGATGTCGTCGGGGCCAAAGAGCGAGGTAATGATGACCTCTGCGTCTTCCACGGCGGCGGTGGGGGAATCGGCGAGGGTAGCGCCGGCATCGACCAGCGGCTGCGCGCGCTCGGCGGTGCGGTTCCAAACGGTGAGCTCGTGGTTCTTGAGGAGGTGTCGGGCGAGCTCCGTGCCCATGCGGCCAGTACCTAGGAATGCAATCTTCATGCCGCCCAGTGTGCCATCATTGTGGGCAGGCTCGCCGCGATTCATGCGAGCCCCGGACGAGGGAGCCGTACCCGGTGACGCGACAAGACGGCCAGAAAGGGCTGGCCATGTCGTGGTTTGTGTTGATTTTCTCCGGTGCCTTCGAGGCTGTGTGGGCGGCGGCGCTGGATAAGTCGGAGGGCTTTAGCCGGCTGTGGCCCTCGGTGGTCTTTTTCGTTGCCTGCGCCATTTCGATGGGCGGGTTGGGCTGGGCCATGAAGTCTATCCCCGTGGGCACGGCCTACGCGGTGTGGGCCGGTGTGGGCGCGGTGGTCACCGTCATTTACTCCTTCGCCGCCGGGCACGAGGCGGCAACCGTCTGGAAGGTGCTGTTCCTCGCCATGATCATTGGTGGGATCGTGGGCCTGAAGGTGGTGCATTAGGAGGCGTCGTCGTTTGAAACGACGACGAAGAAGAATCATGATATCGGTGGGTGGACGCCTGTGTACTTACGTAGTAGGCTTCTGGATATCAAGCCGCAAGGCAAATAGGCTCTGGCCCCAGCATCGCTGGGGCCATCTTTTATTTCGCCGGGAATTGCTTTAGCGCTTCAGGAATCCACCGTTCCGAGCGCATCCAGACACCCATTTGGGGATTTATGGCCTTAGCTAGCTCGATAGAGAACTGATGGGTCTTCTCTAGTTTGGGTATGTCTTTTATGAGAGGGCGACGGTGCGTCGCTCGGTTGCGCATGTCTTTTACCAGCATTGCGTACTGCTGGAATTCAACTCGGTTTAGTTTGTGAACATGTGGTCCGAGAGCCTCATTTCAGAGAACCACTCGTGGGTTTTTGTTTCCAGCGTGAGGTTTAGGTAGTAGGTGAACCCAAATACCGAAGGTCAAACCAGCAACATAATCATCGTGACTCGGTGGGCTGAAGGAGCTATCGCAATGCGCTAGGTCCGCAAGCCGACTGCGGCCTTCCGGTAGCACAAGTTGAGTAAGCGGTGCTTCTGGGTGCTCCAACCAGTCTGGCGAGCCATTTCTTGGAGGCGAGGAGTTCCACTCTCTAAATCTTGAATCGATAAAGTTGCGCAAGAGAACCTCAACTTCACCAGTTGTTCTGTCAACAACAGATGCCATGAAGCCATTCCAAACATAAAGATGAGCTGCGAGTATATCGATGTCGGTACCGGTGTCTCCGTGCTGTTTAGCCAAGTTGAGGTAGGTGCTTCGGCGAGGCAACGGCAATGCGCCAAGTATGGTCTCTGCTTCAGAATGACCTAGTTCATGCTGTATGAGTTTCATGAGTGCCTCTTGATAGTGGAAGTACCGGCAAGAGGGGATTGGGGTGCGAAGAACTCAAAACGCACCGCTTATCCAAGATGGAGTCCCCCCGAACTTTTGGGCTTCAGAATACCTGATAAGTCGGGAGGATGAGTGGGATCATTCGTAGCGCAGTGCCTCAATCGGGTCCAGCTTCGCGGCCTTGCCCGCGGGGTAGTAGCCGAAGAAAAGGCCAATAGCTAGCGAGAAGAGCAGCGAGAGGATGACCGCCCACAGCGGCGGTGCCACGAGTGAGCCGATGGCGGCCGCGCCCGCCATGCCGGCGGCGGTGCCGATGGCGATGCCGATGAGACCACCGATGAGGCAGACCACGATGGCCTCCGTGATGAACTGGATACGGATATCGCGGCGGCGTGCACCAAGCGCCTTGCGGATGCCAATCTCGCGGGTGCGCTCGGTGACGGTGATGAGCATAATGTTCATCACGCCGATACCGCCGACGAGCAGCGAGATGCCGCCGATGGCCGCGAGAACCAAGCTCATCGTGGTGAAGATCTGGTTCAAGGATGCGAGGTCATCGCTGAAGTCAGACACCTTCACCATGTAGTCAGGGTTGTCCTCGTAGTAGCTATCGAAGACGCGCTGCAAGTTGCTGGCCACCGCGGCCTTGTCCAAGTCCGGGTTGCCGCGAACGGTGACCTCGCTGAACGCGGTGCCGGCGCCGGGGGAATCGGAGAACTCGGCCTCCAGCGGGTAAGGAACGAAGGCGGTTTGGCTGGGACCACCGCCCACCAGAGGTCCGGTTTGGGGCTCTTCAAAGACACCGATGACGGCGAGCTCGATCGGGGAAGCCTCCTGGCTTTCAAAGCTCACGTATTGGCCAATGGCGTCTTCAGGGGCGTCGAAAAGCTTGGTGGCTGTTTCCTTATCCAGCATCGTTACTGCCCGGCTGGAGTCGATATCATCCTCGCTGAGGAAGCGCCCGGCCACGATGGAATAGGAAGAGCCGGAGACATAGTCCGGGTTGGTCGGGCGGACGAGGAGGTTGGCAGTCTCCTCCCCGGATTCGCCCTCGACCACGAGGGCACCGGAATAGGAGCTGTACTCGCCGATATTGATGCCGGCGATCTGATCTCCCAAGACCTCCTTGGCGCGGTCCAGCATGTCCGGGGTGAGCATCGAGGACTCGTCCTCGACAAAGCCGCCGCCCATGAAGGGATCATCGGCTTCTTCCTCTTCGCCCTCCTCAGGGCGCTCCTTGACCTGGACGGTGAAGTTATTGGCGCCGACCTTGTCCAAGTCTTTCTGCACGGAAGCCTGCAAGGAGTGGCCGAGCGTGACGATGGCGATGACCGCGGCGATGCCGATGATGACGCCCAAGAGCGTTAGCGCCGAGCGCATCTTGTTGGTGCGCAGGCTGGTCAGCGCCATCTTGGTGGATTCAGCGAAATTCATGACAGCACACCGTCCTTCATCGTGACGGTGCGGCTGCACTCATCAGCCAATTCCGGGTTGTGGGTAATAAACAAGATGGTCTTTCCATGCGTGCGGTGCAGTTCGTGGAAGAGGTCCATGACCATGCGGCCGGTCTGCGAATCCAGCGCGCCGGTGGGCTCGTCCGCTAGGAGAATCTCCGGCTGGTTGGCCAAGGCGCGGGCCACCGCCACGCGCTGCTTTTGACCACCGGAGAGCTCATTGGGGAGGTGGTTCATGCGGTCGCTCATACCGACCATCTCCAGAAGCTCTTCCGCGCGCTGGGTGCGCTCGTGAGCCGAAACGCCCGCATAGACCATGGGCATCTCCACGTTTTTTAGCGCGGACATGCGGCCGATCAGGTTGAAGTTCTGGAAGATGAAACCGATTTTTTGGCCGCGGAAGGAGGCTAGTTTGTCGTCGCCAAGCGCCAGCGCATCCACGCCAGCCAGCTGGTACTCCCCGGCGGTGGGGCGGTCGAGCAAGCCGATGATGTTCATGAGCGTGGACTTGCCGGAGCCGGACTGGCCAACGACGGCCACGAACTCGCCCTCCTCCACGCTGAAGTCGAGGCCCGGGATGACGGTCAGCTCGCTGTCGAGGCCCTCGTTGAAGCGTTTGACGATTCCCCGCATCTCAATGAGGCGGCTCATGCGTTCTCTTCCGCATCATCGGAGCCATCGACGGAGGCGGACATGCCGACCATGTCCTTGTGGGTATCCGCCTGGCTGATGACGGTTTCGCCCTCCTTGAGGCCGGAGGAGATGGCGGCGGAGAAATCAGATTCGCTGGCCACCTTGACCTCGCGCGCCTGGATCGTGCCGTTGTCGACGACGAGGACGTTCTTCTTGCCGCCTTCTTCATAGATGGCGGAGAGCGGCACGGTGATGACGTTCTTATCCTTCTTCGTAATGATCTTTACCTTCGTGGTGGAACCGAGACGCAGCCCCTCGCGGTTGCCGTCGACACGGATGTGCACGGGGAATTCGGGCTTGGAGGAGCCAGTTGGCTTGCCGGAGCCGCCGCCTGCGCCAGCCTCGACATCGGGCTGCTCAGCGGTGGGGGAGATGAAGGTGACCTTGCCTTTGTATTCCTTGCCGGGGCTCGACGGCGAGGTGAATGAGACTTCGTCGCCGACCTTGATGCGGGCGATGTCGCCCTCTTTGACCGTGGACTTCACCAACAACGTGGAGTCATCCGCCACGGTGAGGATGGGGCCTTCGGCGGGCATGCCGGCCTCGCCATTGACGGCGGTAATGACTCCCGCCAGCGGGGAGCGCAGGTCGGCCTGGGAGAGCCGGTACTCCAGCGGCCCATTTTCCTTGGCGTTGTTCGCGCTTGCCGACGCCGCCGATTCCACCGCGTGGTTCACCGCCTGGGACTGGGAGGAAATCTGCTGTTCGATGGCGAGGTTGCTGGCTTGCAGCGCGCGTTCGGCATCGGCAACCGCTTGGTAGGAGGCGGCGGTGGCGCGCTGTTGTTCGCCTAGCTCGCGGTCGATGCCGCGGAGGACGCGACCATAGGATTCCTCGGACTGCTTGAGCTGGCGCTCGGAGTCCTGCACGGCCTCGTCAGAATCGAGGTAGCTCAAGAAAGCGCTGGCAGTGTTGATTCCGGAGGGATCCTCGGTGGCGGTGCCGAGGGAGGCCAGTGCGGACTGGAAAGACTTGGACTCGGCATCGCGCACCCCGGAGCGTGCTTGCTCGACGGCGGCGCGGGCTTCGGCAATCTCGGGGCGGTCGCCCTTGGCGGCGAGGGCATCGTCGAGCTTGCGCTGTGCCTCGGCGTACTCGGTCTGCGCCGAGTTCACGGCGGATTGTGCGCTATTGACCTCTGGGTTGAGGCCTTGGTCGAGGGAATCTTGGAGCTGACGCAGCTGGAGCTGGGCATCCTCGATTTGGTGGACGGCCTCGAGCTTGCTGGCCTCCTGGGAGGTGCGCTGGGCCTCGAGCTCGCGCTCGGTTTCGGTGGTGTCCATGCGGCCGAGCAGCTGCTGGGCCTCGACGCGATCGCCCACCTTCGCGTCCAAAGACTGGATGGGGCCGGTCAGCGAGGTGGTCAGCGAGAGTTCGCGCTCGGCAGAAACCGTTCCGGTGGCGGAGACGGAACTGATGAGGTCTTCTTTGGCGGTTGTCGTGACATCGGTTGCGGTGAGCTGAATATCGGAAGACCCACTGGTTAGTGCGTACATTCCACCGCCGCCTGCGAGGAGAACCGCAGCGATAGCGCCAGCAGTGATGCCGAGAGCTTTCTTATTCATGAATCCCTTACTGTCAGTTTTAGACCGTCATTGAAAAGCGGGTTCAGATTAACTCTTGGGCATGCTTCCTGTCATGCGCAGTGGGGGAATATAGGAGGTAGATCAGGGTCTACCCTTAGATGATGTGAGGCCATGAGGACTGGTGACGTTTCGATCAAATAAGGGCCCCAAAATGGGCGATTTTCTGCCGCTATTTGATCGAAGCGTACTTGGCATCTGACTTTTAGAAGGGCACATCGATGCGGATTTCTTCCGCTTTCGGGAAAGGCGGCAGCTTGGGCAGCTGATCGAGTCCCTCCTGAACTTCCGGTGGGAGGGGAATCTGTGGGGGCTCGGGCAGCTCCAGCTTGGGCTTGGGCCGCTGTGGCGGGGCCGGGCGTGGCGCTGGTGCTGGCGCGGGCGCTGGCGCGCGGACGGTGACGGTTTCTACTTCGACGCGCGGCGTGGGTGTTTCGGCAACTGCGGGTGCGGGAGCTGGTGCTTCGGCTTCGGGTTCCGGTTCGGGTGCTGCGGGAGCAATGGAGGTGGTGTCGCCGAAGCGGTTGACCGGCTGGGGAAGGGCATTCGGCTCCCAGGAAGGCAGCTGGGTCGAGGTGGTGGGACTGGGTTCGGTTCGCGGAGCGGGCTCCGCCTGCGTGGTAGCGCAGGCAGAAAGCGGAAGGCAAGCAAAAATGACAAGAATACGGCGCGATGCCATGGGAATCCCCCTTAAGTAGTGCCTCCCCATAGCGCACCCCAGCGCTGAATTAAGGAAAGGCAGAATCAACGGTGTGCTGCCAGCATAGCGTTCCCATGGCGGGGTGCGCAGCGCGAGCGCGCTGAGGGTGCTCGCGAGGTGGTGGAGAGGCGGCTGCGAGACACGAGGGGACTCCAACTTTTGTATAGGGCTAAAACCGATACAATGTGGGCTATGCCTAACTCCAGCCAGCTAAACCAGCAGAATACGTCCCAGTCCGCCGAGTGGTTCGAGCGCGCCACCAAGGTCACCCCGGGCGGTGTGAATTCCCCGGTCCGCGCCTTCGGGTCCGTGGGCGGTCAAGCCCGCGTTATCGCTCGCGGTAAGGGCTCCCGCCTCTGGGATATCGACGGTAATGAGTACGTCGACCTGGTCAGCTCTTATGGCCCGATGATCCACGGCAATGCCCACCCGGCCATCGTGGAGGCCGTCCAGAAGGCGGCTGCCGACGGCCTCTCCTTCGGCGCACCCACCGAGGGCGAGACGCTGCTGGCGGAGCACATCGTCAAGCGCACCGCCGTGGAGCAGGTGCGCCTGGTCAACTCCGGTACCGAGGCCACCATGTCCGCCGTGCGCCTGGCCCGCGGTTTCACCGGCCGCGCCAAGGTCCTGAAGTTTGAGGGCTGCTACCACGGCCACGTGGACGCGCTGTTGGCGTCGGCTGGCTCCGGCGTGGCCACCTTCGCGCTCCCGGATTCCCCGGGCGTCACGGGTGCCTCGGCCGCGGACACCATCGTCGTCCCGTACAACGATCTCGACGCCGTCCGCGAGGCCTTCGCCGCGCATCCGGGAGAGATCGCCTGCATCATCGCCGAAGCCGCGGCGGGCAACATGGGCACCGTGGCCCCAGAGGAGGGCTTCAACGCGGCACTCAAGGAGATCGCGCATGCCGACGGCGCCCTGCTCATCCTCGATGAGGTCATGACCGGTTTCCGCACCTCCTACAAGGGCTGGTTCGGTGTCGATGGGGTAGCGGGTGACCTGGTGACCTTCGGCAAGGTGGTCTCCGGTGGCCTGCCCGCAGCTGCCTTCGGCGGCCGCGCCGACGTCATGGCTTCCCTCGCCCCGGCCGGCCCCGTCTACCAGGCGGGCACGCTGTCCGGTAACCCGGTGGCGATGGCCTCCGGTCTGGCTTCTCTGGAGCTGGCCAACGAAGAGCTGTACCCGCGCCTGCAGGCAAACGCAGACCGCCTGACCGGCCTGATAACGGCGGCACTTGATGCCGCCGGCGTAGCACATCACATCCAGCGTGCGGAGACGATGTTCTCCATCCGCTTCGCCGAGGGCCAGGGCCGCGACTTCGCCGATATGCAGGCAGCCGATACCTGGCGTTTCGCTCCCTTCTTCCACGCACTGCTGGAAGGCGGCGTGTACGTCCCGCCGTCAGCCTTCGAGACCTGGTTTGTGTCTGATGCGCTCACGGACAATGATTTTGAGGTAATCGAGGCAGCTCTCAAGCCTGCCGCCCAGGCCGCCGCCAGCGCGCAGCGCCCGCAGTAAACCAACCATTTGAGGGGATAGACACAGGTATATGTCCACCACCATCGTCCACTTCGTCCGCCACGGCGAGGTTTATAACCCGGATAAGATCCTCTACGGGCGCATCCCGGGCTATCACTTGTCCTCCCGTGGGCATTCCATGGCCGCACGCACGGCGAAAGCCTTCGAAGGCCATGACGTGACCTACCTGGCGGCCTCGCCGTTGCAGCGCGCGCAGGAAACCGCGATGCCGATTGCGAAGGTGACGGGCTTGGAGGTGGACGTCGACAAGGGCGTCATCGAGTCCGGTAACCGCTTCGAGGGCCTGCGCACCAAGGGCTGGAACTCGCAGCTGTGGAACCCGCAGCGCTGGCCGCTCATGGTCAACCCGCTCAAGCCCTCGTGGGGCGAGCCTTTCGAGGAGATCGCCGCGCGCATGATGGATGCCGCCGAGCGCGCCCGTTCCAAGGCTGAGGGACACGAGGCCATTGTGGTCTCCCACCAGCTGCCCATCGTCATGGTGCAGCGCACCGTGCTGGGCAAGCGCCTGGCCCACGCGCCGTGGGACCGCGAATGCGACCTGGCCTCGGTGACCTCGCTGGTCTACCGCGACCGCGAGATCATCGATATCTTCTACTCCGAACCAGCGCAGGACATCTAATGGTGCGCAGAACTATCCGCGCCGCCGTGGCCGGTGTCGTTGCTGCGCTTGCCTTGGCTGGCTGCGCGCAGAGCGAGGAGAACGCGCAGAACGCAGTAGCCTCCGGCGGTACCTTCGAGTTCATCTCGCCCGGCGGGCAGACCACCATCCGCTATGCGGAGGAAGACCGCAAGCCGCTCAAGGATTTCTCCGGTGAGGACCTGCGGGATGAGTCCACGACGATCAAGCTTTCGGATTTCAAAGACCAGATCGTCGTCCTCAACTCCTGGGGTCAGTGGTGCGCGCCGTGCCGCTCCGAATCGGATGACCTCCAGGCCATCCACGCGGAGCTGCAAAAGCGCAAGGTCGGCACCGTACTGGGTATTAACGTCAAGGACTTCAACCCGGAGATCTCCCGGGACTTTATGGCCGATAACGGCCTAGAGTACCCCTCCATCTACGACCCGCCCTTCAAGACGGCTGCGGCCCTCGGCGGCGTGCCCACCTCCGTGGTGCCCACCACCATTGTTCTGGATAAGCAGCACCGCCCCGCCGCGGTCTTCCTGACCGAGATCACGGAAAAGGATGTCCTCGAGGTCGTCGACGAACTGGAGAAAGAACAGTGATCCTTGCCGCTGACGGTATGGGGCAAAGCTTCGCCGATGCCGCCGTGTCCGGCCCGCTCCTGATCGGAGTGCTCGCCGCGGCCGTGGCCGGATTGGTCTCCTTCGCCTCACCCTGTGTGGTTCCACTGGTTCCTGGCTATATCTCTTACCTCGCCTCCGTGGTCGGCGGTGAGGTGAGCTATGACGAGGAGTTGGGGGTGGGCGTCGGCAAGCGCCGGCGTTGGGCCGTCGTCGGTGCCGCAGCACTCTTCGTGCTGGGCTTTACCGTCGTTTTCGTCCTAGCCACCGTGTCAGTCTTCGGCGCCATTTCGGCGCTGACGCTCAACGCGGATACCCTCATGCGCGCCGGCGGTGTCATCACCATCCTCATGGGTGTGGTGTTCATGGGCGTGGTGCCGGTACTACAGAAGGACACGCGCATGGCGCCGCGGCGCTGGACCACGTGGCTGGGCGCGCCGCTGCTCGGCGGGGTTTTCGCCCTGGGCTGGACCCCGTGCTTGGGCCCCACGCTGGCTGCCATCCTGTCTGTCTCCGCCGGCACCGAGGGAACCACCGCGCTGCGCGGCACCATCCTCATTATTGGCTACTGCCTGGGCCTGGGCCTGCCCTTCTTGCTCGTGGCACTGGGCTCCGCTAAGGCCATGCGCACCGTGACCTGGATGCGGGAGCACTCCCGGACCATCCAGATTCTCGGGGGCATCGCCATGATCCTCGTCGGCCTGGCGCTGCTGACCGGGCTGTGGGGAGATTTCATCAACGCCATCCGCCAGTGGACCGTGTCCTATGGCGCGACGCTGCTGTAAAGGAGATTTTTCGTGAGATATATCCGCAAGGCCTGGCACTGGCTGACCAGCATGCGCACCGCGCTGGCGCTGCTCTTCTTGCTGGCCATCGCCGCCATTCCCGGATCGCTCCTGCCGCAGCGCTCGCTCAATGAATCTAACGTCAACGACTTCATTGAGACCAACGGCAAGGTGGCGGAGATCTACGACAAGCTGCAGCTTTTCGACGTCTTCTCCTCCGTCTGGTTCCAGGCCATCTACGTCCTGCTCATGATTTCTCTGGTGGGCTGTATCATCCCGCGCTCCTGGGATCACTACAAGGCTTACCGCACCCCGCCGACGCGCGCGCCGAAGTACCTGGAAAAGATGCCGCTGAACGCCACCGGTCACTCGGAGAAGTCCCCGGAGGAGATCGCCGCGGCCACCACAACCATGCTGAAGAAGTGGCGGGTCTCCGAGGTCTCGCCCGAGAAGGACCGCGCGGGTGCGCAATCCTTCTCCGCGGAGCGCGGCTATGCCCGCGAGCTGTGCAACCTTATCTTCCACATCGCGTTGGTGGCCATCTTGCTCACCATGGCAGCCGGGCGTCTGGTGCACTACGAGGGCCAGGTCATCGTGGTCACGGAGAAGAACTCCCAGGGCCAGACCCAGGAGCAGGCGCAATCGACGGAGTTCTGCAACACCTCGACCTCCGTCTATGACTCCTTCCGCGCCGGCCCGCTTTTCGACGGCACCGGCCTGCACCCCTTCTGCTTCTTGGCCCACGACTTCACCGCGGACTACCTGCCCAATGGCCAGGCGGAGATGTTCACCTCGAACGTGTCCTATGCCGCCGGCGACGACATCTTCACGGACCCGGAGACCTGGGAGGACTACCAGCTGCAGGTCAATCACCCGCTGCGCATTGACAAAAACCGCGTTTACCTGCAGGGCCACGGTTTTGCGCCGACCATGACGGTGGAGTGGCCTAACGGTGAGAAGCGCACGCAGACCATCCAATTTCAGCCCACTGACACCACGTTCTTCCTCTCGTCGGGAGTGATGCGCTTCGACCCGCCGGCGGCATGTACCCGGACCTGTTTGAGCGCCGCCAGAACCAGATCGCCATCCAGGGCCTGTTTGCCCCGACCGCCGAGTGGTCCGGCGAGAGCGGCAAGCTGTTGCAGTCTTCCTACCCGGCGATGCTGGATCCGGCCGTGGCTATCGATATCTACCGCGGCGATGCCGGCCTGGACACGGGTACCCCGCAGTCCCTCTTCTCCCTCGATTCCAACCTGGTCCACACGGGCCAGCTGCAGAAGATCGACCGCGTCAACCTGAACCAGGGTGAATCGGTCACGCTGGACGACGGCACGAAGATCACCTTCGACGGTGCCTCCGAGTTTGCGAACTACCAGGTTTCCTATGACCCCTTCCAGAGCTGGGTTCTCGTGTCCGCGCTGGTCATGCTGGTATCCCTGGTTGGCTCGCTGGTGATCAAGCGCCGCCGCGTGTGGGTGCGCATCCGGCCGGGGGCCAATGGTGGCACCGATATTGAGATGGGCGGTCTTGCCCGCACCGACCGCGCGGGCTGGTCTGAGGAATTCCATGAGCTTCACCGCGAGCTCCTGGAACTGCCGGATCCCGATGAGGTGGAGGAGGACGAACTCTACTCCGCCGACTAAAGGTGAGAAAGCTATCCGTCAAAAGTTGGATACTCCCGCTGAAGGGGGGTACTCTGATGAGCACCATAAATCTCTCCGCTCATGCAGCCTCGTGCGTGAAGCACGGTGTAGGCACGATTGTGAAGGCAAGGTTTCCCACTCATGCAGGTTGATCAAAATCTGTCCAACTTTTCCGACATCGCGGTGCAAACCGCGTTCGTCGTTTATGCTCTCGCCTTGGTGTTGTCCCTGGTCTACTACGGCCGGATGCACAGCATCATCGAGGCGATGCGCTCCCGCACGACTGCTGTGGCGCAGCAGCGCGAACTCGCTAGCGTGGGGGCCTCGGCAGACAGTGCCGCGCTTGGCGACGTCCCCCCGACAGCCAGCACTGGCCCCGATGCTGACCTAGACGCGGATCTGTCGAAGAAGCGGGAGAACGCCGACAAGCTCGGCGGCATGACGCAGATGCTCCTGTGGTTGGGTATCGCCTTACACTTGGCGGCCATTGTGCTGCGCGGCCTGGCCACGGGGCGTTTCCCGTTTGGCAACCTCTACGAGTACGTGCTCATGGTGACCGCCGGCGCCATGGTGGTGGCGACCATCGCCATGCAGCGCAAGGAATGGCGCACTCTGTGGCCGTGGCTGCTCACGCCGATTCTGGCGCTGATGTTCTACGGCTCCACCAAGCTCTATGCGGAATCCGCTCCGGTGGTTCCGGCACTCCAGTCTCACTGGCTGCCCATCCACGTCACTGTGGTCTCGTTGGGTGCGTCCATCGGCGTGGTCTCCGGTATCGCTTCTTTGCTCAGCGTGCTGCGTGAGTTCCAGCCGAAGGGCAGTGAGTCCGGTTTCTTTGGTGCGCTTGCCCGCCCGCTTCCTTCTGCTAAGAAGTTGGACCGCTTGGCCTACCGCTTGGGCGTGGTGACGCTGCCGACTCTGGGCCTGGGTATTGTACTGGGCGCTATTTGGGCCGAGTCCACATGGGGACGCTACTGGGGCTGGGACCCGAAGGAGACCGTATCCTTCGCCACCTGGATCCTCTACGCCGCCTACCTGCACGCCCGCGCGACGCCGGCCTTCCGCAAGGCCGCGCCGTATATCAACATCGCGGCGATGCTGCTCATGATCTTCAACCTGTTCTTCATCAACATGGTTGTCTCCGGCCTGCACTCCTATGCGGGGCTGAACTAAATGGCGGATACCCCTAAGCCGCGGCACAAACAGGGCAAGCCGGCGGGCGATAACCCGCAGCTCATCGCTCTCGGTGAGGGCTTTGCGCAGCGCCGCCGAGAACTCGGTATCTTGCAGCAGGAGCTGGCTGAGAAGGCCGGGATTTCGCGCTCCACGCTGCACACCATCGAGCACGGCGGCTCTGGCGTGCGCTGGGAAAAGGTGATTGCGGTGGCTGAGGCCCTCGGCCTTGAGATGACCTTCGAGCCGAAGGCTTAGGCTTCGTCGGCTTTATTGTCTTTGTCCTCGGGGGCCTTGGGTTTCTGGGAACCTTGTGAACCCTGTGAGCGACGGCGGCGCTCTTCTTCTTGGCGCTCTGCCTCCCGCTCCCTGGCGCGGCGCTCTTTGAAGCGCTGCTTCTCTAGGTTCCACAGGAACTCTTCGTCATCGTCTGGGCCCTTGATTGCGGGGCGCTGCGGCTGCTGTGTCTGCTGCACCTTCTTATTCCAACTCGACGGACCAAAGGCCTTCCATACGAGGACCGCCGCGAGGACAAACAAGAGTAGTAGTATCAATCGACCCATGCGTTGTATTCTACGGAATGCCCGCAAAGCAAAAGTGAGAATTATGAGTCAGACAGAAAACACCACCAACGCCTCCCAGAACTCCGAACCGCCCCAGCCGGACCCGGCGCTCAAGCGCCGCTCCCGCGTCGCTTTGTGGAAGTACGGGGCTGCCCGCGTGGTGCTGTTCATTGTGCTCACCGCGGTGATTCAGCTGCTGGCCATGGCGGTTCTCGGGACCTTTCCGCTGCTGGTCTCCGCCCTGTTGGCGTTGTTTGTGGCGCTGCCGCTGTCCATGCTGATCTTCTCCACGTGGCGCATGGAAGCCACTCAGACGCTGGCGGAGTACTCCGCGCAGCGCAAGGCCCACAAGAAGTGGGTCCAAGAGGAGCTGGCTGGCCGCTAAATCGGTGGTTAAACCAGAGCCAGCGCTACAGCGTTGATAACCGCCCACACCAGCATCGCGCGGCCGGCCATGCCAAGTACTGGGATGAGTTTCGGGCCGCGTGCGCCGCGGTTGACGGTGCGGATAGCACCCAGCGCGAGAGGGAAGTAGAGCAGCGAAGCGAGCGCGGCCCAGGAATCGAAGGCTAGGCCGATGGTGAGTAGTACCGGCAGCAGCAAGAGGGTCATGAATAGCGTGCGGGACTTTTTATCACCCAGGCGCACCGCCAAAGTGATCTTGCCGGTGGCCTTATCGGAGGGGATGTCCCGGATGTTATTGGCCAGGTTTACCGCCGCACTCATACCGCCGATACCCACGGCTAAGGCAAGGCCTGTCCACGTGATGCGGCCGGCCTGTGTGTACTCGGTACCTAGGACCGCGACGAGTCCGAAGAACACGAAAACGGCGATTTCCCCGAACCCGCGGTAGCCGTAGGGGTTCTTGCCACCGGTGTAGAACCAGGCACCGGCGATACACACGGCGCCGACGAGGATGAACGAGGCGGCGTTGGCAGCTAGGGAGAGTGAGATGCCTGCGATAGCCGCCACGCCGAAGGAGGCGAAGGCGGCGAACTTGACGTGTTGCGGTTTGGCCAGCCCGCCGCCGGTAAGCCGCTGGGGGCCGGTGCGGTCATCATCGGTGCCGCGGATGCCATCGGAGTAGTCGTTGGCGTAGTTCACGCCGATGATAAGAGCCCAGGCCACGATGAGTGCCAGCAATGCGCGTCCCCAGTGCAGACCGTGGGCCGCGGCGGCGGCACCGGTACCAGCGATAACAGGAGCAAAAGCATTGGCCCAGGTGTGCGGGCGAGCACCCTGGAGCCAATCGGCAGGAGTGGCGGAATAGGCAGACATGCTCACTATTGTGCCACTGGTGTGGTGTGCTGCGGCAATGAGCTGGTGCGTTGGCGAAAGCGGTAGATGATGAGCACTGCAACGAAAATAACGGCATTGGTGACTGTCATTGCGGCAGAGGTAGCCGCGTCAAGGACATAGGCAACCCAAAATCCCACGACCGCGCTGATAGCGGCAACGCCACAGGCGGTCAACACCAGCGTGGGCACGCGCTGAGTAAGCAGCCGCGCGGTCATCGTCGGGAATACCATGAGAGCGATGACCAGCATGGCACCGGCAGCGTGAAAGGCGGCGGTGGCGGTGCAGGCAACCACGGTCATAAATATGATGTGAAGAACGCGCGTGGGCACCCCGCGTGCGGCACAAAAATCGGCGTCAAAAGTCGTGGCGGATAAACGCGGCAGTGTAAGGGCGAGGAAGAGAGCATTGATACCCAGCACTGCGGCCATGATGTAGCAATAGTTGGGATTGGAGAAGGCCGCGAGGTTGAGATCACCGACGAGAACGGCGTGGACATCAAGGTGCACGTGGCTCATGTGCGTAGAAATCAGGATGACTCCGGCGGCAAACAGGGCGGGAAAGACCAATCCGAGGGCGGAATCAGCAGTCACCAGCGGGCTGCGCTGTAGTGCGTCAGTTCCCAACGCCACCACCAAGGCGCCAGCGGCCGCGGTAACGAGCAAGATGGGTGAATCTAGATCTGCGGTAAAGAGGTAGCCGACGGCAATTCCGGGAAGGACGGCATGGCCGATGCCGTCGATCAGCATGGCCTGGCCTTTGAGGACAACAAAGGTGCCGGGGATAGCACAGGCCAAGGCGGTCAGGACGGCAAGGAGACAAGCGGTGGCGGCGAGGGTCATGAGGCGAGCTTTCTGCTGAGGAGGCTGATGGTGACGAGCGCCGCCTGAACCAAGACGATGACCGGACCGGTGGGCAGCGGGCCGTGTGCAATGGAGACATAGCAGCCGAGAGCAGCGGTGGCCGCGCCGAAGAACCCGGAGAGCGCGATGAAAGGTAGCAAGCGCGTGGTCCAGGGGCGGGCAGCGGCGGCAGGGCTGATGACCACGGCGACCATGAGCACTACGCCGACGACTTTGACGCCGAGCACCGTGATGGCGGTGAGGGCGAAGAAACTAGCCGCGTTGAGGAACGAGGTGCGGATGCCGGCTACCTGGGCAAAACTTGAATCAAAAGTGACTGCGGCCTGCCGGGTGTGAATGAGGAAAAGAAAAAGCAGCACGCAGCCACCGATGATGAGTGTGGACCGTACATCCGCGCGAGTGAGCGTGGAGGCATTTCCCAGCAAATAATCCTGGATTCCGGCCTTGCCAGGCAATGGTCGGCGGGAAATATACTGCATGAGCAGCATGCCCACCGAGAAAAATGTGGTTAGCGTGGCCGCCATCGCAGTGGTTTGCCCCAGGGGAGTTAACCGCGGGATGAGGTGAATGCACCCCACCGCGAGGGTTCCGGTGAGCAGGGCGCCGCAAGAAAGAAGCCAGACATTTCGCCCGTCCCAGCCAATGGCGGTGGCCACGAGGAAGGCGGTGAGCAGTCCAGGCAGGGAAGAATGCGAGATGGCATCGGCCAGCAGGCTGGTGCGGCGAACATATACCAGTGGGCCTAGCGCGCCAGCGCAGCCACCGATGAGCACGGTGCCCAGGAGTGCCTGGGTATAGGTGTAGTTCTGAAGAAGCTCGAGTGGGTTCATGATGGCAGGGAAAACATATCGGCAATGGCGGACTCTGTGAGCACCTGTTCGGTGGGGCCAGCAGCAATGAGCCGGCCGTGGCCGACCATGAGGACCTCATCGCAAAAGTCGGCGACTTCCGCCAGGTTGTGGTGCACCAGCAGGATGGTCACGCCGTTGTCGCGCAGTTCCTTGAGTACATCCATGATGGCGCGCTGACTTGCGGCATCAACACCAGCGAAGGGCTCGTCAAGGATGATGAATTCCGGATCGCTAACGAGCGTGCGCGCCAACAACACGCGCTGGCGCTGCCCACCAGATAGCGCGGAAATTGGCAGTTGCGCGTGTGCCTGCATTCCGGTGCGCGCAAGTGCTGCGTGGGCGGCGTCTTTGTCAGCGCGGCTGGGCCACTGCCACCAGCGCAGCCCGGCGGTGCGGCCCATCAGGGCGATGTCGAAGGCGGTGGCAGGGTAATTCCAGTCGATATCCGCATGTTGTGGCATATATCCGAGCCGCTGCCGAAAATGTGCCAGATCGACGCCATCGAAGGTCATCGACCCGCAGGCTAGAGGCGGAAGGAGCCCTACCAGCGTGCGGACCAGAGTAGACTTTCCCGACCCGTTCGCACCCACCAGCCCGGTGATAGTCGCGGGGGTGAGGGTGAAGGAGGCGTCGTGAAGCACCGGCGTGCGGGGATAGCCGGCGGTGAGGTTTCCTACGCTGAGCATTAGCTTAGTGCTTTCGCCACGGCGCTAGCGTTATGTTCGAAGGCTCCGAGGTAGGTATCGGTTGGGGCTTCCGGGCCGAGGGTATCGGCAAAGAGCTCTTCATCCGAGATGGTGACGGTCCAGTTGCGGGTTTCTACGGCTTCCTTGAGAGAAGTGATGGCCTGTGGGTTCGCCTGGTTATCTTGGAAGATAACGGGGACCTTCTTCTCCGCGATCGTATCCGCGAGCTCGGAGATCTCAGTGGCGGACTTGGTGGCTTCGGTGGTCACGAAGTCGGTGGCTTGGACTTCAAAGTCGAAGGTCTTGCCGAAGTAGTTGAAGGCGTCATGGCCGGTGATAAGAACGCGCGGGGAGGCGCTTTCGAGTTCCTTAGCGGCCTTGTCGTGCGCGGCTGCAATCTTGTCTTCATAAGCATCGGCGGCCGCGGCATAGTCTTCGGCATTGTCAGAGTCGATTTCGCCGAGTTTGGTGCCGATATGATCGACGACCTGGCTCCACAGCTCGGGGCTATTCCAGATGTGCGGGTCGTAGAGTTTTTCGCCCTTGTCACCTTGCTCGGGCCACGGCAGAAGGTCAGCAGTATCGAGCTGTTCGCCGACAGCTAGCTGCTTTTCACCGAGGGAGGAGAGCTGGTCCACCATTTGCGCCTCGAGGTGAAGGCCATTCCAGAGGACGAGGTCGGCATCCTGCATCTTTTCAATATCGCGCGTGGTGGGCTGGTAGGTGTGTGGATCGCCGCCGGGGCCGACCATGGTGGTGATGTCGGCGTCCGGGGCGATATTGGCGGCCGCATCAGCCAAGTAACCGGTCGTGGCGAAGATCGTCAGGTTATCGTTCTGGGCTTCGGTGGAGTCGCTGCTGGTGCAGGCGCTCAGCGTGCTTGCGACCACGAGGGAAGCGAGGGGAAGCGCAATAAGTTTCTTCACGGGAAACCTCTCTTATTAAAAGTGAATGTCGATGTTCAATGGATTGAACTTGAAAGAGCATAAGTGCTGAAACCGTTGGAAGCAATAGGCTGAACTACGATGGGGGTATGCACATCAGCGAGCTGCCCGAACGCACCCAGGATTACCTCAAGATCCTCTGGACCTATGAGGAGAAAGAGGGCGCTAATACCGCGATGCCGCTGGGGGACCTAGCTAAAGCGGCGGGGCAGAAGCTGCCCACCACGTCGGAGGCGGTCAAGCGCCTGGCCGCGAAGGGGCTGGTGGAACACGAACGCTACTTTGGTGTTCGGCTTGTTGAGGAAGGCCGGCGGCTGGCTGTGGCAATGGTGCGCCGGCATCGACTCCTGGAAACCTTCCTCGTGCGCACTCTGGGCTATACCTGGGATGAGGTGCACGATGAGGCGGAAATGCTAGAGCACGCGACGTCCGACAGGCTCGTTGAACGCCTCGATTCTTTCCTGGGCAACCCCGCCCGCGATCCGCATGGTGATCCCATACCTGCCCCGGATGGCACTGCCGAGCCGGTCTCGCGCATTACGCTTATCGACGTCCCCGCGCAGACCCCCGTCACCGTGGAGCAGGTCACTGACGCGGATGGCGAATTTCTGCGCTACCTGGATAAAAATGGAGTGCGGCCGGGAGTGGAATTGTCCGTCGTTGCCCCCTCGGTTGCGGGTGTGCTCGAGGTTGCCGTCGTCGGCGGTGCGCACTTCCCCCTCGGGGAATCCGCTGCGCGCGGCATTGCCGTACGCAGCTTTGGCGAAGCGGAGGCTTAGCTGCCCCACGTGCGGGCGACGGCGAGGCGGTCAACCTTGCCGGGGCCGGTGGTGGGGAGCTGGGCCAGGCGCTTGAAGTCCTTGGGGATTTGCCACCGGGGAAGGCCACTATCGTCGAGAGCCACAAGGATATCGCCGACATCCGCCCATCCGGTATAGGCAGCGACGATCATCTGTCCCAAGCGTGGGTGGGGGATGCCGACCACGCACACGCCGTCCACTCCCGGCACGTGCAGGATGTGCTGCTCGAGCTGCTCTGGGTGGAGCTTGAGCCCGCCGGTGTTCAGGATGTTGTCGAGGCGCCCGGTGACGGTGAGGTGGCCGTCGTGAAGCGCGCCGGCGTCGGAGGTAGCAAACCACGAGGTGCCGGACTCATCGACCACGAAGGCATCTGAGTCCACGTTTCGGTAGCCCTGCGCAATCATGGGCCCGCCAAGGTAAATGCGCCCCTCGTCGCCGAGGCGAACACGAGCGCTATCCAGTGGCTGTCCGTTGTAGACGCAGCCACCGGAAGTCTCCGAGGAACCGTAGGTGGTGACGATGGTGATGCGCAGCTTCTTCGCTGACTCCAACAACTGTGGGTGGGTGGCAGCACCTCCGACGAGGATGGCGTCAAAGGTGCGCAGGGCCTCGATTCCCTCTAGCGAATCCATGGCCTTGGCCAGCTGCATGGGGGTCAGGCCCGTGTATGAGCGATCCCCGGTGGCGGCCAGCTCGTGCGCGGCGCAGGCGAAGTCGGGGATAGAAAAACCTTCCGACAGGTCAAGACAGAGCGGCTCTACACCCGCGACGAGCGAGCGGATTAATACCTGGATTCCCGCGATATGGGCGGCGGGCATGGCTAGCAGCCACTGACCGGTGCCGCCGAGAGCGCGGTGCGTGGCATCGGCGCTGGAGACCAAGTTGGCGGCCGTGAGTTGCGCGCCTTTCGGCGTGCCCGTGGACCCGGAGGTGGCCACGACCAGCGCGATGGAGGAATCAATAGGTTCTCCTGCGCGCATGTGGTTGCGCAGGAGCTGCGCGCGGGTGCGGTCCTCCGCCGGGACGGGCAGGAAGGTGGCTTGTCCTGCGATGGCCGCTTCCAGATCAGGGAGGATGGCGGCGGGGTCATGTGGATTGACAGGCAGAGGAGAGAGGATGGTCACGGTTAGCTAGGTTACCGCCCGCGGTGCTCGTAAGGGTTGATGAGCTCATCCTCCTGATCGAAGGGGCGCTCACCGTCCCTCTGAGCCTGCTGGATGCGGCGTAACATCCACACTCGCGATGCGATGACGGCAATGAGCGCGATGGCCGCGAGGGTAATGGCGAAATACAGCACTGTGGATCCTCCTCGAGGAATGACGATTAGTAGTAGTACGGGAAGTCATCCCAGTTGGGCTCGCGTTTTTCCAAGAAGGATTCCTTGCCTTCGACGGCCTCGTCTGTCATGTAGGCCAGGCGCGTGGCTTCTCCAGCGAAGACTTGCTGGCCCATGAGGCCGTCATCGGTGAGGTTGAAGGCGAACTTGAGCATGCGCTGGGCGGTGGGGGACTTCATGTTGATTTCGCGCCCCATCTGGATGGCGGCGTCCTCCAGATTGGCGTGGTCAACTACCTCGTTGACCGCACCCATCTCATACATGCGCTGCGCGTCGTAGGTGCGGCCTAAGAAGAAGATCTCGCGGGCGTACTTTTGGCCCACCATTCTGGCCAAGTAGGCCGAGCCATAGCCGGCGTCGAAGGAGCCGACGTCGGCGTCAGTCTGTTTGAAGCGGGCCTCCTGGCGGGAGGCAATGGTCATATCGCACACCACGTGCAGGGAATGCCCGCCGCCGGCGGCCCAGCCGTTAACCACGGCGATGACCACCTTGGGCATGGTGCGGATGAGGCGCTGGACCTCCAAGATGTGCAGGCGGCCGCCCTCAACCTTCTCGCGGGCGGTGTCCACGGTGGACTCATCGGCAGTCGCGTCATCATGCGCGTGCTCCGTGGCGTAGCGGTACCCGGAGCGGCCGCGGATGCGCTGGTCACCGCCGGAGCAAAACGCCCAGCCGCCGTCCTTCTGGGAAGGCCCGTTGCCGGTGAGAAGTACTGTTCCTACATCCGGGGTGCGGCGCGCGTGGTCCAGCGCGCGATAAAGCTCATCCACCGTGTGCGGGCGAAAAGCATTGCGCACCTCGGGGCGGTCGAAGGCGATGCGGACGATGCCATCCTTACGCTGTGGCTTTGGACCGTCACTGTTAAGTCGGTGATAGGTGATATCCGTGAGATCCTCAAAGCCCTTGACGGGCTGCCAGAGCTCCGGCTTGAAAGGGTTATCGGTGCTGTAGTTCTTCTGCTCGCTCATGGCACACCAGCTTAATTGCAAAGCAGTGCGCCGGAAGTATAGTCCCCATTCCCAAACCCTCACCCACACTCTCCGCCCAGCGCGGCGGTGATAAACAATAAACAATACTGCGGGATTATCCCCGTCAATGTGCACGTGTACTCCGTACCAGCGCGGTACACCATACAGTGGGACGGAATCGAACCTCCCTGCCTTCTTGCGCTACGAAGGCGCCTGAGAAGCACTGGGCTCTTCCCTGCCCAGTAAGGGTTGCGCTCGCTGCGAAGGGTGTGGGCTACCGTCGCGCGCTTGGCGCGCAACATGACTACATGTCGAACGACATGGCGTGCCGCAAGCATGCGGCACAACTAGCGGCAGACCTTATTTAGTTATCAGTTCCGTATTCCAGTTCAGCTGCTGGATGCGGGTATCTAGCTCGCGGTACTGGCGGGCCAGATCGTCGGCGCGCTCGCGCAACTTCGGCACGGGCACCGTGGCCACGAACTTGATCTCTGAGCGGGAGTAGCGGTCGTGGCGCGCACCCGCGCGCTCGGCCAATCCCTGGTAAATGCGGCGCTTGCGCAGCAGTCCATCACGAAGTGCGAGTGCCTCCATCAGCGTGATCTCATCGTCGAACGCGGTAGCCGTGTTCGTGGCGTTGATCGCGATGACGAGCTCATCGATGCGCTTGGTTACGCCCTCCAGCTCACGGAGGAGATCCGTCGGGTTCTCATCCGGTTCATCGCCTTCCTGGATGCGGACGGTTGCCGCGAGTCGGTCACTCAACGAGTTGAGGCGCTCCTGCGCCTGGGCGCGCTCGGCCAAGGCTTCAGCAAGTAGCATGGTTCCTCCTTTAACCCTTAATGGGATTGATTGTCTGTGCAATTGTACGGCAGGCAAGAGGCTTCGCCGTGTGGTCGTGACGGTTTTAACAAATAGTGGCCTAAAACTTCGATGATCTGAGGCCTTATTTGATCGATCCGTACCTGGCCGCGGCCGTCTTGGTACGTTTTCGTAAATATGCCCGCAGTTTTTCGGATTTGGGGGACCTTATTTACCAAAACGTACCGCGGGCTCCGTGATTAACGTTGAGCCCGCGCGGAAACCGCTACCCAATAAACATGAACGCAAACAGCGTGTTGAGCACCGTCGCCACGATCATGGGCACGGAGGTGCGCTTGACCAGTTGGATGGGGTTGACCTTGATAGCGCCGGAGACAATGAGCACCGCGGCGTTGACCGGGGAGACCTGGCGCATCAGGTTGGAGGTACCCCAAATGGCGGTGAGCATCTGCGGGGCGTGGATGGAGGTCTGCGAAGCCAGATTGGGCACCACCTCAGAGAAGGCGAAGTAGGGCGCGGTACCGGAACCGGTGAGTGCGGCCATCGCGGCGGTGGCAGCGACGAAGACGAGGACGATGAGGACGGCGGCGCCGGAGGAGCCCTCGGCGGCGTCGATGAGCATGTCGATGACACCCATCTGCGTAATACCCTCCACCAGGACAGCAGCAGCCACCAGCAGGGCCACGACGCCCGCAGCACCTTCGCCCATGCCTTTGAAGAAGCTGGAGATGGAATCCACAGCACTGGTGACGGTGCGCTTGCGGATGGACTCGATGATCATCGCGATGAACAGGGAGACCACGGTCACCGGGAGGATGCCGCCCTCAAAGGGGATGACACCCAAACGGTTAAGAATGGCGGAGATAATGATGAGCAGTAGCGGCATGAGCGGAAGCACGGCGTAGTAACCCGGCAGGGAGGCTGCGCGGGCGATGGCTTCCTCGGTAGCGTCATCGTGCATCGAATCGGCGCTGACCTCACCGGAGCTTTCGGCCTTGCGGGCATCCGCCTTATCGCAGTGGCGTTGCCACCACATGTGTACGAAGGCCGTGATGAGGAGCGTGGGCACCGTGGCGTAGGCGACGGCGCCGTAGACGAACTCGGTTGGCGTCATGTTGGTGAGATCGGCGCCCTGAATGAGGCCGGCCTCAAGCGGTGTGGGCACGATGGTGGAGGAGGTCACCACGATGGCGCCCACGGTCAGGGGCGTCAGGCCCGCGGCGATGAGCGCTGGCAGGAGAGTGGCCACGAGCAATAGGGATAGCGCTGCGGCCGAGGGGATCACCAGCGAGAGCAGCGTGCCCAGGATGAAGCCCACCGGAACCAGCCAGTAGGAGCCTTTGAAGCGCTTGAGCGGCGAGGAGAGCACCACGACCGTCTTGGCATCAGCACCAATGTGCCGCATATAGGACACGAAGCCGAAGAGCACCATAATCGCCATGCCGATGCCGGAGAAGCGTGCTTTGAATAGCGCATCCACGACGAGCAGCTGGTCATAGAAGGCATTGCCCGTGGCTTCGATTTCGGTGGTGCGGAAGTCCGCGCGCCCGGTGAGAGCGGCGAGCATGAGCAGGATTACGCCAACGGCGAAGATGGAGGCCGCGGCGTGGACTTTCTTATAGATGAGATAGACAACTGCGGCGATGGCCAGCAGCGCGATGAGAAGGTAAAGCATCTGAGGATCCTTCTTCTGGTTATATCCACTTACCGTTATAACCTAACACCGGCTATGACAGGTGTCGCGCTGAGCCCCCCACACGTACGATGAACCTCATGCATATTGATGACGTCCTCGACCGCGCCCACGTGGTATCCCTTCCACTCGCCGTGAAATTCCGCGGCATTACTACCCGGGAGGCGCTGCTTATCGACGGCCCCGCGGGCTGGGGTGAATTCGCCCCCTTCCTGGAGTACGGGGCAGAGGAATCCGCCCGCTGGCTCGCCGCCGGACTGGAGGCAGCCTACGAAGGCTTCCCGGAGCCCGTGCGTGAGTGGGTAGAAATCAACGGCACTATCCCCGCGGTCCCCGCCGAGCAGGTGCCCGAGGTCATGGAGCGCTATCCCGGTTGCCGCACCTTCAAGATCAAGGTGGCGGAGAAGGGGCAGACGCTAGAGGATGACATCGCGCGCGTTCACACTGTCCGCACCCACATCGAAGCCCAAGGCCGCGTGCCGGTCTTGCGCGTCGACGCCAACTGCGGCTGGAGCGTCGAAGAAGCCGTTGTTGCGGCAAAGGAGATGATGCCGCTGGATTACATGGAGCAGCCGTGCAAGACCGTCGAGGAACTCAAGGAGGTGCGCACCCAGCTCATGCGCGCCGGGATTTTCGTGCGCGTGGCGGCCGATGAATCCATCCGTAAGGCCAGTGACCCTTACCGGGTGGCGGAGTTGCAGGCAGCGGACGTCGCCGTGGTCAAGCCCGCGCCACTGGGCGGTGTGCGCAAAGTACTCGAGGTAGCCTCCCACCTGCGCGAGCGCCACATGGACATCACGGTGGCCTCCGCCCTGGATACCTCGGTGGGAATCTCCATGGGGCTTGCCGCCGTGGCCGCCTTGCCGCAGATCTATGACGACGAAGACATCGACGTCACCCCGGCCGCCGCGGGCCTGGCCACCGGCTCGCTGTTCCTTGAGGATGTGACAGCACCACGCGAGCTTGTCGACGGTCACCTGCGCGCCGAAGCCCTTGCCCCCGACCCGGATCGCCTCAGCGCGCTCGCCGCGCCGGGCGAGCGCCGCGACTGGTGGTTTGAGCGCGTGCGCGAATGTTGGCCGCACCTTTAAAATCACAGCTCACGGTCCATGTCCGGAGGTCAGCGTAGGCTGGCGGGCATGACGATTTCCGTGAGAGATGCGCACCTGCACAACCTTCGCAACGTGGATGTGGACCTGCCGCGCGGCCAGCTCGTGGCCGTGACGGGGGTGTCCGGCTCCGGCAAGTCTTCGCTGGCCTTTGGCACTATTCATGGCGAAGGCCAGCGCCGCTACCTGGAATCTGTCGCGCCCTTTGCTCGACGCCTCATCGCTTCAGCGGTGGACCCGCAGGTCGGCCGCATCGAGGGGTTGCCGCCGACGGTGGCGTTGCAACAGTCGGCGTCGGCAAGCAGCGCGCGCTCCACCGTGGGCACGATCTCCGCCATGTCTAATTCCGTGCGCCTGCTTTACTCGCGCTGTGGTGACAACCCGGAGGGCCTGTACTCCGATTCCTTTTCCCCGAATACCCCGGAGGGCATGTGCCCGGAGTGCCAGGGCACCGGCGTGGTGCATGAGCCCACGGAGGCCTCCATGGTGCCGGACCCCCGCTTGAGCATCGAGGAGGGGGCCATTGCCGCCTGGCCGGGGGCCTGGGCGGGCAAGAACTTCCACGACATCCTCCAGGAGCTGGGCTATGACCTGGACTCGCCGTGGGAGCAGCTGCCGAAGAAGGACCGCGAGTGGATCCTCTTCACCGAGGAACGCCCGGTGGTGACCGTCAAGCCGCGCCGCGGGGCGGATCAGATCCAGCGCAATTACGAGGGCACGTGGCGCTCCGTGGCCAGCTACCTGACCAAGACCTATGCGGAGACGAAGTCGGATACGCTGCGTGCCCGCGTCTTGAGTTTCATGGAAACCCGCCAGTGCGATACCTGTCAGGGGTGCCGGCTGACGGCGAAGGCGCTCAAGGTCACCTACGCCGGGCTGCCGATCGACGAATTCAATGCCCTCCCGCTCAGCGAGGCCTACGAGCTCCTCAAATCCCAAAAGCCGCAACCGAATGACGCTGAAGACCTGCTCCTTAAGGCCCTCCTTCCGGCCTTTGAATCCGCACTGGAACTCGGCCTTGGGCACCTCAGCCTGGATAGGCCGACGGAAACGCTCTCGGGTGGTGAGGTGCAGCGCCTGCGCCTGGCCGCGCAGCTGCGCTCCGGGCTGTATGGCGTGACCTATGTCCTGGATGAGCCCTCTGCGGGCCTGCATCCGGTGGAACGGGGTGCGGTGCTCGATATGTGCCGTCGCTTCATTGCGGAGGGCAACTCGGTGCTGCTGGTGGAGCATGACATGGAACTGGTCAAGCAGGCCGATTGGATCGTGGACGTCGGCCCGCTCGCCGGTGAGCGCGGCGGCCAGGTGGTGTACTCGGGCCCTGTTGCCGATTACATAGAGGCAGCAGACTCCGCAGATACTCCTACCGCGCGTGCCTTAGCCCGCCCGCGTCCCACGACCAAGGCCGAAGCACGCCCGGCACACGGGGATATCGCGCTGCGTCAGGTGCGCTCGCACACCATCGATGGCCTCGACGTGGACTTTGGGCTGGGCCAGTTCACGGCTATCACTGGGCTCTCGGGTTCCGGTAAATCCACGTTGCTGGCCGCGCTTCATGACACGCTCACGGGGCCAGAGTGTCCGGAGCAGGTCAAGCGCGTGGTCTCCATTACCCAAAAGCCAATCGGCCGAACCCCGCGCTCCACGGTGGCGACGTACACCAACCTCTTCGATAACGTGCGCAAGCTCTTTGCCGCCACCCCGGAGGCCAAGAAGAAGAAATGGACGGTCTCGCGCTTTTCCTACAACGTCAAACAGGGCCAGTGCCATACCTGCGGCGGTGCCGGCCAGATCGAGGTCGAGCTGGTTTTCCTGCCCGGCTCCTATACCCAGTGCCCGGACTGCCAGGGACAGCGCTATAACGATGACACCTTGTCCATCCGTTGGCAGGGCAGGACCATCGCGGACATCCTGGACCTCACGGTGGAAGAAGCCCTGGAGGTCTTTGCCGATGAAGCACCGATCCTCCACGCGCTGCAAACCCTGGAGGCGGTCGGTCTGGGTTACCTGCGCCTGGGCCAGGGCGCGCCGGAGCTTTCCGGCGGTGAGGCACAGCGCATCAAGCTCGCCACGGAACTTCAGCGCTCCCGCAACTCGCGCCGGGGCCATACCGTCTACCTGCTGGATGAGCCCACCGTGGGCCTGCACCCGGCCGATATTGACCTGCTCATTACTGAGCTGCACTCGCTGGTGGAGGCCTCCCATACCGTCGTGGTGGCAGACCACGACCGTCACCTCATCGCTGGTGCTGACCGCGTTATCGAGATGGGCCCGGGCTCAGGCGCGGAGGGCGGACAGATCGTGGCGGATGGCACACCGGCTCAGGTCGCGGCGGGTGAGACGCCCACCGGCCGGGTGCTAAGTGGCGCGGGTGCACGATAAGGTAAATCCCATGACCAACAACAACGGCGACAACGAGACGCGGCAGTTCGGCCGCGTCAACGGTGAGAACGAAACCCGCCAGTTCGGCGCGCCCCAGCAGCATCCGCCACAGCGTCCCCAACAGCACTTCCCAGAGCCTGGCTCCCAGAACACGCAGGCTTTCGGTCAGCCCTATCAGCAGGGCTATGACCAGAATTATCAGCAACCGCAGTATGACCCGGTTCCGTCGAGCTACCAGGTGGAGGAGCCGAAGAAGGGTGGGGGAGCCCTGTCCTATGTCTTCGCGGCCATCGCCGCTATCGCCGTCGTTTTCGCCGGCGTGCTGTTCTTCCTCTGGCGCGGTGCGGCCGCGGATGCCAACAAACCCGCCCCGGAGCCGGTCACCGAGACCGTGACGACCGAAGTCCCCACTACGGTGACCACCACGAAGGAATCTCCGCGGGATCGCCTCCCCACTGAGATTCCTACTGAGCTGCCACCGGAGGTCCCGACGGAGCTGCCGCCGAGCATCCAAGATCAGTTGGATCAGGGTGGATCTGACCTAGAGAGCCTGCTCAACGATCTCTTCGGCGAATTAGAGTCGGGCAACGGTGAGCCCGGTGCGGGCGGTGCAGAGAATGCCTAGTACGCCTAATACACAGCCCGTGGAGTCCTCGCAGCCGGAGTCGATGCAGCTGGCTGAAACACTCGCTGCTCAGCTCTCGCGGCACCTCACTGACGTCGTACTTTGCCCCGGCTCGCGCAACGCGCCGCTGTCTCTGGCGCTTCTCGCGCGCAGCGATATTCGCGTGCATACCCGCCTGGATGAGCGCTCCGCCGCCTTCGCTGCCCTCGGCCTCGCCCGCGTCCAACGCCGGCACGTCGGCATCGTCATGACCTCCGGCACCGCGGTGGCCAACGCCTTGCCCGCGATGGTGGAGGCACATTACTCGCATACCCCGCTGGCCGTTATCAGCGCGGACCGCCCGGCCCGTTTGGTGGGTACGGGGGCCTCCCAGACCATTGAGCAGCCTGGCATCTTCGGTGTGTATGCGGAAACCACCCAGGTGGAGACCACGAGTGATATCCCGCTCGTTGCCGAGCGCTTCCTGAATGATCGCCAGGTGCACATCAACGTGGCCCTCGATGCCCCGCTGGTAGGGGAGGAGCTGCCCGGTACCCCGACGGATTACACGCAGCACCGCGCGCGTACCCCGCGCTGGTCCAACCACGGCGAGGTGGCCGTTGATCTCAGCCGCAACACCCTCGTCATCGCGGGCGACGAAGCTTGGGAAGTCGACGGTTTGGAGGATGTCCCCACCATCGCCGAGCCCACGGCACTTGCGCCCTATCACCCGGTGCACCCGGCCGCGGCCCACCTGTTCCGCCGCGCTCAGGTGTCCGCCAATGACTACGTGGTCAACACCAAGGTGGAGCAGGTCATCGTCGTGGGCCACCCCACCCTGCACCGTGGAGTTCTGGCGCTGCTCAGTGATCCCGATATCGACCTCATCTGCCTGTCCCGCACGGAAGATTTCACTAACCCGCGCGGCGAGGCCGCGCAGCTGGGCACCACCGTCAAGACCAGCGGCGAGCCCACGCGCGAGTGGATGAAGATCTGCGAAGGTGCGGCACAGATGGCGGCCGACGGTGTTCGTGAGGTTCTGGCGGAGACCACCGGTGAGGATGCCACCAAGCCCGAGATCGGCTTTACCGGCCTCCACGTCGCCGCCGCGGTGGGCGATACCCTCGCTGTCGGAGATACCCTCGTCCTGGGCGCCTCCAACGCGGTGCGGGATGCGTCCTTCATCGGCCTGCCCTTCGACGGTGTGGAGACCTACTCGCCGCGCGGGGCTGCTGGCATCGACGGCACCATCGCGCAGGCCATCGGCATCGCCCTGGCCACCCAGTCCCGCGAAGCCGACGCCCCGCGCGCCCCGCGCACCGTGGCGCTCATGGGGGATGTCACCTTCCTCCACGACGCCACCTCCCTCATCCTCCCCGAGGACAACCCGCGTCCGGAGAATCTCACCATCGTCGTTTCAAACGACGACGGCGGCGGCATCTTCGAGGTGCTTGAACAAGGCCGCGAGCCCCTGCGCCCCTCCTTCGAGAAGGCGTTTGGGACGCCGCATGGGGTGGGCGTCGCCAAGCTGGCGGAGGCTTGCGGCGCTGAGCACCGCGAGGTGAGCTCGGCGCAGGAGCTTCTCGATGTTCTCGCAGAGCTCAAGGAATACTCCACCGGCATCACCGTCGTAGAGGCGCATACCACCCGGTCCTCGCGCCGCGCGCTGCAGGAGGCGCTGAACGCCAAGGTAGGCCAGTAAATGCCGCGGCGCCGGGTACGCCAGCTGGTCCTGGTGCTGTATGCCGCGGCATTAGTGGGCATGGCGGGAATGGTCATCGGCCCTTTCTTGAACGACCGCACCATCAACGCCAACCCCGGGCGCGCGCTGGCCACGGTGACGGATGTCGGCACCTTGCGTACCTTCGTGGATTTCCAGGATGCCGAAGGTATCTACCACACCCCACCCACCGGGCTGCTTTATCCCACCGGGCTAGGAGAGGGCCAGCAGGTCTGGGTGCTCTACGCCAAAAGCAACCCGGACTTGGTCAAGGTAGAAGGCCGCGAATGGACCCTGTCCATCATTCCGGCGCTGTCTTCGGCAGCCGTCGCTACCCTGTTAGCGGGTGCCTTGTGGTGGGCAAGCGGGAAAATTAACCGGAATTTAGCACGTGCTTTACCAACCGAGCACTCAGGAAAGGAATGATGGGGCGCATGCGTGTTGCCATCGTCGCGGAATCCTTCTTGCCTAACGTCAATGGAGTGACCAACTCCGTGCTGCGTGTCCTCGAGCACCTCCACGAGCACGGCCACGAGGCCATCGTCATCGCCCCCGGCGCTCGGGATGGACAGGAGGAGATCCCTGATTACCTCGGGTTCACCATCGTGCGCGTGCCCACCGTGCGCGTGCCGTTAGTGGATTCGCTCCCAGTCGGCGTTCCCACCTCCGCTGTGGATGAGGCGCTACGAGAATTCAAGCCGGACATCATCCACCTGGCCAGTCCCTTCGTGCTGGGCGCTGCGGGGGCCTTTTCCGCCCGCCAACAACGTATTCCGGCCGTGGCGTTGTACCAGACTGATGTGGCAGGCTTTGCCACCAAGTACCACGCCTCCGCGCTGGCCTATGGGGTGTGGGAGTGGCTGCGCACCATCCACAATGCGTGCCAAATGACTCTCGCGCCCTCCTCACTGACCATCGCCGACTTGGAGAAGCACCACATCAAGAACGTGCGTCACTGGGGCCGCGGCGTGGATTCGGAGCGCTTCCACCCCTCGAAGCGCTCGGAGGCGCTGCGCCGCGAGTGGGATCCCACAGGAAGCAAGAAGATCGTCGGCTTCGTGGGCCGGTTGGCCGCGGAAAAAGGCGTGCACCGCCTTTCCGCGCTCAATGATCGTGAGGATATCCAGCTCGTGATTGTGGGTGATGGCCCAGAGCGCCCGCTGCTGGAGGCGCAGCTGCCGGAGGCGGTCTTTACCGGGGCGCTGGGTGGCGAGGAGCTCGCAGCCGCATATGCAAGCCTCGACATTTTCGTGCACGCCGGCGAGTTCGAGACCTTCTGCCAGGCTATCCAGGAGGCTCAGGCCTCGGGCGTGCCCACCATCGGCCCCGCGCGGGCGGCCCGGTGGACCTCATCGAGGAGGGCTATAACGGGCTGCTTCTCGACGTTTCAACGTTCGTCGAGGACCTCCCCAATGCGGTGGACGCGCTGCTCAACCTGGAGATTCACCAGGAGTTGCGGGAGAACGCCCGGAAGTCGATTGCCTCCAAGACCTGGCCGGCGTTGTGCGAGCAGCTGCTGGGCTACTACGACGAGGTTTTGGAGAATGTCCGTGAGGTCCCGCTGACCATTTTGGGCCAGCGTCCGGAGCTGCCGCGTTGGGCCGCCCGCGCTCTGGGAGCGCGCGTCGCCTAAACTAGGCGCTTGTGTCTAAGGCAGATCTGGAGAAGAAGCCCTTCGATGTCGCGCGCATGTTTGACGCGGTGGGCAAGAAATACGACATCACCAACACGGTGCTGTCCTTTGGTCAGGATGCACGCTGGCGCCGGCTGACCCGCGAGCGGCTCAACCTGAAGCCGGGGGAGAAGGTCCTCGACTTGGCTGCCGGAACGGCCGTCTCGACGGAAGAGCTGTCCAAGTCCGGCGCGTGGTGCGTGGCCTGTGACTTTTCCCTCGGCATGCTTGCAGCTGGCGCGGAGCGCGATGTACCCAAGGTGGCCGGCGATGGAATGCGCCTACCCTTTGCGGATAACACTTTTGACGCGGTGACCATTTCCTATGGCTTGCGCAATATCCACGACTTCGAGCTGGGCCTGCGGGAGATGGCGCGCGTGACCAAACCCGGCGGGCGCCTGGCAGTAGCGGAATTTTCCAAGCCGGTCATCCCGGTCTTCGGCACCGTCTACAAGGAATACCTGACCCGCTTGCTGCCGCCGATTGCCAAGGTGGTCTCCTCCAACCCGGAGGCCTATATCTACCTCGCAGAGTCCATCCGTGCGTGGCCGGAGCAGCACGAACTGGCCGCTGCCATTAACCGCAACGGCTGGGAACAAGCAGGCTGGCGCAACCTGACCTTCGGCATCGTGGCGCTGCACTCCGCAGTGAAGCCCGCCTAGGGGCCCTAAGGCCAAAGGGCTCAGGACCAAAGGGGAGTATCGCGGCGCAACGCGGAGACCGCCCCGCCGGCCAGCCGCCAGGCGCGGGCAAGCAGATCCTTGTCCTCGTCGGTGATGAGGTTGCCCATGAGGCGCGCTGCGGCCGGCATGAGCATGCGGCCCACCGGCCCACGCATGGCCACAGGTCCGGCCAGCGGCAGGAATTGTGGGTAGGTCAGCAGGCGCGCGGCGGTGCGGGCAAGTAGGAAGGCCTCGCCATACTCGGCGCGTAGCCGGTCTGGCCACGCCAAGGTGAGGTCCTTGGTGCCGAGCATCTCCACGGCGAGCGCCGCCGTTTCCAAGCCATAGTCGATGCCCTCGCCGTTGAGCGGATTAACGCAGGCCGCAGCGTCACCGATGAGCATCCAGTTCGCGCCGGCAACTCCAGACACCGCACCACCCATGGGCAGCATCGCCGAGGTGACGTTGCGCAGCTCGCCCAGACCCCATTCCGAACGCTGCTGCTCAGCGTAGAAATCCAGCGCCTTCTTCGTGTTGAGGCGGGCCGGGCGGGCGGCCGTAGAGAGCGCGCCCAAGCCGATATTGACCCCCTGGCCCAGCGGAAAGATCCAGCCATAGCCCGGCTGCACCACGCCCTCGGGGTCCTTGAGCTCAACGTGGGAGTGCATCCACTCCTCGCCGCCGTGGGGCGAATCGGCATAGGCGCGCGCGGCGATGCCATAGACCTCCTCGCGGTGCCACGTGCGCCCCAACTGCTTACCAAACGTCGAGCGCACACCGTCGGCCACGATGACCCACCGGGAGCGCACGCGGCGCTTGCCGACGGAGAACTCGACCAGCCGGTTGCCGTCGAGCTGCGGCTGTGTTGCCGTGCCGGTTATAAGCTGCGCGCCGGCGTCTCGGGCGGCGTCAACCAGCAGCGCGTCGAATTCATAGCGCGGTAGCGCCGTGCCTTCGTGCGAGGGGTAGGTCTCAGGCCACGGGGCGGTCACGGTGCCGCCGAAGCCGTGTAGCTTGAGCCCGCGGTTGCGGTAGGACGCGTTGACCTCGATGCCGAGGAGCTCCAACTGGTGCATGGCGCGCGGGGTCAGACCATCGCCGCAGGTCTTGTCGCGGGGGAAAGGGGAGGCGTCGACAAGCAGCGTCTCATGGCCGGCGCGTGCGGCGTGGATAGCGGCGGCAGCGCCGGCGGGCCCGGCACCTACGATGGCGACGTCAACAAGGGTGGAATCGATCTGCTCCGACATGGGGACTATCATTGCACGGGATAGTGGCCACAAGTGTGTTGAGGGCCGTGCCATGGGCTACGGTAAGTAAACACTAGGATTTTTGAGCTTAAAGGAACACGTTTAATGTCACACGGCCAAACTCACGCCAAGCACGTGGACTTGGGGGATGCGCAGCTCACCGAGCGTATCAACGCCGGGATGGCTGCTGTAGAGGACCTGCTGAATACGGAGCTCGACCGCGGGCAGGACTTCATTAAAGACAAGGTGCGCCACCTCTCCCTGGCCGGGGGCAAGCGTTTCCGCCCGATGATGGCGTTGCTGGCTTCCGAGTTTGGTGAACGCTCGCAATCGCCCGAGGTGATTAAGGCGGCCACCGTGGTGGAAATGGTCCACGTGGCCACGCTCTACCACGACGATGTCATGGATGAGGCGGAGCGCCGCCGCGGCGTGGATTCCGCGAACTTTCGGTGGACCAACTCGGTGGCCATTCTGGCGGGCGATGCACTGCTCGCGCACGCCTCGCGACTGATGAGCCAGCTGGATACCCACACGGTGGAGCACTTCGCGGAGACTTTCGAGGAGCTCGTCACCGGCCAGATGCGGGAAACCATCGGTGCTGGCGAAGCCAATGCCGTGGAGCACTACACGGCGGTGATCCGGGAAAAGACCGCGGTGCTGATCGCGTCCGCCGGCTACCTGGGTGCCTACCACGCGGGTGCGGGCCCGGAGCAGTGCGAGGCCCTGCGCCAAATCGGTGCGGCCGTGGGCATGATCTTCCAGATCGTCGACGATGTCATCGACATCTTCTCCGACTCCGAGGAATCCGGGAAGACCCCGGGCACGGACTTGCGCGAGGGTGTGTTCACCCTGCCGGTGCTCTATGCCCTGGAGGAGGAAGGCGAGGTTGGCGATGAGCTGCGCGCGCTGCTGACGGGCCCGCTTGAGGACGACGCCTCCGTACAGCGCGCCATCGAGCTGCTGTGGCAGTCGGGCGGCCGCGATAAGGCGCTGGCCGACGTTAACGCGTACCTGCGCGTGGTCGAGGACCAGCTCTCCCTGCTCCCGGAGTGCACGGCTAGTGAGGCTCTGCGCCAGCTGGCGGACTATACCGTTCAGCGCGTTGGTTAAAATACCCTCCTGCCTGGCGATTTGCATGTTGGGCGGGAGTTCGTAGTAAAGTACATAACCGCACTCAAGAGTGCTTGCCAGGTTGCCCGAGCGGCCAAAGGGAGCGGACTGTAAATCCGCCGGCATTGCCTTCAGAAGTTCGAATCTTCTACCTGGCACAACATGAATCCCGCAGACGCAAAAATGTGTCTGCGGGATTGTCTTATCGCTATCGCTGGAAGTCCGCGGGGTTCTTCAACTGCTCGGCCTCAGGCAACGGCCCCGGCAGGGTGGTGCCTTCAGCGAATGGTGCACCCGGCAGATGATCGCGGCCGTGGGGCTGGGCCAACCCAGACAGATCCGGACCGGCCGGCACGATTTGGGTGGGATTAATCTCGCGGTGGACGATGTAGTAGTGCTGCTTGATCTCCGTGAAGTCGGTGGTATCGCCGAAGCCCGGGGTCTGGAAGAGTTCGCGCAGGTAGCCGTAGACATTCGGCATCTCGCTGATTTTGTTCCGGTTCGTCTTGAAGTGGCCGTGGTAGACGGCATCAAAGCGGATCAGGGTGGTGTATGCCCGGATATCGGTCTCCGTGATGTGCTCACCCATGATGAACCGGCGGTGGGCTAGCCGTTCTTCCAACCAATCGAGGACCTCAAAGACATCCGCATAGGCCTCTTCATAAGCCTCCTGGGATGCGGAGAATCCCGCGCGATACACGCCGTTGTTGAGTTTCCTGAAGATGAAGTCGTTAATTTCTTCCATCTCCTCCTGCTGCTCGGATGGCGGCAGCAGGTTGGGTGCGCCTTCTCGCTGGAACTCGGGCCACTCCGTTTGGAAGTCCCGCACCATGGAGTTGAAGTCGTTGGTCACGACCTTGCCGCTGGATTCTTCCACCAGTGCTGGCACGGTGATTCCCCGTGGGTAGTCCGGGAAGCGCTTGAAATACGCATCCTGCAGGCGGGGGATCTGCAACACGGGATCGACGCCGCCTGGATCGAGGTCAAATGTCCAGGAGCGCTTGTCGTGGGTCGGGCCCGCCAAACCTAAGGAGATGACATCCTCCAACCCCAACAAACGCCGAACGATGACCGCGCGGTGCGCCCACGGGCAAGCGCGCGCGGCGATGAGGCGGTAGCGGTGGGGCTGCACCGGCCAGTCCAAAGTCTCGCCACTGCCACTCGCGGAGGGCTGTGGATTGTCACCGGTGACTGAGGCGAGGATGCGGTCACCGATGTAGTTCGTATCTCGCTTGAATTCACCGTCCGTCGAAGCGTTCTGGGCATCGCCGGCCCAGTCCTTGTGCGTATCCTTCTGAGCGCTGTCAGCCATGTCGGTCCTCTCTGCCGGCTAAAAAATACCTGATACGTCAACAATAGCGAGGGTTGAGCTATGAGCGCTGGGGTCTGCAGATTCTGCGGCGTAGTAAAGCTCGCTGTGGATGAATCTATGCGAGTATAAAGATCCCCAAAAACCTTATCTGTACTGGCGATTTGTGTAGCTACACGGTTTCGGGTTAATCTTTTCAAGGCTTCAACGAGAGCACAGCGGAGAAATTCCGTGACTCAAAGAGGCTGTGCCCCCTTAGCTCAGTCGGCAGAGCGTTTCCATGGTAAGGAAAAGGTCGACAGTTCGATTCTGTCAGGGGGCTCCATTCATGTTTCTGGAAGCTTTCAGAAAGTGAATATGGCGGTGTAGCTCAGTGGTAGAGCAAGCGACTCATAATCGCTGTGTCGCGAGTTCAATTCTCGCCATCGCTACCGGGAAAGAAAAGCGCCCGCATCTGGGCGCTTTTTCACTACCGACTCCCAGCCTTGCGCGGCACGTGGTTTCCAAAGGGAATCGGCGTTCTGGTAGGGTTGTGCGTTGTCCCAAAAGGGCACGCAAAGGGGCGTGGCGCAATTGGTAGCGCAACGGTCTCCAAAACCGTAGGTTGCAGGTTCGAGTCCTGTCGCCCCTGCCACATCACTTCCAAGGAGGGAATCGCCGTGAGCGATGAAAAGCAGCCGAGCACCGGGGCTCCGCGCCCAACCGGCAAGCGTCAGCTCTCTGGCGCAGCGACCACCTCTACCGATTCCTACACTGACAAGCGCGTCGTGCGCGTCGAGGACAAGAAGGAAGATTCCTTCGGCGGATCTGTTGGTTCCTTCCCGGGTGAGGTTGTCTCCGAGCTTAAGAAGGTTGTCTGGCCCACCGGCAAGGAAATGGTTCAGTACGTTCTCGTGACCTTCGCCTTCCTCATCGTCCTCACCGCTCTGGTGTGGGGCGTGGACGCGCTGACTGGCCTCGGAGTTGAAGCAATCCTCGCGCCTTAGTAAACTAATTACATACTTTCATCCCGCCGCCTTCCCGCTAGCTCGACTAGGGGAAACGGCGGGATACTTTTTGCCCAAGTCCGGCCGAGTACCCTGGTGGGGACGAGAAGAATAATTACCAATTTGGAGTAGCAGACAATGAGCGAAGAAAACACTGGCACTTCCCTTGAGCAGGCCATGATCGATAACGTCCAGGAACAGGCCGCGGAGGCGGTCGAGGCTACCGAGGAGGCCCAGCAGCCGCAGGAGGAGCTCTCCGCAGAGGAGAAGGAAGCCGCCGAGAAGGAAGCTGCTACCAAGGCCGCCGAAGCCGCCCTCGGTGGCGGCACGGACGAGGCTGAGGCTGAAGGCGAGGGCGCAGGGGAGGCGTCGGCAAGCGCTGACGCGGACGCCGCCGCAGCAGCCGACGCTGAGTACAAGTCCCGCCTGCGCGCCTTTACCCGCGAGCTGAAGAAGCAGCCTGGCCAGTGGTACATCATCCAGTGCTACTCCGGTTACGAGAACAAGGTAAAGACCAACCTCGATATGCGTGCACAGACCCTCGAGGTTGAGGACTCCATCTTTGAGGTCGTTGTGCCGGTCGAACAGGCCATTGAAAAGAAGGACGGCAAGAAGAAGGTAGTTAAGCGCAAGCTGCTGCCGGGCTACGTGCTGGTGCGCATGGAGCTTAATGACGCTGCCTGGTCCGTCGTTCGCGATACCCCGGGCGTGACCTCCTTCGTGGGCAACGAAGGTAACGCCACCCCGGTCAAGATCCGCGACGTGGCTAAGTTCCTCATGCCGAACGATCCGACGGTCTCTCCAGAAGCTTCCGCAGCAGATTCCGAAGGCGAGCAGGTCGTGGCTATGCCGGAGAAGGAGGCCGCCAAGGCCTACGCGCACGACTTCGAGGTGGGCGAGGCCGTCACCATCCTGTCTGGCCCGCTGGCTTCCGTCTCCGCCACCATCTCCGAGATTGACCCGGAGACCGGCAAGATGCAGGGCCTGGTGTCCATCTTCGGCCGCGAGACCCCGGTGGAGCTGTCCCCGACGGAGATCGAGCGCATCTCCTAAAAAGCGATTTTGAGCTGGGCGCACGGTGTTCTAAACTTGAACGCCGTGCGCTTTTGCGCATCTTGAAACGTTCATCCTCCGGTGGCCCACAATGCGTGAGCATCCGGACGGGGCGCTGTTATTCATCGTGGCGGCACTCCGGTACCACAGGAAAGAGGTAATTCGATGGCTCCCAAGAAGAAGGTCACTGGCCTGATCAAGCTCCAGATCGAGGCAGGCGCTGCTAACCCGGCTCCGCCGGTCGGCCCGGCACTCGGTGCCCACGGCGTCAACATCATGGAGTTCTGCAAGGCCTACAACGCTGCGACCGAGTCCCAGCGCGGCAACGTCGTGCCGGTGGAGATCACCGTCTACGAGGACCGCTCCTTCGACTTCAAGCTGAAGACCCCGCCGGCAGCGAAGCTCCTGCTCAAGGCTGCTGGCATCAAGAAGGGCTCTGGCGTTCCGCACACCGACAAGGTTGGCTCCGTGACCTGGGATCAGTGCAAGGAGATTGCACAGACCAAGTTCGAGGACCTCAACGCTCGCGACATTGAGAACGGCGCCCGCATCATCGCTGGTACCGCTCGCTCCATGGGCATCACCGTTGACGGCGTCCCGGCTAAGTAAAAATTCGATTTAATGCGCGATACGTTCTGTATCGCGCGTGGCAGGGCCAGCTTCGGCCCGCTATCACCACATCAATCCAAGAAAAGGAATTGCACTTATGAGCACCAAGTCCAAGGCATACAAGGCTGCCGCTGAGCTGGTAGACCGCTCTCGCCTGTACCGTCCGATCGAGGCCGCCAAGCTGGCCAAGGAGACCTCCTCCAAGAACTTCGACGCTACTGTCGACGTTGTCTTCCGCCTGGGCGTTGACCCGCGTAAGGCTGACCAGCTGGTTCGTGGCACCGTCTCCCTCCCGCACGGCACCGGTAAGGACGTCCGCGTGGCCGTCTTCGCTGAGGGTGACAACGCTGAGGCCGCTAAGGCTGCTGGCGCCGACATCGTGGGCACCGAAGAGCTGATCGCTGCCATCAACGAGGGCAACATCGACTTCGACGTTGCTATCGCCACCCCGGATCAGATGGCCAAGGTTGGCCGCGTTGCACGCGTGCTGGGCCCGCGTGGTCTCATGCCGAACCCGAAGACCGGCACCGTGACCGCCGACGTGACCAAGGCTGTTGCTGACGTCAAGGGCGGTAAGATTTCCTTCCGCGTGGACAAGGCTTCCAACCTGCACGCCATCATCGGCAAGGCTTCCTTCGATGCTGAGAAGCTGGCTGAGAACTACGGCGCGCTGTACGACGAGATCATCCGCCTGAAGCCGTCCTCCGCTAAGGGTGTCTACGCTAAGAAGATCACCATGTCCACCACCACCGGCCCGGGCATCCCGGTCGATGCTTCCGTGGAGAAGAACTACACCGACTAGTGTTGTCTGTGTAAACGAATTTTAGGCCCCGGCTCTTGGATGAGCTGGGGCCTTTTTCGCGCTTTCTCTCTTTTGTTTATGCAGGTCACGGCCGGATATCTTTCTGACAGGTAATTGGCAGCTAAGTACGATGGCCTTTCAAGGAAAGTGCTGCATACTAATTCTTGTGCGTTTGAGAGAGGCGCATGAGAGATAGAGAGAACACCCTGAGTCTTGCAGGGCGGGCGGCGTGAGAAACCGCCTGATAAACAAGACCCCTTACAACGCGGGTTCCGGATTTCACCGGGGCCCGCGTTGTACTGTGTAACCCAAGTCAGGTACTCCACGCCGTGGACTTAAGCGGAGATGCATCAGGCCTAGGGCAAACGCGGACGCTGGATGTAGATGGTTCTAGTCAAAAGGTTTTCTTGGGGGCAAACAAACCATATGGAGGAGCGAAGAAGGTTCGTTTGGGGGCAGGTGAACCTTCTGACTGAAACCTCCTGACGGAAACCTCCTGACGGAAACCTTCTGATGGGAACCATGTGGCAGCGCACCGAGTTATTCACCGGCTATCCGCTGCCGGTTAAAAGGATTAGATGCGTGCGAAGTCCGCTTTAAGGCCGCGGCTTGCCCTTCATCCAGTACACGGACCAGATGACGTCTTCGCGCGGCACACCCCAGTCATGCACGGCTATCGAGCGCACTGCTTTGGCCAGGTCCCCTTCGCCGGATACCCACACCGAATCCGGCGCTGTATCCGCGGTGAAACGGGAGCCGAGAAGTTGTCTGGCGCGTGTGCAGTGTTCGTCGTGTGGAGCCAGGACCATGGTGAGTGAGCGGACCTTGCCGCGCCACGTCTCCTCCAAGCCGTCTTCAACTTCAGCGTCGTCTGTGATCATGGCAACGACGTCGACTGCACCCAAGGTTTCCGGTGAGAAGGCTTCGTAGTGCTCGAGGATGTGCCACAGCGCCGGTAGGGCAGAGGCATCTGCGAGTAACAGTTGTGACTTCCTAGGGGCCTGCCACAGTGCTTGCCCGGTATATATTCCGGCGGTATCCCCGGGTTGGGCATTGAGGATCCAGCGTGAGCCCGGGCCATTATCGCCATGGGTCACCACGTCGACATCGATGGTGCACGCTTCTTGGTTGAGCTTGCGAATTGTGTACCAGCGCAATGCTGGGCGAATGTCGTCGGGCAATCGGGTGACGGCGGCACGAACATTGGTATCGTCGACCGGGAAGGGCGAAAAATCCTGCTCGTCTTGGGGCATGAGGAGCCCAAAATACTCGTCAGGCCCGGCTAAGGGGTAGTCACTAAAAGCCGGCGAGTGAAAAGTTAAACGGTGCAGCCGCGGCTTGAGGCGGGTGTTCCCGGTGAGGGTGACGGGCAATAAGCGGTGATGCGTCAAGGGAATTGATCCTAGGTAGAGGCCAAATTTGAAACCATCATAACGTACAGGTTAGGCTAGCCTCAAATAATTTAGGGGTGCGAATGCTTGCATGCTCGTTCCCGTTGAAGGAAAGGTTTATTCCATGGTTGCTATCCACCGGCGCGCGAAAACCGTGCTCGCTATTGTCTCAGCGGCAGCGATTGCTTTAGCGGGGTGCTCCCGCGGAAGTGGCGAGGACAGCGCGGGTGCGGACAGTGCTGAGGAGGTGCGCGTTGCCAGCCTGGGGCTCGGTGATGCCGATACCGTGCTGGCACTCGGAATCACTCCGGTTGCTGTGGCCCCCTGGGGTGCGAAAGGGGATGGTGATCCCTCCGGAGTTGGCCCATGGGCGAAGGAGCTTTTGGGAGATGCCCAGCCCGAGGTGATCTATAACACCGCCTCCGGTTTCACGGCCGAGGTTCTAGAGCAGGTCACTGCCTCGGACCCCACACAGATCATCGCCGTGAACCAGGCAGTGGATCAGGAGGCGAAGAAATCCCTCGAGGATATCGCCCCGCTGACCGTGAAGCCCGAAGGTTTCGAGGACTGGCAGATCCCCTGGGATGAGCAAGTCAAGACCATCGCCTCTGCCTTGGATAAGGAAGAGGAGGGGGAGAAGCTCATTGACCAAGCAGAGGGCGCCTTTGAGCAGTTCAAGGACTCCCACCCGGAGCTGCAGGGCAAGCGCGCAGCCATCCTCATGCCCTATGACGGGAAGCTGGGCCTCTACACGGCAGAAGACGGCCGTGGCCAGTTCATCGAAGACCTCGGCTTTGAGATCCCCAAGGAACTGCAGGGTGATGGTTCCAGCTTCTTCGTGGACTATGCCCCGGAAAACTACTCCCAGCTCAACAATGTGGACTATCTGTTCGTCTTGGATTACAACGGTGCGGTCGATGAGCTGAAGAAGGATTCCACATTCCAAGGCCTGGACGTGGTCAAGGATGGACGCGTCCGCTACCTCGACACGGACACCGGCAATGCGATGAGCGTGCCGAACCCGCTGACGATCCCGTGGGCCGTCAACAAGTTCGAAGAGCAGCTCTAAGTGCTCGCACTACCGAGGAAGGCTGACGCTATCCACGGCGTTGCGTACCCGCAACGCCGTGGCAAGGCAGACGCACTGGATTCGCGGGGGAGAAGCCGCGCACTGCTCACCACGGCCCTGGTTGTGTCGACCTTCCTCCTTTTGCTGTGCTCATTGGCGGTTGGCTCGAGGGCTATTCCGTTGCCGGATCTGGTGTCTGCCCTCCTCCACGGAGGCGAAGCAGATATCGAGAACATCGTGTGGGATTTGCGTATCCCCCGCACGTTCGTTGCCTACTTCGCGGGAGCGGCCATCGCGGTATCGGGTGTTATCGCTCAGTCCTGGACTAGAAACCCCTTGGCTGATCCGGGCTTCATCGGTATCACCGCGGGGGCCTCGTTCCTGGTTGCCCTCGGGACGGCGCTAGGCGTCGCCACCTCAACCGGGATGCGGACCGCGCTCGCTCTCGTAGGCGCCGGCCTGGCCACAGCATTAGTGCTGGGTGTATCCCGGCGGTTTCAGGATCCCCTGACGCTGGTCCTAGTCGGCGCGGGAGTTGCTGCTGCCTTGAGCTCTGGCGCCATGCTGATCGGCCTGTACTCCACGGATGTCCTTGACAGCATGCGCCGGTGGACCATCGGATCCACGTTCGGGCGCGGCCCAGAGGATGTCGCCATCGCAGGTGCCGGATTGCTCATCGGGTTTTTCATCGCCGCACGTGTGGCGCGCCCGCTCGATCTTCTGGCAATGGGGGAGGAATCCTCGGTTGCTCTAGGCGGTTCTCCCACGCTGGCGCGGCGCGGCGCTGCCTTGAGCATCGTTGTCCTAGCGGGATGCGCTACCGCAGCGACGGGGCCCATTGCCTTCGTCGGATTCGCCATCCCCCATCTGCTGCGCCGGTTCACGGGGCCAGAAGTTACCGCGATGATTGCCCCGGCCGCATTGCTCGGTGGTTGCTCCGTACTCGCTGCGGATATTCTGGGTCGCCTCATCGCGGGCCCCTCTGAGTTGGAGATGTCCATCGTCTTGGCCTTTGTGGGCGCACCATTTCTCATCTGGGCCGTACACCGTGGGGAGCATAAACTATGAGTGGGCGGGTGAAGGGGGACGTCGCCAAGCAACTGCGTTCCCAGGAGCGGCAGCGCCGGACATGGATATGGGCGGCGACCTGCTTCTTTGTTCTGGTCGCAGCAACCTCCTATGTCCTCCTTTTAGGCCAAGGCCCTGTGGCCTTGAGTCCGGGGCGAGTCCTAGAGATCCTCAACGGTGGCGGCAGCCGAAGCGAAATCCGCGTTGTCTGGGACCTGCGCATGCCGGTAGCTCTAGCGACCCTCATCGTAGGTGCCGCGCTCGGACTGGCGGGGTCGTGGACGCAATCCATGTCGCGCAATCCGCTGGCCTCGCCTGACATTCTGGGTGTGACTGGTGGCGCGTCCGTCATGGTGGTCCTCGGAACGGTATTCTCCCGGCCGTTGCTTGCCGACGGACTATCCATGTTCTGGTGGCGAGCCGGACTCGCGCTGCTGGGCGCGGTGCTAGCGGCCATCCTGCTGGTGGCGCTGGGGGGAATCGGCACGAGCAACCGCATCGTCATCGTCGGAATCGCGCTCTCCCTGCTGTTCCAAGCGCTGGTGGCGTATCTCTTACGCGCAGCCGAGCTCCTCCGCGCGGCGCAATCCCAGCTGTGGCTGGCGGGAACCACGGGTTTCGTGCGGATGGAGGTCATTGTTCCCCTGCTCCTGGGGTTGACGCCTTTCGTAGTTCTTGGCCTGTGGTGTGCTCGGGAGCTACCGCTTCTTGCGCATGATGATCTCTCAGCCCTTTCCCTCGGGGTCAACATCACGCGAACACGCGCGTTGCTGCTGGTGGCAGCTACGGGCATCTGCGCGGTGACCGTATCCGTGGCCGGTCCCATTGGTTTCATTGCACTTCTGGCCCCGCATGTGGGGCGTATTGTTGCCCGCACACCCACGCCTGTGCCGCTGGTCTCCTGTGCTGCAGGCGCCGCCTTGTTGAGCGTGTGCGCTGTCATTGCTGGAGCGTTGCCGATGGACGCTCCGGTGGGTGCTGTCTCCTCCATTATCGGAGGATGTGCCCTGGTCATCTTGGTGTGGAATGCCGCACGGCGGAGAGGATAAGAGCTAGTGAAAGACAGAGAAATTACGGCCACCGGTATTTATGCCGGATATAAGGACGGGGAAGACATCCTGTCGGGTGTTGACTTGGTGGCACGCCCGGGCGAAATCACCACGCTTATCGGGCCTAATGGCTGCGGCAAGTCCACGTTGTTGAAGACCTTGTCTAAGATTCTTCGCCCGCGGCAGGGGAGCGTGCACATCGGCGAGTTGGACGTGCACGCCATGAGCCCGAAGGAAGCAGCTGCCCACGTGGCGCTTCTTCCGCAGCAGCCGACGGCGCCGGATGGGCTGCGGGTGGGCGAGCTCGTCGCGCGCGGCCGCTACCCGCACCTGGGCCGTGGTCGGGGACTGTCCACGAAGGACCGCGACATCATCGCGCAGGCCTGCGTGGAGACTAGCATTACGGACTTCATCGACCGTGACATCGCAGCACTCTCGGGCGGCCAGCGCCAGAGGGTGTGGCTCGCGCTGGCCTTGGCGCAGGACACGCCAGTGCTGCTTCTCGACGAACCCACAACCTTCCTCGATCCAGCCCATGCCATCAGCGTTCTGCAGCTCGTGCGCAAGCAAGCCGACGCTGGGAAAACGGTCGTCGTCGTGTTGCATGATCTCATGCTGGCCGGGCAGTACTCCGACACCATGGTGGTCATGAACAACGGCGAAGTCATCGCGCAGGGAACGCCCCGCCAGGCGTTGCGGAAAGAAGTGCTGGCCGCAGCCTATGGCATCGACGTCGAGATCTGGGACGACCCGCGCAGCGACGCCCCCGTCATCGTTCCGCGCGGAGTGCTCAGCGACTGACAACGTTCATACAGGAACCCGCGTCGAAAGCTCTCAGCGGAGCGATTTGGAGTTATGGCAGGTCGGGTTGTAAAGTACCTAGCGAAGTTTGAACGGCCCGCTGAGGCCGAGTCAAAGTTCACCGAAGACCGTCGGTCATCCGGATATCCGGATCGAAGGTTCCTCATCCTAGAGGGCGGCCCACGCAGGAGACACTTTGCGAATAAGCGCGGAATTCCGCGCGCGCCCTGTGCTCTTGCACGGGGCTTTTGTTATTTCGGTTGTCCATCGGGCAAGCGGAGTGGGGAAGGCCCCGGCGGAAAACACAAGAGATGTTTCGAAAGGAGGTGAAGTAGAAAATGGCAAACCCGAAGAACACCGCAGACCTGGCGGCACTGAAGGAGAAGCTCGAGGGTGCAAACTCCATCGTGCTTACCGAGTACCGTGGCCTGACCGTGGGTCAGCTCCAGGAGCTGCGTAACAACCTCGGCTTTGACGTTGAGTACTCCGTCGCCAAGAACACCCTTTTCAAGATCGCTGCCAACGAAGCTGGCATCGAGGGTCTTGACGAGCACCTGACTGGCCCGACCGCTATTGCGTTCATCAAGGGCGAGGCAGTGGATGCTGCGAAGGTCATCACCAAGTTCGCTGATGACAACAAGGCACTCGTTATCAAGGGTGGCTACATGGACGGCAACGCTCTGTCTGCCGACCAGGTTGAGGCCATCGCCAAGCTGGACAACCGCGAGACCACCCTCGCAAAGCTGGCTGGCGCCATGAAGGGTTCTATGGCAAAGGCTGCCGCCGTATTCAACGCTCCTGCAACCAAGATGGTCCGCACCGCTGCGGCCCTGCAGGACAAGAAGGCTGCGGAAGCTTAAGACGCCACTTACAGGCGCACAACTTAAACACACACACTTATCTGGCTGCCTAGTGCGGCTAGGAACAATGAGAAAGGATGCCAATCATGGCTAAGCTCACCAAGGACGAGCTCATTGAAGCTTTCAAGGAAATGACCCTCATCGAGCTCTCCGAGTTCGTCAAGGAGTTCGAGGAGGTCTTCGACGTTGAGGCCGCTGCTCCGGTTGCTGCTGTTGCTGCTGGTGCCCCGGCTGCCGGCGGTGCCGCCGAGGAAGAGAAGACCGAGTTCGACGTCGTTCTGACCGACGCTGGCGCTAAGAAGATCGGCGTTATTAAGGCTGTCCGCGAGATCGTCTCCGGCCTGGGCCTGAAGGAAGCTAAGGAGCTCGTTGAGGGTGCTCCGAAGGCTATCCTCGAGGGTGCTTCCAAGGACGACGCTGACGCTGCTAAGGCTAAGCTCGAAGAGGCTGGCGCTTCCGTCGAGCTCAAGTAATTCACCTGAATTACTAAAGCTTTCCTGCGCAGTACACTCGCTGCGCTCCAACAACCCCGTTCCGCTTTTTGCGCGGTGCGGGGTTGTTCCCGTTTTGTCGGGACCCCGATGGCCCAGCGGATTCTAAACATTTCGTGTCAGGTCTTGACACTAGGGTCAAAAAGAGACACTATTGGGGTGTGCAATTTCGGCGTAGAAGTCTCGAGCGGTTCCATCAGGATGGTGTGCCGCCGCGATATATTCCATCGGAATTGCGTTCGGTAGTGCGCCGCAAGTTACTTATGATTGGGCGGTCTGTAAATGTCACGGACCTTCGGATTCCACCAGCAAACCGGTTGGAGCGGCTCAAGGGTGACCTAGAGGGCTACTACTCAATTCGCGTCAACTCGCAGTGGCGCATCATATTCAAGTGGACACCCGAAGGAGCTGTTGACGTTGACTTTATCGACTACCACTGACGCGCATACTCATGTTGATGTTGTTCCTGTTCCGCATCCTGGAGAAATCCTTCTCCTAGAATTCCTCAAACCCTGTGGTATTACCCAGTATCGCCTGGCCAACGACATTGGCACTACCCGCTCTCAAGTCTCCAAAATTACCCGCGGTACGCTCGGTATCAGTGCCGATATGGCTTTGCGTTTGTCGGCCTACTTTGGGAACTCCGCGGAGTTCTGGCTCGGACTCCAAGAGGAATACGATCTGTGGAAAGCTCGCCAGATCACGGATGTCAGCGCTATCGTTCCGTGGAATCACAAAGAAGAAGCCGACTCTCACTCATAGAAACAGTTGACTTACGCTTATGAGTGGCTAGGGGAGTCCTCTTTCTCCTTCGCGTCTGCTTGCGCAAGGGCGCGATCGGCTCTGCGCACAAAGATGAGGGCGGGCCCGATTGCGAGGAGCCCGGCGAGCGCATTTGCCCACAAACCAGTGGTCAAGGTCCAGCGATGAGATATTGCGGCCAGAGGGGTCGACCACACACTAGAGAGTGAAACGACGGTGCTCATTTGGATATTGGTGACTCGGCCAAGTGTTTCTTCGGCCATAAGCCTGTGGAGTGCGGCATAGGTTACCGCGCCGGCGGCTGGGGCTGTAAGAACGGACAGTCCTAGCGGGATGATCATCAACAGGCTGGGGCTGAGCAGGGCACCACATGCGATTGATGCAGCAACCCAGGCACATGTGCCTACCTGAAGGGCTGCGAAGGAAAACTTCTTTTGCATCCAACCCGTCGACAAAGCACCCACAATCCCGATGAGGACGATGGACGTGCGGGCTAGTCCCGTTACCCATCCAGGGTTGTTCCCCTCCTCCAGTATGAGGACGGCCATGAACAGTGAGCCGTTAATTGCACAGTTCGACAGTGTTTGCATGGCAATGAGCCCGCGAAGTAGGGGCGAGCGAGCCACGATGGCTAAGCCTTCCTTGGTTGTGCGTAGGAGCTTGTTCTCTGCCTTCTTTGCGGGGTCTAGGTTAGCCCTGATGAAGAGGAAGAAGACGATGGTGAGGAAATTTGCCAGACCGACAAACACGAAGGGCAGAGCCACATTGACTTCTAGAAGTGCGCCGCCCACAGTGGGGCCGATGAGTCCCGCAAATTGCAGACGTGCTTGGATGAGCCCTTGTTTGGCGGCGAGCTGTTCTTCTTCAACGAGCTGGGGCAGGCAAGGGTCGGAGCAAGCTTGGCCTATTCGGTAAAAGAGCATCATGCTCCCGAGTAGCGCACCGAAGACGATGGGGGAGAAGCTTCCGGATAGAATGAGGCCCGCTAACGCGAGGTTGAGTATCCCAGCCAGCGCGTTGGTCACAATGATGAGTGGCTTGCGGCGCCACATATCCGCAAGAGAGCCGCCGATGATGCCGCCTGCCAGTGCCGCAATTCCAGTGATGGTTCCATACAGGCCGGCAAGGGTAAGACTATCGCTCAAACGTAGAGTGACCACTGGAATAGCAAGCCCGGCTCCCACCCCAGCTATCTGAGCCACGAGGTCTGACCATAGGTAGAGGCGGAAGTCTCTGTTCTTGCTTTGGGGGTCATTCTTCATTGGTTCCTGCAATCTGCCGATCCGATCTCAAGTGTGATGTGGGGCACTTATCCTTAGACTATTAAACGCTCCGGTAGCCCCCCGTCAACGCCACGTGAATCTGAAACGCACCCTCCGGGGAAATGTGTTTTGAGCAAACGAATCGGTAGGATAAGCCACCATGCTGCCCAAGTCCCGCATCTTCTCCGTCCTCCTGCTCGGCCTCGGCGTTGCGCTGATCGCAGCTGGCCTGGCGGCGTCGAGCTTCTTGAGTTTTAGCCCGCGCCTGCCGCTGGACATCAAGGACACCACGTGGACGATGCAGGATGAGAACGCCACCGCGCAGGAGCTGTCGGCAGAGGGCGCCTCGCAGTACGAGGGGCCCATGACCTATCAGCTCAACCTGGACATTCAGGACCCGGCGGACAAGGAGACAGCAACACTGCGAGTGGGGGAGTCCGCCATCCGCGGTGGCACGGGCAACGTCGAGGACTTGAGCTTTGCGCGCGTGTGGAATTATCCCGTCGACCGCCTCAGCGGTGAGGCCACGGGCCCAGCGGCGCTCTCCCACACCATGGGCTCGCCCACGGCGGAGGTGCCCGTCGAAGGTTACTGGCTGAAGTTGCCGGCTGACGCCGAGCAGACCACCTACCCGGTCTTTGACCCGGTGCTGCGCAAGGCTGCCGACGCCGTCTTCGAGGAATCCCTCGACATCGACGGCCGCACGGTCTACCGCTACCACCAAGAGATTGAGCCCACCAACGTGGCCACCCTCTACGCCGGTAGCACGACCACCACGCTGAGCAATGAGGACGGCTCCGCCGAGCAGGGCTACCTCTTCCACTCCGCAACGCGGGACCTTTTCGTGGATCAAGCCACCGGGCTGGTCGTGGGCATGGACGTTGATGTGCGGGACTACTGGGCCGACCGTGAGGGTAACGAGCGCGAGGTGCAGTTCGCCTTCAACGGTGCCACTGATGAGGAATCCCGCGCGGAGCTGCTTCAGCAAGCAGAGCGCTTCCCGCGGAGTGCTGTGGGGCAGTGGGTGCGCTGGGGCGGCGTCGGAATCGGCGCGCTTCTGGTGCTGCTCGGGGCGCTGGGCGCTTTCCGCCGTCCCACTAGCCGCCACTCCCGCTAGCCGCGCGTGCTAGAGGCCCGCGCGTGCGGATCTCCGAAGCGACACGCCGGCGGCGCGTTTCGCCTTTACAAGGCCGCCATTATGCTATAGGCTATTTCGTTGCGCTGGAATCTGGATCTTTAGTGCACATTTAGCCTTTCGAGCGGTGATGGTAAAACCGACTTGACAAGGTGATTTTGTGCATTCTAAACCCAGTCATTCCACAGCAGACCGAATGCTAAATCTACCAGCGGTTTTGCACCTCACCGGCCAGGGTGGGGCCGCAATCCGCCAGAGGTACTGGAAGGACCCATCTTGGCAGTCTCCCGCCAGACCAAGTCAGTGGCCAACATCCCTGGAGCCCCGAAGCGATACTCCTTCGCTAAAATCAGCGAGCCTATCGCCGTCCCGGGCCTCCTCGATCTACAACTCGATTCTTACGCGTGGCTCATCGGCACCCCCGAGTGGCGCGAGCGCGAGCAGGCAGAGCGCGGCGAAGACGCACGCGTGACGAGCGGCCTTGAGGATATCCTCGAGGAGCTTTCGCCGATCCAGGATTACTCGGGCAACATGTCCCTGTCCCTGTCGGAGCCTCGCTTCGAGCCGGTGAAGAACACCGTGGACGAGTGCAAAGAGAAGGACATCAACTACTCGGCGCCACTGTACGTCACCGCAGAATTTATTAATAACGACACCCAGGAGATTAAGTCCCAGACCGTCTTCATCGGTGATTTCCCGATGATGACCGAGAAGGGCACCTTCATCGTCAACGGCACCGAGCGCGTTATCGTCTCGCAGCTCGTGCGTTCCCCGGGTGTGTACTTCGACCAGACCATCGACAAGTCCACCGAGCGCCCGCTGCACTCCGTGAAGGTCATTCCTTCCCGCGGTGCGTGGCTCGAGTTTGACGTCGACAAGCGCGACACCGTCGGCGTGCGCATCGACCGTAAGCGCCGCCAGCCGGTCACCGTGCTGCTCAAGGCCCTGGGTTGGACTGAGGAGCAGATCAAGGAACGCTTCGGCTTCTCCGAGCTCATGATGTCCACCCTCGAGTCCGATGGCGTGGCCAACACCGATGAGGCTCTGCTGGAGATCTACCGCAAGCAGCGCCCGGGCGAGCAGCCCACGCGTGACCTCGCGCAGGCCCTGCTCGACAACTCCTTCTTCCGCGCGAAGCGCTACGACTTGGCCAAGGTCGGCCGCTACAAGGTCAACCGCAAGCTCGGCCTGGGTGGAGACCACGACGGCCTAATGACCCTGACCGAGGAAGACATCGCCGTCACCCTCGAGTACCTCGTGCGCCTGCACGCCGGCGAGCGTGAGATGAAGGCCCCGAACGGTGAGATGATCTCCATCCACACCGACGACATCGACCACTTTGGTAACCGTCGTCTGCGCACCGTCGGCGAGCTCATCCAGAACCAGGTCCGCGTGGGCCTGTCCCGCATGGAGCGCGTCGTTCGCGAGCGCATGACCACCCAGGACGCAGAGTCGATTACCCCGACCTCCCTGATTAACGTCCGCCCGGTTTCTGCTGCCATCCGCGAGTTCTTCGGCACCTCCCAGCTCTCGCAGTTCATGGACCAGAACAACTCCCTGTCCGGCCTGACCCACAAGCGCCGCCTGTCCGCGCTGGGCCCGGGCGGTCTGTCCCGTGAGCGCGCCGGCATCGAGGTGCGAGACGTCCACGCTTCGCACTACGGCCGCATGTGCCCGATTGAGACTCCGGAAGGCCCGAACATTGGCCTGATCGGTTCGCTGGCTTCCTACGCCCGCGTCAACGCTTTCGGCTTCATCGAGACCCCGTACCGCAAGGTTGTAGACGGCAAGGTCACCGACCAGGTGGAGTACCTCACCGCTGATGAAGAGGATCGCTTCGCTATTGCGCAGGCAGAGGTTGAGAAGGATGCCGACGGCACCCTGACCGGCGACCGTATCGAGGTGCGCCTCAAGGACGGCGATATCGGCGTGACCGACGCCGCCGGCGTTGACTACGTCGACGTTTCCCCGCGCCAGATGGTTTCCGTGGCAACCGCCATGATTCCGTTCCTCGAGCACGACGATGCTAACCGTGCCCTCATGGGCGCGAACATGCAGCGCCAGGCCGTGCCGCTGGTGCGCTCCGAGGCCCCGTACGTGGGCACCGGTATGGAGCAGCGCGCCGCCTACGATGCTGGTGACCTCATCATCACCCCGAAGGCGGGCGTGGTGGAGAACGTCACCGCGGACCTCATCACTATCATGGATGACGAAGGCCAGCGCGATACCTACATGCTGCGCAAGTTCGAGCGCACCAACCAGAACACCAACTACAACCAGACCCCGCTGGTGTCCCTGGGTGAGCGCGTCGAGGCAGGCCAGGTGCTTGCCGACGGCCCCGGTACCCACAACGGTGAGATGTCCCTCGGCCGCAACCTGCTGGTTGCCTTCATGCCGTGGGAAGGCCACAACTACGAGGACGCCATCATCCTCAACCAGCGCATCGTGGAGGAAGACATCCTCACCTCGATCCACATCGAGGAGCACGAGATTGATGCTCGCGATACCAAGCTGGGCCCGGAGGAGATCACCCGCGAGATCCCGAACGTCTCCGATGACGTTCTGCGTGACCTCGACGAGCGCGGCATTGTCCGTATCGGTGCTGACGTCCGCGCGGGCGACATCCTCGTCGGTAAGGTCACCCCGAAGGGTGAGACCGAGCTGACCCCGGAGGAGCGCCTGCTGCGCGCCATCTTCGGTGAGAAGGCCCGCGAGGTGCGCGATACCTCCATGAAGGTGCCGCACGGTGAGACCGGTAAGGTCATCGGCGTTTCCCGCTTCTCCCGCGAGGATGACGACGACCTAGCCCCAGGCGTCAACGAAATGATCCGCGTCTACGTGGCTCAGAAGCGCAAGATCCAGGACGGCGATAAGCTCGCTGGCCGCCACGGCAACAAGGGCGTTGTGGGCAAGATTCTCCCGCCGGAGGATATGCCGTTCATGGAGGATGGCACCCCGGTGGACATCATCCTCAACACCCACGGTGTGCCGCGTCGTATGAACATCGGCCAGGTTCTCGAGGTTCACCTCGGCTGGCTGGCACACGCTGGTTGGAAGATCGATACCGAGGACCCGGCCAACGCCGAGCTGCTCAAGACCCTGCCGGAAGAGCTGTACGACGTCCCGCCGGAGTCGCTCACCGCAACCCCGGTCTTCGACGGTGCCACCAACGAGGAGATCTCTCGCCTGCTGGCTTCCTCCAAGCCGAACCGCGATGGTGACGTCATGGTGGACGAGCACGGCAAGGCCCGCCTCTTCGACGGTCGCTCCGGCGAGCCCTACCTGTACCCGGTTTCCGTCGGCTACATGTACATGCTCAAGCTGCACCACCTCGTCGACGAGAAGATTCACGCCCGCTCCACCGGCCCGTACTCCATGATTACCCAGCAGCCGCTGGGTGGTAAGGCACAGTTCGGTGGCCAGCGCTTCGGTGAGATGGAGGTGTGGGCAATGCAGGCATACGGCGCTGCCTACACCCTGCAGGAGCTTCTGACCATCAAGTCCGATGACGTGGTCGGCCGCGTCAAGGTCTACGAGGCCATTGTCAAGGGTGACAACATCCCGGATCCGGGTATCCCGGAGTCCTTCAAGGTCCTCCTCAAGGAGCTGCAGTCCCTCTGCCTCAACGTGGAAGTTCTCTCCACCGACGGCACGCCGATGGAACTGTCTGGCTCCGACGAAGACGACATGGACGGCGCTCCGTCCCTGGGCATTAACCTGTCCCGCGACGAGCGCTCCGACGCAGACATCGCCTAGCTTTTGGTCCGCCGCCCCAAGCGGCGGCGGGCATAACGAAACACCACCTACATACAAAGCCATCAACTTCCCCCTGACGGGGGATGAAAGGGAGACATTACGTGTTTGACGTAAATCTCTTCGACGAGCTCCGCATCGGGCTGGCCACCGCAGAGGACATCCGTCGCTGGTCCAAGGGCGAGGTCAAGAAACCCGAAACCATCAACTACCGCACCCTCAAGCCGGAGAAGGACGGCCTCTTCTGCGAGCGCATCTTCGGCCCGACCCGTGACTGGGAGTGCTCCTGCGGTAAGTACAAGCGCGTGCGCTACAAGGGCATCATCTGTGAGCGCTGTGGCGTCGAGGTGACCAAGTCCAAGGTTCGCCGCGAGCGCATGGGCCACATCGAGCTGGCCGCGCCGGTTACCCACATCTGGTACTTCAAGGGCGTTCCTTCCCGCCTGGGCTACCTTCTGGACCTGGCTCCGAAGGACCTTGAGCGCATCATTTACTTCGCTGCCAACATCATCACCTCCGTGGATGAGGAAGCTCGCCACAATGACCAGTCCACTCTGGAAGCAGAGATGCTGCTGGAGAAGAAGGACGTCGAGGATGACGTCGAGGCAGAGATCGCTGAGCGCGCTGCCAAGCTCGAGCAGGATCTGGCCGAGCTGGAGGCCGCCGGTGCAAAGGCCGACGCCCGCCGCAAGGTCCAGAACGCTGCCGATAAGGAAATGCAGCACATCCGCGAGCGCGGTGAGCGCGAGGTTGCTCGCCTCGACGAAATCTGGAACACCTTCATCAAGCTGGCTCCGAAGCAGATGATCATCGATGAGACCATCTACGAAGAGCTGGTTGACCGCTACGAGGATTACTTCACCGGCGGCATGGGTGCAGAGGCTATCCAGACCCTCATCCGTAACTTCGACCTCGAGGCTGAGGCCGAGGAGCTCAAGGAGATCATCAACAACGGCAAGGGCCAGAAGAAGATGCGTGCCCTCAAGCGCCTGAAGGTTGTTGCAGCCTTCCTGCGCTCGGGCAACGACCCGGCCGGCATGGTGCTCGACGCTATCCCGGTGATCCCGCCGGAGCTGCGCCCGATGGTGCAGCTGGACGGTGGCCGCTTCGCCACCTCCGACCTCAACGACCTCTACCGTCGCGTGATCAACCGCAACAACCGCCTCAAGCGCATGATCGACCTCGGCGCTCCCGAGATCATCGTGAACAACGAGAAGCGCATGCTGCAGGAGTCCGTTGACGCGCTCTTCGACAACGGCCGTCGCGGCCGTCCGGTCACCGGCCCGGGTAACCGCCCGCTGAAGTCCCTGTCTGACCTGCTCAAGGGTAAGCAGGGTCGCTTCCGCCAGAACCTGCTGGGTAAGCGCGTGGACTACTCCGGCCGTTCCGTGATTATCGTTGGTCCGCAGCTCAAGCTGCACGAGTGTGGTCTGCCGAAGCTCATGGCTCTGGAGCTGTTCAAGCCTTTCGTCATGAAGCGCCTGGTGGAGAACGACTACGCACAGAACATCAAGTCCGCTAAGCGCATGGTGGAGCGCCAGCGCCCTGAGGTGTGGGACGTCCTCGAAGAGGCCATTTCCGAGCACCCGGTGATGCTGAACCGTGCACCGACCCTGCACCGCCTGGGTATCCAGGCCTTCGAGCCGAAGCTCGTCGAAGGTAAGGCCATCCAGCTGCACCCGCTGGCTTGTGAGGCCTTCAACGCTGACTTCGACGGTGACCAGATGGCAGTCCACCTGCCGCTGTCCGCCGAGGCGCAGGCTGAGGCACGCGTGCTGATGCTGGCCTCCAACAACATTCTGTCCCCGGCCTCCGGTAAGCCGCTGGCTATGCCGCGTCTGGATATGGTTACCGGCCTGTACTACCTCACCATGGACAAGGGCGAGGACGAGATCGGTGGCGCGGGAGCTTACGCTCCCGCAGACGAAAACGGACCGGCCCAGGGCGTGTACTCCTCCTACGCGGAGGCCATCATGGCTCGTGACCGCGGCGTTCTGGGCCTGCAGGCCCCGATCAAGGTGCGCATCTCCCACCTGCGTCCGCCGTCAGACATTGAGGCAGAGCAGTTCCCGGATGGTTGGCAGAAGGGCCAGGCTTGGCTCGCTGAGACCACCCTGGGCCGCATCATGTTCAATGACCTGCTGCCGTGGAACTACCCGTACCTCGAGGGCGTCATGGTCCGTAAGGGCGGCGCCGGCAACAAGATGCTGCTGGGTGACGTCATTAATGACCTCGCTGCCAAGTACCCGATGATCACCGTTGCCCAGGTTCTGGACAAGATGAAGGACGCGGGTTTCTACTGGGCCACGCGTTCCGGCGTGACCATCACCATGCACGACGTTCTGGTTCTTCCGAACAAGACCGAAGTTCTCGAGTCTTATGAGAAGGAAGCAGAGCGCATCGAGCGCAAGTACTGGGAGCAGGGTGCCCTGACCGAGCGCGAGCGCTACGACCGCCTGGTTGAGCTGTGGAAGGACGCCACGGACACCGTGGGTAACGCCGTCGAGGAGCTGTACCCCGACGACAACCCGATTCCGATGATCGTGAAGTCCGGTGCTGCCGGTAACATGCGTCAGATCTGGACCCTGGCCGGTATGAAGGGCATGGTTGTGAACTCCAAGGGTGACTACATCACCCGTCCGATTAAGACCTCCTTCCGCGAGGGCCTGTCGGTTCTGGAGTACTTCAACAACTCGCACGGCTCCCGTAAGGGCCTGGCGGATACCGCTCTGCGTACCGCTGACTCCGGTTACCTCACCCGTCGTCTGGTGGACGTGGCACAGGATGTCATCGTCCGCGAGGAAGACTGTGGCACCCGTCAGGGCGTGCGCGTCCCGATCGGCGTCGAGGTTGCCGAAGGCTCCTACGACCTGCACGAGCTGTGGGAGACCTCCGCATCCGGCCGCGTCGTGGCTAACGACGTCAAGGATGAAAACGGCGAGGTTATTGCCGAAGCAGGCGCTGACCTGACCGAGGAGCTCAGCCGCAAGATCGTCGCCGCTGGCGTTCTGGAGATCAAGGTTCGCTCCGTGCTGACCTGCCAGACCCCAGCTGGTGTTTGTGCGAAGTGCTACGGCAAGTCCATGGCCTCCGGCAAGCTCGTCGATATCGGCGAGGCAGTCGGCATCGTGGCAGCACAGTCCATTGGTGAGCCGGGTACCCAGCTGACCATGCGTACCTTCCACCAGGGTGGTGTCGGTGGCGATATTACCGGCGGCCTGCCGCGTGTTCAGGAGCTCTTCGAGGCCCGCAACCCGAAGAACCGCGCTCCTATCGCTTCCGTCGACGGCACCGTGTCCCTGTCCGATGAGGGCAACTTCTGGACCCTGACCATCACCCCGGATGACGGTTCCGACAACGTGGTCTACGAGAAGCTGTCGAAGCGCCAGGGCCTGGCTCAGGTTCGCCGCCCGATGGAGTCCAACCCGGACGCCATGATCGAGCGCTCCCTGCGCGACGGTGACCACGTCAGCACCGGTGACCGCCTCATGCGTGGTGCGGCTGACCCGCACGACGTGCTGGAGGTTCTCGGCCGCCGCGGCGTGGAGAAGCACCTCATCGACGAGGTTCAGGCTGTCTACCGTGCACAGGGTGTGGCCATCCACGACAAGCACATCGAGATCATCATCCGTCAGATGCTGCGTCGCGGTACGGTCATTGAGGCCGGTTCCACCGAGTTCCTGCCGGGTACCCTGGTTGACCTTTCTGAGGCCAAGCAGGTTAACGCCGCTCAGGTTGCTGAGGGTGGCCAGCCGGCTCAGCTGCGCAGTGAGATCATGGGTATTACCAAGGCCTCGCTGGCTACGGAGTCCTGGCTGTCTGCGGCCTCCTTCCAGGAGACCACGCGTGTGCTTACCGATGCCGCCATCAACAAGCGCTCGGATCAGCTCATTGGTCTGAAGGAGAACGTCATCATCGGTAAGCTGATTCCGGCTGGTACGGGTATTTCCCGCTACCGCAACATCAGCGTGAAGCCGACTGAGGCCGCACGTAACGCTGCGTACTCCATCCCGACCTACGGTGATTCCATCTACGGCGACGATGGCTTCGGTGAGTTCACCGGCGCTTCCGTCCCGCTGGAGGAGGACTACACCTTCTAGGACCTGGTCCTTCAACGAGCTAGTCCTTAGCCCTTCAACGCCGAGGGAAACCAACGACCCGCACTTCACCCCGCCAGACACTGGTGGGGACGAGGTGCGGGTCTTTTTCTATCGGTAGCACCGAACCGGGACGTCCCGCTCGGAGCCCCGCCCTGCGAGAAAATTTGGGTTCTCTTACAATAGCGTCAACAAAGCCACAAGAACCCCAGTGCTCATGCCCAGGAAAGGTACCGACCGATGACATTTCCAACCACAGGATTCGAAAAGCCTGCCCCGAAACCACGCGCGTGGACGGGCGTTGATGCTCTTGTTGTTGCCGGCTTTGTCATTGCTGGCGCGCTCCTATTGTGGGGAAGGGGAGCGTTTATTAATCGCTTGGTCATGGGGGAAGATGAGCCACTCCCAACGCATGTGTTGCTACCGCTGCTTTCCGGGACGGCGGCGCTCTTCCCCTTGGCCGGGCTATGTGCGGCCTTAACTGTCCAGAAACCGCTGGCCGCATTTGTGGGTTATGTCATGTCGGTCATGCTGGGTTATGCATTCAGTGGCGTCGTAGGCCCCAGAGCCGTAGTGGAGGTAGTAATCATTGGCGCGGTCATAGAAGCCGTTTTCTTCGGCTGCAAATACGCCCGCTTTGATTTTCTTAGCGGGAGCCTCGCCGGTTTTGCTGCGGTATTGGTAAGCGGACTCGTGGGCATTATCGCCGGTGGTTTTGATGTGGAGCATCTTGCAGCCCAGTTTGGCTGGACGCTTATTAGGCTCCTGGTCACCTTGGTCGTTGTGGTGCCGCTGGCCTATGTCATCGCAAAGGCGGTGCGGGCGGTGCTTCGACGCCATGTCCACGGGTGGGAGAGTGATACACCTCCGAAAATCAAGTCTGTGTAAGACACGCCGTGAATGGGCGATAGTTTTAGCTTCTCGTTACCCCCGTGAACACCCCATGGATAGGGGTGTAGCGGGGGTAATTTGCATGAGGCTTAAATTACGAAACTAATTCAACCTGTGAACGGTATAAACATTGGAGCTACCCGTGGCCAGCAGTTTTAGACATTTATGTTGATCAAACAGGCTATGACGTGCAAGTACACGGTTAACCGCTTCCGAATTTTGCTCTTGCGGGAAGTGGCGGGGGGGGGTAGGGTCTCAGCTTGAGTCCAGTCTGCCTTCAGGAACGCCTAAGTGACTTCGGAATCTAACCGAGGGTGGGCTGCTGACCGGTTTCTTAATTGTTCTCATGAAAGGATTCTTCATGAATGTGAAGAAATTCAACGGTTCTGCCCGTCGTCGCGGTACGACGATTGCAGCTGCCGCGCTCTCTGTGGCAATGGTTGCGCCCTTCGTTCACCCAGTCGTAAGCCCGAATGCTGCGCCGGCTGCTATTGCTCAGGACTCCACGCCTGACCAGAAGCCTAGTGTGGATACCCGAGGCACTTCGGAAGCCACCGCTATCCGAGCGGACGGTACCTGGGGTCAGAAGCAGGGCTACCAAGGTACGGTCTATTTGGATCGTGACTCCGGCCCGGAGGCCCAGAATGAAGCTGACGAAGCTATGCCTGGTGTCAAGGTCTTCTTGCAGTATGTCAATGGCAAGGGTCAAGTTTCGCCGATCTACTACACCACCTCGGACTCTGAGGGCAAGTTTGTATTTGACCTGTCCAAGGCACCGAAGGACGGCCTGGGTAACCCAATCGAGTTCAAACTGGCTGGTGATGACAAGTTCCAGGTTCGAACCTGGGCTGAGAACCCGGATTCGGCAAAGTACACGCTAGCAGGCGGTGGCGACATGTACAGCGGTCGCTTCCACAACCGCCTGACCCGTAAGTGGGAAAGCTGGGACTTCGCTGCTGGCATTAACCGCATCGTAGGCGCCAAGGTAGTATTCCAGGAGCGTCCGAACGTGGATGGTTGGCTCGCCAAGCCTGAAGCTGAGTGGACCGAAGCACCCACTGCCGATAAGAAGTGGCCTGAGGGCGGTCTTTATGGCACCGCGCGAGGTAGTGTTTGGTGGGAAAACAATGAGGTCATGGGTTCACTTCCCAATCAGTACTTCAAGGGATCTACAGACCGTGCTGCTACTAATATTAAGGTCGTAGGCTCGTATGTTAACGACGAAGTGGCCCGTCAGTTTGACGCTTGGAAGGACGCCAACGAAAACCATACCCGTGAGCAGTTCCGCGTTGCGCAAAAGGAAATCGTCGACGCATACCAGGCTGAGCACGGCGAAGGTTCCCACATTGCGGAGTCCCGCGTTGCCTATGTAAAGGACGATGGTTCCTTCTATCTGCCGTTTGCTGGCTTGTATGGCGTCAGCCACACTAAAAAGGGAAACAAGACCACTGATGAGGAGTGGGGCAAGCTCGTCTCTGCTGAGGAAGAAGAGCATGGCAACCTGATGCAGTGGAACGGCACACTTGGCCAGCGTCACCGCCACATCAACACGGACTATATGTACCTGTATCCGGTAGTTGGTGAGAATCGTGACCTGTGGATGGGTAACTACCAGGACAACATGTTCCAGCCCCCCCATGGCGGAAATCTCGGTATTGAAAACGCGTCTGCGAATATTTCTGTCCAGCACTTCGCTCTGCTGACTCCCCGCCCGATTCACGACGTCATCAACTACGATAACGCCTCTGCTATTGCTGCCCCTGGAGATACCGCCAAGTCGAAGACCACGGGCTTGGTTCCCAACCAGCAGTACGCTATTGAGTGGTTTGCAGACGGTGAATCCACCGGTGAGATCTGCACCGTCACGGCTAACGAGCTTGGTGAGCTGGAGTCCTGCGACTTCACCGTTCCGAACGATCTCTCCAAGCCAACTGTGTACTCTTCTCAGGTATTCGCTGCCGATGCTTCGGGTCAGCCAACGGGTACGCTCCTTTTGGCCGACTCCTTCTTGGCAGATCCGACCGTCGTTAAGTATGACGAGACCAAGGGCACTGCCAAGGAAAAGGATCTTGAAGCAAAGCCTTCTTTCGACAACCCGAATACTGATGCCGTTGAGGAGATGCCGGAAGGTGCAACCTTCGAGTTCGCAGACCCTGCCGCCGCCGAAAAACTGGGCCTGACAATCGACGCTAAGACCGGTGTGATCACCTGGCCTGCAGATAAGCAGGTTGAAGGCCAAAACGAGGCCCTGGTAAAGGTTACTTGGACCCCGGCTGAGGGGGCTGACCCGGTATCTCGCGAGGTTCCTGCGAAGTTTGACCTGAAGGCACCTGCTGCAAAGGACAATGAGACTTATGATCCGAAGGGTCAGGATCAGGAGGTTCCGGTAGGCGGTACTCCGGATCCGAAGAAGAACATCGAGAATGCTGGTGATCTTCCGGAGGATACGAAGTACGAGTACAAGGAGACCCCT
>NZ_VIOG01000010.1:0-110452 GCF_009708045.1 Corynebacterium hiratae | reverse complement strand
ATGCCTGCCGCCAGCTTGTCTACGGCGACCCGCACCACCTCGACGGGGTTCGCATCCTCGGAGTCGATGAACATGTATGGAAACACACCAGAAAACCAGGCCAGGCATCAAACCTGGTGACCATACTCGTTGACCTCACCCCGCTGGTGGACGGGCGTGGGCCTGCTCGTTTGTTAGACATGCGACCGGGCAGGTCCGCAGATGTGCTCAGCGGGTGGCTTAAGGAGCGCGACCCCAGCTTCCGGGAGCAGATACAGGTGGTGACCATGGATGGGTTTACCGGATATGCCACCGCAGTCGAGGAGCAACTACCACAAGCTGACAAAGTCATGGACCCTTTCCATGTAGTGCATCTAGCAGCCGACAAACTCACCAGTTGCCGACAGCGACTCCAACGCGAGACCACCGGGCGCCGCGGACGCAAAGATGACCCGTTGTACAAGCACCGGCGCACCCTGTTGACCAGGACGAACTATCTCACCGAGCGGCAAAAGCACCGCTTAGAAATGTTGTGGGCCACCGATGACGACTACGTGGCCCTAGAAGTAACGTGGCTGCTCTACCAAGACATGATCGCAGCGTACGCGCATCCGAAGAAATCGGAAGGCAAAAAGCTCATGAAACGCATCATCCACACCCTGCGCAAAGGATTACCGAAAGGCTTAGAAGAGCTCGCCCAACTGGGACGCACCCTGTGGCGACGACGCAAAGACGTGCTTGCCTACTTTGATATCGGTGCCTCCAACGGCCCCGTCGAGGCAATCAACGGCAGACTCGAACACCTACGCGGCATCGCCCTAGGATTTAAAAACCTCAACCACTACATCTTGCGGTGCCTGATCCACTCCGGACAACTACAGGACAAAATCAACGCACTCTAAAACCGGAAGGGCCGGCAAAACACATGGATCTCATTCGCACCATAAAAACCATGCGTCACGGCATGAAAAGAGGCGCCGGGAAGATAACTTCCCAGCGCCAAGACCTGTGCCTATCCCCTGGCTTTGCCCCAGCTAGCTGAGGTGTTTAGGCATCCGAACTAAATCGCACGCCGGCGTCCGGAATGCTCACACCTGGGAAGACTCGCATGCCACCCTGCAGCTCGCAACGCGCGCCGATGGTGGCACCTTCGCCGATGACGCAGTTGTCGATGTGCGCGTTGGCACCAATGTGCGCGCCCGAGGCAATGATGGAGTTGTTAATGATGGCGCCCGGCTCGATAGTGACGCCATCGAAGACCACTGTGCCGTCCAAGCGGCAGCCCGCCCCAATCACGGAACCGCGGCCCACGGCCGTGCCGGACAGCAGCAGTACGCCACCGGCGATACCCGCGGACTCATCCACGACAGACTCACCCGTGCGCCCCACCAGCAGCGGCGAATGCGCGATGCCGCGCACCAAGTCGGAGGAGCCGCGGACGAAATCATCCGGGCGGCCCATATCGCGCCAGTAGGAGTTATCCACGTGGCCTACCACCAGGCGGCCGGACTCCAGCAGCTGCGGGAAGGTCTCGCGCTCCACGGAGACGACGCGGCCAGCCGGAATCGTCTCGATGACATCCTTCTTGAACACGTAGCAACCGGCGTTGATCTGATTCGTCGGCGGATCCTCGGTCTTTTCCAAGAAGGCTGTTACTCGGCCCTCGGAATCGGTAGGAACGCAGCCAAAGGCACGGGGATCAGCGACGTTGAGCAGGTGCATCGTCACGTCGGCGTCCTTGGAATGATGCGTATCGAGGATGCCGTTGAGATCCATGCCGGACAAAACGTCGCCGTTGAACACCATGACTGTGTCCTGGCGCAGCTTGTCATAGACGTTGCGGATACCGCCGCCGGTACCCAGTGCGGTCTCCTCCACCACGTACTCAATTTCCAGTCCCAGATCGGAGCCATCCCCGAAGTACTCCTCAAAGACCTCCGCCTTATAAGAAGTGGAGAGCACCACGTGCTCAATCCCGGCTTCCTTGATACGAGCGAGCAGGTGCTGGAGGAATGGGTAGTTGGCTGTGGGCAACATCGGCTTCGGCGTGCCAATCGTCAGCGGGCGCAGGCGGGTGCCGCGACCTCCCACCAGAATGACGGCATCGGCCGTCGATCCCCACTGGGGCGCTGATTCAGTCATATCGTTCCTTAATCTCTTTCAGATAAGTCACCGTTAGTGTATAGGCGCGCCTGACTCAGGAGCCGTCGCGGCACGCGCTTAAAATCAGCCCGCGCACCCGCAGCCCCATCCACAAGGCTGCGCGCAGCGGCGCCTGGTACCAGTGCGGGTGCCTATCCGCTTGGAAGCGGTAAGCGGAATCGTGGTGGGCGCGCAGCATGGCGCCGCGATGCGCCTTCGTCGAGTGGCCCTTAGCGTGGGTAATCACCGCCGTCGGGCACAGGATGTTGCGCCAGCCGGCGCGAGTGAAGCGGTCCCCTAAGTCCACGTCCTCCAAATACATGAAGTAGCGCTCATCAAAGCCACCAATCTGTTCAAAAGCCTCCCAGCGCACCAGAAGGCAAGAACCGGAGAGCCAGCCGGCTGGGCGCTCGCTGTCCATATCGGCGTCATCGCGATAGGCGCGCGACCACGGATTGGACGGCCAAATAGTTCCGAACAGCGCGTGGCCGATACCCGTGAGCAGCGTCGGTACGGCGCGCGCCGAGGGGTAGTTGCTACCATCCGGCTCCACGATGCGCGGGCCCACCGCCGCGGCATCCGGGTGGCGGCGCGCACAAGCGATCAGCTCATCCAGGGATCCCTCGCTAAATGTCACGTCCGGGTTGGCAATGAGGAAGAACTCGTCATCAACGCCGTGCGCACGGGCGAATCGCGCGCCGGCATTCATTCCAGCGCCGTAGCCGATGTTTCCTCCAGTATCGAGGAATTCCACGTCCTCATGCTCCCGCGCGGCGGCTTCCGGCACCCCATCGGTTGAGCCATTGTCGGCGAGGACGGTGAGGGTAGCAAGGGACGTCGCCAAGCGCAGCGACTCCAGGAAGTCGCTGAGGTAGCGGCCAGGCGAAAAGGTCACCGTGACCACGGCCAGGGGTTTCTGTAAATTCTTCACGATGTTCTTGAGAGTACCCAACGCCGGCGTGCGCACGCGCCCGCGACACTGCTTCACGGTTTTGCAGCGAGCTCACTTAAACTAGTCCCGTGACTTCCCCGAATTCCCCGCGCGCCGCCCGCCACATCCAGGCCGCGCCCTCGCAGTCCGCGCCCACCGCCCAACGAGGATCGACGCCACTCAAGGCCGTCGTCGCCTTCCTATCCGCAGTGGTCCTCGTGCTCTCCGGCGTGGGTTACTTCACCGTGGGCAAGCTGGGAAATGACATCTCCTCCGCCTCCAATCTGGCACTCGGCAATCAGGGCGGTTTTAAGGACAACGGCATCGACGGCGCGGTCGATATCTTGCTCGTGGGCAAGGACTCGCGCACCGATGCCAAGGGGAATCCTCTCTCCGAACAAGAGCTGGCGGACCTGCATGCCGGTGTGGATGAGGGCGAGGAAAACACCGACACCATCATGGTGATCCGCATCCCCAACGATGGCTCGCGAGCTACTGCAGTATCCATCCCGCGCGATACCTACGTCCACGACGAGGACTTCGGAAACACCAAAATAAACGCCGTCTTTGCCCTGCACAAAGCAGACAAGATGGAACAGCTGCAGCAGGAAAACGCAGAAGCCGAAGCAGCTGGTGAGAAGCCGCCCCATACCGAAAAGGAAATGGAGAAGGAGAGCACCGAGGCCGGCCGCGCTGGTCTCATTTCGATGGTGCACAAGCTCACTGATGTCAACGTCGACCACTACGCTGAGGTGGGTCTCTTGGGCTTCGTGCTGCTTACCGACGCCGTCGGGGGCGTCGACGTCTGCCTCAACGACGCCGTCGATGATCCGATGTCGGGCGCTAAATTCCCGGCTGGGCGCCAAACCTTGCAGGGCTCCGAGGGCCTGTCCTTCGTGCGCCAGCGCTATGAGCTACCGCGCGGTGACCTTGACCGCATCGTGCGCCAGCAGGCCTACATGGCATCGCTGACGTCGAAGGTGCTGGATTCGGGCACGTTGACCTCTCCGGGCAAGCTCAACAAGATTGCTGATGCCGTTGAGCGCTCCGTAGTCATCGACGACGGTTGGGACATCATGGGCTTTGTCACCCAGCTGGCCGGGCTAGCTGGCGGCAACGTGACGTTTACAACGATCCCGGTGACCTCCATTACCGGCGTTGGTGACTACGGCGAATCGGTGGTGACCATCGATACCGCGGAGGTACACCGCTTCATGGATGATTTGGCCAAGTCCCAGGAGAAGGCTGAGGAAGAAAAGAAGTCTGAGGATGCCCCAGCCGACCAGGAAGGTGAAGACGGCGAAAAGCCCGTGGCTGAGAACCTCAACCTGCACGTCCTCAACGCCGGCAACGTCGACGGAATGGCCGGCGGAATCGGCGCGTGGTTAAAGAACGTGGGCTACACCGTGGAGCGCACGGCCAATGCGCAGTCGGGCCTGTATACCGAGTCCCAGATCGTGGCCGCGGATGCCAACGATGAGCGCGCACAGGCTTTGGCTGAGCAGCTCGGTGGCCTGCCGGTCACGGCCAACGAAGAGCTCGAGCCGGATACCTTCATCGTGGTGGCTACCGATGACTACTCCGGCCCGAAGGATGACTCCGCACAAGAAGAGGAGGCTACCGCGGAGACCAACCAGGGCGGCGACACCCAGCAGGTTGGTACCCCGGGCGATGACTTCGGTACCGCGGAGGTTTCGCCTGAGATCGACGCGGGCGGCGATGGCCCGCGCTGCGTGAACTAAAGACACCGTGGCGGGCTTGGCGCCCGCCACCTACGATGGGCGGACATGGAACTCCTTCAGCATCTCTTGTCCGCCGATGCCTCCGCTCCCCGCCTCAGCGTCTACAACGAAGCTGACGGCACCCGCATGGACTTCTCGGCGCAAACGCTGGAGAACTGGACCTCCAAGATTGCCAACATGCTGCTGGAAGAGCTCGACCTTGAGCCTGGAACCGATTCCCGCATACTCATCGACCTTCCTGTGTCGTGGCAGGCTGCCGTCATTGCGCTTGGGGCGCTAGCCGCCGGCATCCCCTTCGACATAACCGACGGTGCGGCTGCCTCGCAGCCGCACGCCGACGATATCGCCGTGGTTTTCACCTCTCCGGAGGCCTACCTCAAGGCTGCGGCGGACGCGGGCTCCGGCTCTGCATCGGCCCCACTGGTCGACACGGTTCTGGTCACGCAGGATCCTTTTGGCCGCGGCGTTGTCGAAAGCGGCGGCGAGCTGCCGCTGGGCACCATCGACTTCGGCCCCACCGTGCGCTTCTACGGCGATCACTTCTACGGCACCACTACCCCGCTACCAGAGCTTTTCCCCACGGAGTTGGGCGCTGAACGCGTGCTTTCGCAGGGCTGGACGGACAGCGCTTCCTTCCAGCGGGCCGTCCTCGAACCACTGGCTGCGGGCGGCTCCGCCGTCATCGTGGCGGGCTTGTGCTCGGCCGACCGCTTGGAGGACATCGCAGACAACGAGAAGGTCACCGTCCGCTCCTAAACGCCGTCATGAGATAGTAGAGCAATGTTCAGCTGGCTTTATATCTTCATCGGCGTGCTCATCCTCGTGGGCACTATCTGCCAGGGAACCATCGGCTTTGGGCTGGGCACCATCGCCACCCCCATCTTGGCGCTGATTAAGCCGGAGCTGGTTCCCACGCTCATCCTCCTGCTGGCCTTCGTCATCTCAACTACCACGATGCTCAAAGCACGCTCGGCGGTGTCCTGGGACATCGTGGCTATTTCCTCCATCGCGCGAATACCCGGCTCACTCGCGGGTGCGTGGGCGATTGCTTCCCTCTCCCACCGCGGGCTCTCCCTTTTCATCGGCTGCGCCGTCATCTTTGCCATGACCTTGTCCAGCCTCGGCTGGTCTCCCAAGCGCACCACCGCCAACATTGCAGTCGCGGGCGCTGCTTCCGGGTTTCTGGGCACATCCACCTCCATTGGTGGCCCGCCCATGGCGTTGGTGCTCAAGGGCTACGACCCCGCCCGTGTGCGCGGCACCCTGTCGGGGACCTTCATCATCGGTTGCACCATCTCGCTGGCAATCTTGGGCTTGAGCGGGCAAATCACCAGCCTGCAGCTCACCGCCGCCGCGGCCTACCTGCCGGTAGCCATCGTGGGCCTCATCGCCGCCGGCTACCTCAACCGTTTCATCAACGCCAAGGTGCTCAACCGCATTGTCCTTGTGGTGGCTATCAGCGCGGCCTTGGCTCTCATTGTTGAGGGGCTTGTTGCTGCCTAGCATCCGCGGCCCGCTGCCAGGACCACGCTCCGTACTGCCCGTTCTGCCAAAGTTCTCGCCGCTGATTCAAGATCTGGCAATAACTTCGTCATCTAGGGCAGTTGGGCGGCTGCGGGAAGCCGGGTGGTTCCGGGTAATCGGGCGGCTCAGGCAAGTCGGGCGGTAAACACCCCAAGGGCTCGCTGTATTCCCATGGCTTTGGCTTGGGCGGCAAGACTCCCTCATGCCAGAAGCCGATGAATTTGAAGTAGCGCTTCCCAAAGTCCGGATTCCTCGCATGAGCTATCTGGTCGATGACATAGTCCAGATGATGTGCCACGCAGTGACCTGTATAGCGCAACGTGAGCCACCCAATCAGCGCGCCCTCATTATTCTTCCAGTGGTCCCGCAACCATGACTCTTGCTGGGAATGGAATTTCATCCCGTTGATTTCTACCGCAACCTTGAGCTCTGGGAGCACGATGTCCCAGGTGTAGTGGCCGATTACAACGTTGCACTCGACTTTGAGCCCACGCCTTTTCAATCCCTTGGCCACCTTGACCTCCGCACCGGAATCTGTGAACAACGCAGCTTGCTCCAGCATGCGCTGACTGGCAACGGGGACAACTTTGAGCGCTTCGCGGTGACTATCCAAGCGAGCACGTCCTGCCTTCGAGGAATAGATGGACTCAAACACGCGAATCCCCAGTTCAGGACTAACTGACTTCATAGCGACAAGAGGATTAAGAATCCGGATCCCAGACGAGGTAACAAAACTTTCGACGCTCACCCGCGAGTGCACATAAAAAGTTGATGCCGGCATTCTCTCCACGCTGGCTAGCCTCAGCGGAAAAGTGACAGGCTCGCCAAGGAGGACCTGGGCTGCCGTTGTGCCTGTCGTCTTAAGGAATGGCCGGTGCTCCTGTAACAGCTTCAACAGTTCTAATGGCTCGGGCTTGCCCCAGACGTAGAGCCCCTTGGCGATCCTAGTAATCTCCCCTCGGCGCACGCGAGTTGCAAGTGCACCTTTAGACAGATCGCGCACAATGCCGTGTCTCATGTCATTTCCCCCCCGGAAAGTTTGGCCTCCACGCTAACATGGCGCGCTACCGCGCGCCGAGCAACTGCCATTGCTGCCAAAGTTATCGCTTCTGATTCAAGATCGGGCCAGAAGTTTGGCAACTGGGGCAGTTATCCACTGCGAAACTAGGCGCCCAGCACCAAGAAAACCGCCTTAGCGAAGCGACCCCGCAATAAAACTACGGAAGCGCTCAGCAATCTGCGCAATTTCCTGCCCCGCGAAGTGCCCCGGGGACCACGCCGCCACGAGTGGAACCCCGCCCAGAGCACGCTCGCCGTCCACCACATCAAAGCTCACCAGCCGCGCCGGCTGCAGCTCCGTCATTAAAGCTACGGCACATCCGGCACGCGCCAAGGCGCATAACGTCGCCGTATCATCGCACTCCACGTGCGAACCCAGGGCATAGCCGGCCGTGCCCACGAAGGAATCCACCACCCCGCGGGACACGCTGCGCCGCGAAGGCAGAGCCACCTTTTCTTGCAATAACCGTTTAACCTCCACGCTGGTCGAACCCGCGCACTCCAGTGCCAATGGGTGCGTCGGAGGCACCCAGGCGCGCACCGGAATCGTGCCCAAAGCCAATGAGGCCACGTCATTGCCCGGCGGGATGGTGGCAATCACCACGTCGGCGGAACCTTCCAGCGCGTCGAAGACGTCGTAGTGCGTAACCGGGGTCGTGGTGAGCAAAGGGATTGTCGAGCCAGCGGCCTCAATAAAGGGAGCGAGAAGCGTCGAAATCGTCGTCGGCGTAGCAGCCACGCGCAGCGCCGGGATACTGCCCGCGCGGAGTGCCTCCACCGCCTGCCCGGCGCGCGCGGATTCGGCGAGGAGGCGGCGGCACGTCGGAATGAGGGCGTGTGCCGCGTCGCTGAGCGCCAGTGCGGAACCGGCCCGAACAAAAAGCTCCAGGTCCAGCTCCTTTTCAAAGCGCCGCAGCTGCCGACTCAGCGCCGGCTGGGTTATTCCAAGGCGCTCCGCGGCAGCAGTCACCGTGCCAGCTTCGGCGACCGCAAGGAAATATTTGGCCTTCACCATGTCCATTCCCCTACTTCTACCACTACCAATGCCTTGAGGGTATGACTTTCCAGCTTTTTCGACATTAGACAACATGACATCACCAAAGAATAATGAGACCACTACCACAACAACCCCAGGGAGGTTTCCATGTCACACGTCGGCGCCGCCATTGCCGAATCCCTAGCCGCGCACAACGTCACCCGCGCTTTCCTCGTGCCCGGCGAAAGCTTCCTGCCCGTGCTCGACGGCCTCTACGATTCCCCCGTGAAGGCCATCGTCACCCGCCACGAAGGCGGTGCCACCTACATGGCCGAAGCCCACGGCAAAGCCACCGGACAGCCCGGCGTCGCCATGGTGACGCGCGGCCCCGGCGCAGCCAACGCCTACGTGGGCATCCACACTGCCTGGCAGGATGCCACCCCGCTCGTTCTCTTCGTTGGCCTTATCCCCATCTCGGATCGTGACCGCGAGTCCTTCCAAGAATTCGACCCCAAGGCGTGGTTCGGCACCCAGGCCAAGCAGGTCTTTGTCCTCGACGATCCGTCGCGCGCCTCCCGCGTCGTGGCCGAAGCCTTCTTCCAAGCCCAGCAAGGCCGCCCCGGCCCCGTCATCGTGGGCCTGCCGGAGGATATTCTCCACCAGGAGTTCACCGGCAGCATCCACCCACCCATCCCGGTGTCGGAAGGCGCGCTTTCCGACGAGCACCTGGACCTCCTCTCCCGCGAGTTGAGCCGCGCAGAGCGGCCACTCATTTTCGCCGGCGGCCCGCGCTGGACCCCGGAGGCCGCGGAGAAGATCACTCGCTTCGCCGAAGAGCACCGCATCCCGATCATTCAAGACTTCCGCGCCGCTGACCGCGTGCCCTTCGACTCCCCCGCCAACGCCGGCTGGCTCGGCTATGGGCGCGACCCACGCGCGGCGCAACTTTTGGAAGCTGCCTCCCTCGTCATCGAAGTCGGTGCCGTTCTCGGTGATGTTCCTACCGACGGTTACACCTTGCGCCAATCACCGCAAGCACGCAACATCGCCATCAACCCCGATACCAGCCTGCGCGGCCACTCGGTGGCGCTGGTAGAGCACATCGTGGCGAGCCCCGTGGCCTTCGCTCACACCCTGGACCGCTTAAGCGTCGAGGACAAGGACACACGCGGCGAGTGGTTCGACGCCGCGCACGCGAACCACCTCGACTTCGCCACCCTCCCCGAGCCCGCGGACTACCGCCCGGGCAAGGAGGGCACGGCCCACATGGAGGCCGTCTTCGCAGCACTCCACGACCAGCTGCCCAAGGACTCGATCTACACCTTCGGCGCCGGCAACCACTGCATCTGGGCCCAGCAGTTCCTGCGCTCGCAGGTCTACCCCTCCCAGTTCAGCGTGCGCAACGGCTCGATGGGCTATTCCATCCCGGCCGCAGTGGCCACCAAGCTGGAATTCCCGGAGCGCACCGTCGTCACCATTGCCGGGGACGGCGAATACCTTATGAACGGTCAGGAGCTGGCTACCGCGCTGCAGTACGGCGCGCCCTTCCTCATCATCGTCATGTCCAACGGCGAGTTCGGAACCATCCGCGATCACCAGAAGAAGCACTTCCCCGACCGTGTTTCCGGCACGCAGCTTGTCAACCCGGATTTCGCGGCGGTTGCCCGCGGCTTCGGTGCCCACGGCGAGCTCGTCACCGATGACGCCCAGGTACCGGAGGCCGTGGCCCGCGCTCTGCGCGCTATCGCCGAGGACGGCGTACCAGCGCTCCTCAACGTCATCACCGACCAGGCCCATTCCCTGCCTATCCCGCCCTCCCCGGTTTTACACACCGACGAAACGCCCACCAGCTAAAGGAGGCTCACCATGAGCACGACACATACTCCTCCAACTTCGAATGCCGTACCCGCTAGCCAGCTGAAGGAAGGCGAGCACATTGTGGGCGATGGGGTCGTCGCCAAGCAGCGCCCCGCTGCCTCCACTGCATCGTGGATCATTACGCTCTTCGGCACCGCCGTGGGTGCTGGCATCCTCTTCCTACCGCTGAATGCCGGCGGTTTCGGGTTCTGGCCGCTGGTCTTTGCCACGGTTTTCATCTTCCCGTTGGTGTACTTTTCGCACCGCACCTACGCGCGGATTGTTGCGGGCGCGCCCACAAAGGACCACGGCAAGGACATCCTCGACTTGGTCTCCCAGTATCTGGGCAAAGGCCAAGGAATCGTCTTCGCGGTGCTGTACTGGATCACGGTCTTTTCCACCGTCCTCATCTACGGTGTCTCCATCACTAACGCGGTGGATAGCTTCATTGTCAACCAGCTGGGTGGGCCGTCGCTCGACCGGTGGCTGCTGGCCATGCTCTGCGTGGGCGTGATGACCGGTGCCTTCGCCATCGGCCGCAAGCCGATGATCTGGCTGGCCCAGGTGCTGGTCTACCCGCTGATTATCGCCCTGGCCGTCACCTCCATCTACCTCATCCCGCGCTGGGACCTGCACAGCTTCATCCATTTCGATGACGGCTCGAATGGCTACGGCGGCATCATCAAAGGCATCTTCCTCATCCTGCCGGTGCTGGTCTTCTCCTTCTCCCACATGGCGGCGCTGTCGCAGTTCGCCATCGACATGCAGCCGCAGTACGGCGAGAAGACCGAGAAGCGCGTTTCCCGCACGGAGTTCTACACCGCTATCCTGCTCGTCGTCTTCACTATGTTCTTCGTGTGGTCCTGCGTCCTCGCACTCGGCGCCGACGGCATGAATGAGGCCCTCGAGCAAAACATCCCGGTGCTCTCCTACTTCGCCAACGTCACTGGCACTCCGTTCATGGCTTACATGGCCCCCATCGTGGTCATCTGCGCCATCGTTTCTTCCTACTTCGGCCACATGCTCGGTACAGAAGAAGGCACGGAGTACCTGCTGAAGAACGCTGCGCCGAAGCTGGCGGAGAAGGTCTCGCACCGCACGCTGCTCAACATCATTTATCTCATCGCCTTCGTGTGCACCACGCTCGTGGCGATCTTTAACCCCTCCATCATTTCCATGATTTCGGTTGTCTCCGGTGTCTTCGTGGCGTTCATCGTCTACTTGGTGCCGGTGTACATGTTCAAGAAGTTGGATGTGTACAAGAAATTCCGCAATGACCCGTGGAACTACTTCGTCTTCGGCATGGGCCTGCTGATTATGGCCGTGACCATCTGGGACATGATTTAGAAAGGACGTGAAAATGCTTCGTAATGATCTCTCAAGCTTCCCCGAGTACAAGGTAGGCAAGGATTTCCCCGATGCCTTGAAACTCTCCTCCAATGAGGTCCCCTTCCAGCCCGCCGAGGACATTATTGCCGCGGTTGCCGACGCCGCCCGCACCACCAACCGCTACCAGCAGCCCGGCAGCCTAGAGCTCACCAACGCCTTGTGCAATTACCTGGGAGTTCCAGCGGATCACATCTTCGTCTCCGCGGGTTCTACGCCCATCCTGCAGGCCACCATCTTGGCGTCCTGCCACACCGGCGATGAGGTCATCGTGCCCTGGCGCAGCTTTGAGGCCTACCCCCTGTACGTGCGCATGGCCGGCGCGGAACCGATTCTGGTCCCGCTCACGGAGGATTACCGCGTCGATTTGGAGGCAGTCCTTGCCGCCCTGACGGAGAAGACCAAGCTCATCATCCTGTGCAACCCCAACAACCCGACGGGCACCGTCATCACGCGCGGTGAATTCCACGCCTTCATGGACCGGGTGCCCGAGGATGTCGTGGTCCTGCTGGATGAGGCCTACTGGGAGTACAACGACGCCCCCGATACCCCAGATTCAGTCGAGGAATACCAGCGCTACCCCAACCTGCTTGGCGTGCGCACATTCTCCAAGGCATGGGGTCTGGCCGGCATGCGCGTGGGCTACGCGGTGGCAGGACCGGAAATCATCAACGCGCTGCAGCTGCTCTCCCTGCCGCTGACGGTGACCGCCATGGCAGAAACTGCTGCTGTGGAAGTGCTCAAGCGCCACGACGAGCTTTACGACGCCGTCGAGATCACCAAAGCACAACGCGACCGCGTCTGCGCAGAACTGGGAGCTGAAAAGTCCTACGGCAACTTCGTCTGGCTGCCGCGCGCGGATGCCGCAGAGGTGGAGACGAAGATGCTCGATGAAGGCGTGGTCATCCGCCGCTACCTCGATGAGGGCGTGCGCGTGTCCATCACGGACGAAGCAGAAACTACACAGTTCTTGGAGGCCTGGCGGCGCGCGGGCATTGAGCCTTGGAGGGGCTAGGTGGCCTCCTCCTTTCACCCCCTCAGTCCAAGTACTCCATAAGCCCATACTGAGACAAATGACATAAAACGCACGAACCTTGCACTAAGTCATATTCAGCCCCATAATGGGTCGCAACCCATACACACTTCAATCATTGGAGGATGAAGCAATGTCCGGATTTCGCGTAGAAAACCCCGCTACCGGTGAGGTTCTCGAGACTTTTGACCACGCCACTGACCAGGAGGTCCTGGCCGCCGTCGACTCCGCGCACGAGGCCTTCCTCAGCTGGCGCGATACCCCGATCGAGGAGCGCGCCAAAGTGGTCACGCGCGTTGCCGAGCTCTTCGAAGAGCGCAAGGATGAGCTCGCAGACATCATCGCTACCGAAATGGGCAAGCCGGTCTCCGAGGGCGTCGAGGAGGCTGAGTTCAGCGGCGCTATCTTTAGCTACTACGCCGACAATGGCCCGAAGTTCGCCGCCGACGAGGAAATTCCCGTCGAGATGGACGGCAAGGGCTACATTCAGCGCCGCCCCATCGGCGCTCTGCTGGGCATCATGCCGTGGAACTTCCCCTACTACCAGGTCGCGCGCTTCGCCGCCCCGAACCTGATGCTAGGCAACACCATCGTCTTGAAACACGCCACCATCTGCCCGCGCTCCGCGCTTGCCATCCAAAAGATCATGGATGATGCCGGTGTTCCCAAGGGCGTCTACACCAACGTCTTCGCTACTCACGAGCAGGCAGAGAAGATCATCGAGCACAAGGAGCTGCGCGGTGTGTCCCTCACCGGCTCCGAGCGCGCTGGTGCTGCGGTGGGCTCTCTGGCTGCGAAGAACCTCAAGAAGGCAGTACTGGAGCTCGGTGGCTCCGACCCGTACGTCATCCTCGACACCGATGACGTCAAGCAGGCAGCCAAGGATGCGTGGGAGACCCGCATGTACAACACCGGCCAGGCGTGCAACTCCAACAAGCGCCTGATCGTGATGGACGATATCTACGACGAGTTCGTCGCTGAGCTGGTCGAGCTCGCGAAGGCAATGAAGCCAGGCACCCCGCAGGAGGCTTCCGAGACCGTCTACACCCCGTTGTCTTCGCGCAGCGCGGCAGAAAACCTCAAGGATCAGATCGACCGCATCGTGGCCGCCGGCGCCACCCTGCACGTCGGCGGTGAGCTGGCGGATGAGAAGTCTTCCTACTTCAGCCCCGCCGTGCTGACCGATGTCCCGGTTGGCTCTGATGTCTACTACGAAGAACTCTTCGGCCCCGTGGCGACCGTGTTCAAGGTCAGCAGCGACGAAGAGGCTCTCGAGCTGGCCAACGACACCCAGTACGGCCTGGGCGGTTGCGTCTTCTCCAAGGACGTCGAGCGCGCTGAGAAGATTGCCCAGCGCCTGGAGGTCGGCATGTCCAACGTCAACACCTACGCGGCGGAGGGCGCCGAGGTCCCCTTCGGTGGTGTGAAGAACTCCGGTTACGGCCGCGAGCTGGGCCCCTACGGCATGGATGAGTTTGTCAACAAGCGCACCTACTTCGTGGCCAACTAAGGAGATCCCATGACGTCACTAGGAAACTTCGTTCTCGAGGTCCACACCGCGCTTTTCGACGGCCACGATACCTCCGTCCTGGACAAGCACTTCGCCGACAACTTCGTGGAGCACTCTCCCCTCATCGCTAATGATGCAGAAGGTCTCAAGAAGTTTGTCACGGATCTGGGCGAGGGTCTGAAGTACACCAACGCCCGGGTGATTGCCGACGAAGCCAACGGCCTCGTCGCTTTACATGGTCGCTTCGACGGCATCGAGGATGAGCCGTTCGTTGGTTTCGATATCTACCGCGTCGAGGGCGACAAGATTGTCGAGCACTGGGACAACCTCGTTCCCCTTGCGGAACCGAACGCAAGCGGCCGCACGCAGCTCGATGGCGCTACCGAGATCGGTGATGAGAGCCTCACCGAGCAGAACCGAGAGTTCGTCATCGAGTTCTTCACCCGCTCGCTCATCGGCGCTGATTACTCCGGCTTCATCGACAACACCCGTGATGATCAGTTTGCCCAGCACTCCCCTGATATCGCCGACGGTGCCCAGAACTGCGTCGATTTCCTCACCAAGCTGAAAGAGGACGGCGAGGGGCTGGAGTATGAGCGCATCCACCGCACGGTTGCACAAGGACAGTTCGTTCTGACCCATTCCGAAGGCAGCATCGCTGGTGCGCGCCATTCCTATTGCGAGCTGTGGCGCGTCAAGGACGGCAAGCTCGTCGAAATGTGGGATGCCATTTCTGAGGTCCCGTCCGACGACGAGGCACTCCACAACCATGGCATCTTCTAAGCCATTGCGCTTCTGGGCCTTCGCCTAGGTCGCACGCCGAAAGGCTGGGCCGCTCCTTGATACGGGGAGCAGCCCAGCCTTTCGCGTTTTTCTAGATCCAGGGCCGGGCTACAACTGCCCGTTCTGCCAAAACCAACGCTCCTGACTCAAGATCTGGCCCGAACTTTGGCAACTAGGCGAGTTCGTCGCGTCTAAAAGTGCCGCATCTAAAGCCGGCTCTAAGCCCAGCCTGCCGGCACCAACCCGAGGATGGAAATGATCGAGTAGATGAAGGCCAAGACATAAACCACAATGATGGTTCCTTGGATTACCGGGTGAGCGAGTCCGCCCACGTTCCAACCCGGGTCGCGGTCGCCCTTCTTCCGGGAGGCGTGCAACAGCATCACCGGGATGACGGACATGATGGCACCCGCGAAACCACCGGCATAGGACAGCGCCGCAACGAAGCCACCGAGACCAGCAATGGAAATCACCAGTGGCGGAACAACCGTCAGCGCCACCGCCACGATGCGCTGTCCCTTCACACCTTCCCAGTGGAAGATGTCCAAGACGTTGCGCATGGTGGTAAAACCAATCGCCAAGAACGAAGTCAGCATGGCCGCCAGCGCAAAGATATTGGCCAAGTAGTAGGCCACCGGACCCAGTGCCTCACCCCAGGCAATGGTCACCACCTCGGTGACCTCCATGCCAAGCAGACCAAGGGCGGCAAAAGGAACCAACGCCAAGGTAAAGCCCGTCACCACCATGCCGAGCACAATTGCCCGCGCGGTCTGCTGTGGCTTGGCCGGGTCCATACCTTGCACCAGTTCCGGGACCACGTACTGCGCCAAGAAGGAGAAGACCGCGAGGTTCAGAATCGGGACGATGAAGAAGGGATGAAGAACCAGCAGGTTCTCAGCCTTGATACCCGGCCCCAGGATTGTCCATCCACACAGCACCGCGATAATGATCGCCATACCGGCAGTAATCGCTCCCTCAGCTGCACCCGTGGTGTGCAGGCCGCGGTACATCACCCACGAACCGAAGCCGAAGAAGATCAACGTGCCAAGAAGCGGCGGCAACCCGAAGATGTTGTTGATCAAGTCACCCGAACCAGCAGCATAGGCAATCAGCGCACCGATGCCGTTGACGATGATGGCCACGAAAACCAACCAGCGGCCCCACTGCCCCAGGTAATGCTCCGCCAATCCGGAAACCTGCAGCGGCGCCTTGGTGCGCATGGCTGTCTCCGCCACGTACAGCATGGAAATGGTCGTGAGGGTGCCTGCTATCAGCAAAGCGATAACGAGTGCGAGGAACCCTCCGTTGCGGGCAGCATAAGGAATAGAGAGGACTCCAGCACCGATGTTGGTGCCGAAGATAAGGGCGATGCCCTGCACGAAGGACAGCGCGGGTTTGAACTCCGCCGTGGACTCATCCTTCTGCGGCACAGAAAATTTGTTGGACAAAGACTTCTCCGATAACTAAGGACTAATAAAACAGGAGCTCACCCGGAAAGAACCGGGTGAGCGAAAGAGCGAACTACTTGTACTCGTTGAACTGCTTGACGACGACCTGCAGCGCCTCACGCCACAAGTCTTCCGGGATGGCCAGGGAGGGCAGGAAGCGGATGACGTTGTGGTCGAGGCCGCAGGTGAGGATGAGCACGCCCTCGGCCTTGGCGGCGTCGGCAATCTTGTGCACTAGCTCGGAATCCGGCTCGCCCTCAGCGGTGACGAATTCGAGGGCGAGCATGGCGCCGCGGCCGCGGAACTCTGCTACGCGCTCATCGCCCAGGATGGGTTCCAGCTCCTCGCGGGCAATCTTCTCCAGGTTCTGGGCACGTGCCCCGAAGTCCTTCTCCTCGAATTCCTTGAAGGTTGCCAGCGCAGCAGCACAAGCCACCGGGTTACCCGTGTAGGTACCGCCCAGGCCACCCGGCTGCGGAGCATCCATGATTTCTGCACGGCCGGTCACTGCGGACAGCGGCATGCCGGAGGCAATACCCTTCGCAATGGTCACCATGTCCGGAACGATGCCTTCATGGTCGGAGGCGAACCAGGTACCGGTGCGCATCATGCCTGCCTGGATCTCGTCGACGATGAAGACCACGTCGTTGTCGTTGCACCACTTCTGGATTGCTGCGAGGTAGCCCTCGGCCGGGACGACGAAGCCGCCCTCGCCCTGGATCGGCTCAGCGACAACGCAGGCCAGGTTGGCTGCGCCGACTTCCTGCTCAATCATGGTGATGGTCTTCTTGGCAGCCTCGGCGCCGCTCAGGCCGTCACGCAGCGGGTAGGACATCGATGCACGGTAAATCTCCGGCGCGAAGGGACCGAAGCCATTCTTGTAGGGCGACTGCTTAGCGGTCATCGCCATGGTCAGGTTGGTGCGTCCATGGAAGGCACGGTCCATGACGACAACACCGCGCTTGCCGGTGTAGTTACGGGCAATCTTCACGGCGTTCTCAACGGCCTCCGCACCGGAGTTAAACAGCGCGGTCTTCTTCGGGTGATCACCCGGGGTGACCTCGTTGAGTTTTTCTGCCACGGCCACGTAGGACTCGTACGGGGAAATGGTGAAGGAGGTGTGGGTGAAGTGCGCGACGGCTTCCTGCACCGCGGCCACGACGGCCGGGTTAGAAGCGCCGGCAGAAGTCACGGCGATACCGGAAGCGAGATCGATGAAGCGGTTGCCGTCGGCGTCGGCAAGAATGCCGCCATCCGCATCCACCACGTAGCCCGGTAGCGAGGGCGCCATGCCCGCGGGAAGGGCATTCTTGCGACGCTCATCCAGGGCGGCACTCTTCGGACCCGGGACCTGCTGGCCCAGGTGGCGGGACTGCTCAATGTGGTACTGAAGTTCCTGCATGGTCTTCCTTTTGTGTTGGGATGAATAGGATGCCACTTAGTGTGGCCCCTACCACCCTTGCGGCACTATCGACAGGGTGTATAAATTTTGAGCCCACAACTGTGTAGCCTGTCCAGCATGAGTGAGATTTCCTTCCGCTGGCTCACCAACCAGCACTCGCTGAACCTGCGCCCACTCGTTGAGGGCAAACCCGCGTTCAGCACCATCCATGCGTCAGAGCTCGCGGACCCCACCGAGTTCACCTCCCCCGGCGCGCTCATGCTCACTCTGGGACTCGTTTTCCGCGACGATCCGGAAGGCTTCGAGCACTATGCCGCCGCCCTCGCCGCAGCCGGGGTACACGGCATTGGTTTCGGTACCGGACTCGCCTTCGCCGAGGTACCACCCGTACTGACCCGTGCTTGTTCCCAGCACCACCTCACCCTTTTTGAGATCCCGCGCGCCACCCGCTTCGTGTCCATCACTACTGCGGTAGCCCAGGAACAAGCGCGCCTCGAAAACAATGCGCACTTCACCTTCCACCGCCAACAAGAGCGCCTCAATCACGCAGCTGTGTCGGGCATCCAAGCGCTCATCGATGAGGCGAGCAATCAACTCAGCGCCGCTGTAGCGGTAGCTAGTTCCTCCGGAGCGGTGCTCAGCCAGAGAGATGCGGAGCAGCTCAGCGCAGCCAGCGCCGCAGTGGAGGCCGCGGAGCAGACGGGGCGGGGCACGGGGACGTCGACAAGCACAGGTGCCACCATCACCAGCACCTTCGGCTCCGCGGGCCGGCGTTGGGCCGTCGCCGCCAGGCGCTCGGAGAAGTTCGATTCCTATTCGCGCGCGCTCATCCGGCATCTATCGGGTCTGGCCAGCCTGCTGCTTGATCACCCCGATGGCAACAACCACGCTATTCTCGGGGCGCTAGCGCTTGATGCCCAGCTCGCCGGCGTTGACTCCCCCGCCCTGCACGCGGCCTTTCACTTGATTGATAGCCACGATCTCGTGGATGTTCTCTATGTCACGGCCTCGACCCCGTCGCGCCTCGCGCGCACAGTGAGTGAGATCGGCAAGGCCGAGCCGCACAGCTTCGTCCGCCCGAAACAGGATTCTGCACTTCTCATGCTTCCTCCGGGAACCGCAACCTCACACCTGTTCAAGAAACAGTCGCGCTACCTTCGCGTCTCCGTCCTTCGGGGTGTTGCGTGGCAGGAGCTGAACCCAGCACTGCTGTCTTCTCTTCAAAGCCATGCGCGCAGCCTGCCCCTTGGCACCGTAGCGGCCTTTGATTCTGCTGCGCCTACCTGGCTGGCGGAACCCGGCGTCTCGGAGGCCCTCGGCGCCCGGCGCGCGGCCACGGTCAGCCGCTTGGCCGCCCAGGATGCGCAGCACAACACCGAGCTGCTCGCTACCTTGCGGGCCTTCCTCGTGGGCAACGCCAACTTGGCCACCGCTGCGGCGGAGCTGGGCGTTCACCGCCACACGGTGCGCGCCCGCTTGGACAAGATCGAGCAACTCTGCGGCGTGGACTTGAACAACCCCGTCACCCGCGCGGAACTCCTCCTACTCAGCATCGACTCTTAGAGCTTCAGTCCGTAACACTCACTCCGAGAATCAGTAGCTCCGCCGCCACGAGCGGGTCCTTGAGATCTACCTCGAGGAGATCCTCCAAGTCCGCGATGCGCTTGCGCACGGTGTGCCGGTGTGATTGAAGCTCCTCAGCGGTTCGGCTCACATGCCCGCCCGCACGCAGGTAGACCTCCAGGGTTTCCGCCAACTCGGTGCCGTGCTCCGCGTCGTGAGCGCGTACCTTGCCCCAGGTTTCTTCGGCGCGGTTGTGCACCGCGCCCTTGACCCTGGGATCCCTAGTCCAGCTCAACGTCCGCGATTCTGGCCCCGCCAACATCCCGGGCTGAAGCCCGAAAGCGAAGGACTCTAGTTCGCGGACAATGCCCACGCCCAGCTCGGCCCACGGCATGGGCTGGCCCACGACGATGCGCTTGCTACCGCGGATATCGCGCAACAAATCCTGCAGGTTCTTCATCGTGCGGCTTCCTCTGAAAAGCAGGAGGCTAGAGGATTTATCCAGCGTGTATTCGAAAAGCAAGCGCCCGTGATCCTGCAGGCGGGCGTCCAAGGCGTGGAGGAAGCGCTGGTGGGCGCGCTCGCCCTCCGATTTCACCAAGACCGGACGCACGCGGCCCTGCGCATCGCCCACGAGCCGGAAGATGCGGCGCATGGGATCCTCCGGCTGATCCATACCCAACTGAATGGCCATCGCCATGGAGTTGAGTTCGTTTTGGGTGCGCCGCAGCTCCTGCGGGCGCTTCACGGTGAGCTCCGCCAGGCCGGCGGCCTGTTTGAGCAGCGCACGCTCGTTCACACCGAAACTCTCACGCGCCACTGCCAGCAGCCCGAAGGAGCGCGCACCGTGGTCGGCCAAGCGCTGGGCCAAGACATTCCACCCGCCGACGCGGCGAGCGGCATAGAAGTTCTGGGCGCGGGTATCGGCAATCACCGGGCCCCACTCCATCGGCGGGAGCCCGGGGTGGCTCGACTGCGCGAAGACCCGCCCATCCTTATCCACGAGGCAGGTATGCGCGCCCAACAGGCGGCTGGTTTTGTCCACGAGGGCGTCGAGGCCCGCCACAGCGGCGTCGTTGAGCGCGCCCTGCTGGGCAATGAAGCGCTCCAGTCCTTCCTCCCGCTGGCGCTGCAACTCGTCGTGCAAACGCGCGAGCACGGAGACGAAAGGCACGCGCCGCGCCACCGTGAAGAGTGAAATATCGCAGTCCCGGGCGGCCTCCACCATGCCGGGTGGGACCTCGGCGAAGGCTAAACCAACGCCGAAGCCCACCCCCGTCACTCCCCCCGCGGCCACCCTGCGAACGTACTCCACTAGCTGATCGGGTTGCCCCTCAAAGGCCATACCAGTGAGCAGGATGACGGCCCCCGAGCCCACAAACTCGCGGGGATCGCGCAGTTCACAGGGGTGCATGACGGAAAACGGCCGCCCGCAATCGTGCAGCACGTCAATCCCCAGATCGGGTTGGCTAGCCAACCATCTGAGAGAAACGTTTCCTTCTTCTAGTCCGGCAGCTACCCCCTTATCCAATGTGGACAATTTCTCACCATTCTTTCACCAGATTGTCTATGGCCCTTCTGAAGTCTAGCCGCCAGAATGACCCACGTCATAAAAATTCCGAGTATTAAGGAGCAGACAGCATGCAGGATCTCAAGCACCGCCTCCCCCAGGAGCGGAATGTCTCCACCGCAATCCCTGGCCCCCGCAGCCAGGAGCTGAATGCCGCCCGTGAAGCAGACGTCGCCGCTGGCGTCATCCCGGGCTACCCCTCCTACATCACCGACGGTGACGGTGGCGTGCTTGTCGACGTCGACGGCAACACCATCGTCGACTTCGCATCCGGCATCGCCGTGACCTCCGTCGGCGCTTCCAACCAGCGCGTTGCCAAGGCCGTCGCCGAGGCCGCCAGCCACCTCACCCACACCTGCTTCCTCAACGCTCCGTACCAGGGCTTCGTTGATGTCTGCAAGAAGCTCAACGAGCTGACCCCGGGCACCCACGAGAAGAAGACCTGCCTCTTCTCCACCGGCGCTGAGGCAGTGGAGAACGCCATCAAGATCGCTCGCCGCTACACCGGCAAGAACCGCGTCGTGGTCTTCGACGGCGCCTTCCACGGCCGCACCAACCTCACCATGACCATGACCGCCAAGAACAAGCCCTACAAGCAGGGCTTTGGCACCCTGGCCGCTGACATCTACCGCGCGCCGATGTCCTACCCGCTGCGCGACGGCCTCGACGGCAAGCAGGCTGCAGCGCGCACCCTGCGCTACATCGAGCAGTACGTCGGCACCGAGGAGCTGGCTGCCGTCATCATCGAGCCGGTGCAGGGCGAGGGCGGCTTCGTCGAGCCGGCCAAGGGCTTCCTCCCGGCACTGCAGGAATGGTGCACCGACAATGGCGTCGTCTTCATCGCCGATGAGATCCAGGCCGGCATCTGCCGCACTGGTTCCTGGTTCGCCTGCGATGACGAGGGCATCATCCCGGACCTCATCACCACCGCCAAGGGCGTGGGCGGCGGCATGCCGCTGTCCGCTGTGACCGGCCGCGCCGAGATCATGGATGCCCCGGACCCGGGCTCTCTGGGCGGCACCTACGCCGGTAACCCGGTGGCCTGTGCTGCTTCCCTGGCAGCCTTCGAGGAGATGGAGGAGCTGGATCTGGCTTCCCGCGCCCGCGAGATCGAGGCCATCATCCGCGAGGTGCTGGAGCCGCTGCTTGAGCTCACCACCGTCGCCGAGGTCCGCGGCCGCGGCGCCATGATCGCCATCGAGCTGGTCGACGACAACAACCAGCCGAACGCTGACCTCACCGCCAAGGTGGCCAAGACCTGCCGCGAGCAGGGCGTGCTCATCCTCACCTGCGGCCTCGACGGCAACGTCATCCGCCTTCTGCCGCCGCTGGTCATCAACGAGTCCACCCTGCGCGACGGCCTCCAGGTCCTGGCCGAAGCCATCCGCGCAAACTAACCCGAACCACCACCGACTTAAAGGAGACACACCACCATGAAGATCTACGATTGCATCATCCTCGGCACCGGCTACGGCGGACTGGGCATGGGCGCCCAGCTGGTCCGCGACGAGCAGAAGGACTTCCTCATCCTCGAGGCTGCCGATGAGGTCGGCGGCGTCTGGCGCGACAACACCTACCCGGGCGCTGCTTGCGATACCCAGGCTCTGATCTACTGCTACTCCTACTTCCTCAACCTCGGCGTGTCCCGCATGTTCGCCGGCCAAGACGAGATGCAGGGCTACCTCAAGGCTCTCGCCGAGGAGTTCAACCTCTACGATCACATCAAGTTCAACCACCGCATCACCCGCGCCGAGTGGAAGGAAGACCTCAAGGCATGGGAGATCGAGGCTAACGGCGAGACCTACTACGGCCGCGTCTTCGTCGGTGCGTGGGGCCAGCTCTCCAAGCCGAAGATCCCGAACTTCCCGAACCGCGAGGCTTTCCAGGGCGTGCAGTTCCACTCCGCTGAGTGGAACCACGACGTTGACCTAGCCGGCAAGAAGGTTGCCGTCATCGGCAACGCTGCTTCTGCAGTTCAGCTGGTTCCGGAGGTAGCAAAGGTTGCGGAGAAGCTCTCCGTGTTCCAGCGCTCCGCAAACTACATCCTGCCGCGCAACCAGGTCATCTTCACCGATGAAGAGCTCAAGGAGTTCCAGGAGAACCCGGATTCCTACCGCGCTATCCGCCAGGAGATCCACGAGGTTCGCGAGGAGGGCTTCGACCGCACCCGCAAGGGCACCGATTCCGCTGCCGAGGGTGTCGAGCAGGCCATGGAGCACCTGCGCTCCCAGGTCAACGACCCGGAGCTGGTGGAGAAGCTCACCCCGACCTTCGCCTTCGGCTGCAAGCGCATTCTGCGCTCCGATGACTTCTACCCCACCTTCAACCGTGACAACGTAGAGCTCATCACCGCTGGCATCGAGAAGTTCACCGAGACCGGCATCCGCACCGATGACGGAGCAGAGCACGACTTCGACGTGGTCATCTACGCCACCGGCTTCCACTCCCAGGAGTTCCAGGGTGATTTGCCGATTGCTGGCCGCGATGGCGTCGACCTGCGCGAACGCTGGGGTAACTCCCCGGAGGCGTACCTGGGCATGACCGTGGACGGCTTCCCGAACTTCTTCATGCTCTATGGCCCGAACACCAACCTCAACCACCACTCCGTGGTGGCCATGCTCGAGGCACAGGACCGCTACATCTCCCAGGCCGTTGCGTACCTGCGCGAGAACCCGGAGGCAGCCCTGGACGTGAAGAAGAACGTCATCGACGAGTTCAACACCCGCATCCAGAAGGAGCTTGAGGAATCTGCGTTCTCCGCTGACTGCTCCTCCTGGTACAAGAACGAGGAAGGCCGCGTCATCAACAACTGGTCCGGCAACGTTGCTGAGTACTACGAGCTCACCGACAAGCTCGAGCTCAACGACTACGAGCTGGTCTAGGAGGCAGTTTCACAATGCACACTCTGCACGACGAATTTTCCGGGCGTCCCGTCGCTGAGGATGCGTGGAAGGCGCTGAAACCTTTCCGCGATGGTGGGGCGAAGTCCTTCCATAACTTCCCCATCCCGCAGGTGCGTGAGAACTACGTAGCCTCGGCCCACGCCAACCCGCTCCACGAGGAGAAGGAACCCGCGACCACGGATTTCCAGGTCGAGGACTTCCAGGTTCGCCTCTACGACCCCCGCCCGGAGGCGGAGCGCGGCCAGGAGACCCCAGCGGTGCTCTACATGCACGGCGGCGGCTGGCTCATGGGCAACCTGGAGACCCACCACTCCTCGGTACGCCGTATCGCGGTGCTGACTGGTCTCCCGGTCGTTGCGGTGGACTATCGCCTTGCCCCGGAGCACACCTACCCGGCTGCTATCGACGATTGCCGCGCTGCCTACCGCTGGTTGTCCAACCCTGAGGCCGAGCACGGCCTGACCGTGACCTCCATCGCGGTAGCGGGTGACTCGGCCGGCGGCCAGCTCGCCGCCACCCTGGCGAACGAGTTCGTGGGCGAAGAAGACGTCGCCAAGCTCAGCTCCCAGGTCCTGCTCTACCCCATCACGGATTGCTCCCGCGAACGCACCGAGAACGGCGCCTCCTACAAGCGCCTCGAGGAGGGCTTCCCGTTGGCCGCCGACACCATGCGCTGGTTCATCGATACCTTCGTCACGGAGGAGGCACAGCGCACGGCAACGGATCTCTCCCCGCTGTTGCTAGAAGAGCTACCGGAGGGCCTGCCCCCGTCGCTCGTCATCACGGTAGATAACGATCCGCTCGCGGACGAGGGCATCGAATACGCCGGCAAGCTGGCGAAGGCGGGCGTCGACGTCACGCACAAGCACCTTCTGGGCTACCACCACGGGCTGTTTACCTCAGCTGCGGTCATTGACCGTGGCGAGGAGGAGCTCGCAGTCGTCGCCGAGTTCATCAAGGCGGCAGCGAACTAGAAGCTTCCGCTCCATCACGCACGGGGCAGGCACCTTCAAAGGCAGCCTGCCCCGTTTGCATAAGTAGCTATTTCTGTCCACCTAAAGTTAGGTTCACCATGCTTAAACGCTCATTCGGCATCGCGATGGCCTTCATCGGCGTACTCGCGGGTGCCTCCTTCGCTTCCGGCCGCGAGGCCCTTCAATACTTCGTTGCCTTCGGCAACATGGGCATCGTCGGTGCCATCGTTGCCGCGCTAGCCATGACCATCTCCGGTATCACTATTCTCCAACTAGGTTCTTATCACCGCGCCAAGGAGCACACCTCCGTCTTCAACGCGGTGTCCACCCCCATTGTGTCGAAGGTCCTCGACTTCGCCACGCTGACCTGTCTCTTCTGCATCGGCTTCGCCATGTTCGCCGGTGCCGGTGCCAACCTCAACCAGCAGTGGGGCTGGCCAGTATGGATCGGCGCGGTCCTCATGCTCGTTCTCACGCTGCTTACTGGCCTGCTTGACGTGGACAAGGTAACCATCGCCATCGGCGCTATCACCCCGTTCATCATCGTCCTGCTCACCATCGGCACGGTCTATACCGTGCTCACGTCCAACCCCGATTGGTCGCACCTCAACGAGCAGGCACAGACCATTCCCACCACGCTGCCGAACTGGTGGGTCTCCTCTATCAATAACCTGGGTCTTAACGTCATCGTCGTGGTCTCCATGATGATCGTTATTGGCGGTAACTTCCTCGATGCTAAGGAAGTGGGCTACGGCGGCATCCTCGGCGGCCTGTGCTTCCTGTTCCTGCTGGCGGTCCTCGTCGGTGGCCTCTACGTCTCCGTGGGACCGATCACCGAGGCTGAGATGCCAACGCTGGCCATGATTGAGCAGATTCACCCGTGGCTTGGTGTCGCCATGTCCGTTGCTATTTACGGCATGATTTATAACACCTCCATCGGCATGTTCTATGCCTTTGCCAAGCGCCTCACCCGCGGCAAGCCGCAGCACTTCTACAAGGTCTATGTCATCTCCGTGCTCATCGGCTTTGTCCTCTCCTTCATTGGCTTCTCCAACCTCATCGGCTGGGTTTACCCGATTCTGGGCTACATGGGCATCGCCATCATGTTCATCATCGGCTTCGCCTGGCTGAAGAACCGCGGGGAGCTGCAGTCCGAAGCGGACCTGCGCCGCCGCGCACGCGAGCTCCTCAAGAAGCGCTTTGAGAATGACAACCACCTCTCCGATGAGGAGATGCGTGAACTCGTGGCCATTGCTCGCAACTCCTCCATCCCGGAATCTGACTTCATCAAGGAGATCATGACCGAGGTTGATTCCGAGGACATTCCGGAAGAGCTGCAGATCGGTGACGGCAAGCTCCACGCGCTGATCACCGGCAAGCCCATCCCGCGTAGCAAGAAGAAGGTGTAGTTCTCTCCACTCCCCCTCTCACTCTCTACTCTCACACCTTCTCCGTGCCCCCGCATACAGCCGCCTAGCGCTGCATGCGGGGGCGCAGCGCTTTCCACAGCGCCCACAAAACCAGATCCGCATCGGAGAACCGAATCCGTTCCTCCAGAGCTTCCAGCCGGTGCCGCACCGTATTGGCGTGCACGCCCACGGCCTTCGCCGCCCGGGCCACGGAGAAGCTTTCAGCTTCATAGGCGCGAAAGATCTCTTCGCCATCCTTAATCCCCTCAATCGCGCGGTCGAGCTCCCCCACTGCGTCCTCCAAGCCGCGCTGGCCCAGGTAGGCCGCTGCCTTCTCGATGGCGCTGCAGTGAGTGAACTCCAAGCTCTGCAGGTGCAAGGAATGCGTGCGTTCCACCACCACGGCGGCAAGCAGGGCCTGGAGCCACGCTGCAGGGCCTTCCTCAACGGTATCGAAGGGATCAGAAAGCCCGACGGAGCCGAAGAGCACATCCGCGATCCTCGCCTCCGCTCCCGAGTGGGTAGTCAACACGCAGGTGCGGCCGGACACATAGCCCAGCACCAGCGGCACGCCCGCATCCTGGGCCAAGGCGAAGGCCTTGTCGCGCACATCGCTGCGGTAGGAATCCTTGACGGAATCGGAGACAAGGAGCCGCATCTTGGCATGCTCCGAAAAGCCCCGCCTGCGCAACGTGGTGGCCACTTCTTCCCTATTCGAATTCTCATCGCACAACGCCACCATCAGCGCGCTCGATTCGGCGACGTGGTTGCGCTGGATGTTTCTCTGCGCCATCAGGGAAGCGGTGAGCAGCTCCTCCAGCGCCGCGAAAGCGGGGTCATCGAAGTCTGCATCCTGACTGGTTTGCCGCCCGCGGATCAGCCAGTAGCCGTGGTCGAAAGAGGGGCTTTCGCCAGCAATGTCGAGCCACCGTGCAAAGACCTTCCAACGCCCCACGTGCATGGTCGTGGTGCTGTGGTTTATCACCACCGACAGGGAACGCGCGATACTCCGCGCGGGCAGCTCGCCGGCGGCGGCAATAACCCGGCCGTCAACGGTCAACAGCAGCAAGGAATCCCCGCTGAACCTGGCAAAGCGCGCAAGGATCTCGGACTCCGGCGCTGGGTTGACCAACCCGGGGCTTAATTGCCCGATGGTGCTGAGCTTGCGCCAGGATGCCAGGTTGGGTTGGCGCCGCAAAAGCTCATCCACCGCGCGCCGGATATCTTGGCGCGTGATCCCATCGGTGCCGTACAGGACGGCGCCGGTTCCCTCCACCGAGTCCAGGACTTCCTGCTCATCGAACTCGGAGTCGAGGAAGATGACCCCGGCGGCGTCGACCAGCCGGCGCTGGATGGCGCGCGGGGTTCCCTCCGGCCGGGGAAGGACAAGCCAACCCGCCACGTCCCCATCGCCCTCGGCGCACAGCCCCACAAAATTCTCATCCTCGAGCGCCCTGCTCAAGCGGCGCAGTCGCGGCTCCATCACGACGAGATCGGCGATCCGCAGCACCGGATTATCTTGTGACGCCACTTATCCCTCCGGAAAATAGTGTCCTATCTTACTTTTCTCCGGCTAATTCTAGTATGCCCCAACCTGCTTGTTTGGAGTTTCCTCTACCTTCTCCGCTCTCAATTCACTGTTTCTCCATTGCTCCCCTTCTCGTGCCATATCAAGATTCCTCTCAACCGAATTCACCAGCCTTTGAAAGAGAGGTTCCCACCATGACGGGAAATAAACCTTTTCGCGTATCCGTCGACGTCGGAGGAACGTTCACCGATGTCGCGATTGTTAACACCGAGACCCACGAGTTGTCGGTAGCCAAGGTTCCCTCCACCCCGGATGACCCGATGAAGGCGGTGATGAACGGCCTCAAGTCGGCCGACGTCCAGCTCAACCAGGTCGAGGTGTTCTCCCACGGCACCACGTGGCCACCAACGCGCTGATCCAGCGCCGCTTCCCACCGGCAGCGCTCATCACCACGAAGGGCTTCCGCGATGTTCTGGAAATCCGCGACGGCACCAAGGATGAGTTGTGGGATGCCTACAAGGACGTTCCGGATCCCTACATCCGCCGCCGTGATCGCTACGAAGTAGAAGAGCGCATCGACTTCGATGGCGCCGAGATCACCCCGTTGGATGAGGAAGAGGCTCGCCGCATCGCCGGGATCCTGCGCCGCAAGAAGATTGAGACCGTCGCGGTCTGCTTCATCAACTCCCATGCCAACGCCTCCCACGAGGAGCGCATGGCGGAGATCCTGCGCGAGGAGCTTCCCGACGCCACCGTCTCCACCTCCTCCGAAATCCTCCCGGAGATCTTCGAGCACGACCGCTTCTCCACGACCGTCGCCAATGCGGTCCTGGCCCCGCTCGTCTCCGGCTACGTCAACCGTCTGTCCCGCCAGCTCGAGGAAGGCGGCTACGACGGAGACCTGCTCCTTCTCCACTCCGGCGGCGGTTCCATGACCCCGGAGATGGTGACCCGCTACCCGGTCCGCCTGGCTGCCTCCGGCATTGCGGCCGGCGCCATCGCGGTGCAAGACATCGCCACCCGCTGTGGCTACTCCAACGCGATTGGCCTGGAAATGGGCGGTACCTCCACCGATATCGCGCTGGTCTACGAAGGTGACATCCGCATCACCAAGCAGTGGCAGGTCGAATACGGCTTCCCCATCTGCTTCCCGTCCATCGAGGTCGGCACCATCGGCGCTGGCGGCGGCTCGCTGGCGTGGATCGATGAGGCAGGTTCCCTGCGCAACGGCCCGCAGTCCGCGGGCGCGGATCCGGGACCGGTCTGCTACGAGCGCGGCGGCACCGATGCCACCAACACCGATGCCAACGTCACCCTCGGCCGCCTCGGCACCGAGCTCATCGGCGGTGCACTGAAGCTGAACCCGGATGCCGCGCGCGAGGCCGTCAACAAGACGGTCGCGGAACCCCTCGGTCTCGATACCGAAACCGCCGCGGAGAACATCGTGCAGGTGGCCAACGCCAACATGGCCGATGCGGTACGCCTGCTGTCCATCCGCCGTGGTTACGACCCGCGTGACTTCGTCCTTGTCGTCGGCGGCGGCGCCGGCGCCCTGCACGGCGCTGAGGTCGCCCGCGATCTGTCCATCCCCACCGTCGTGGTCCCGCCGCACCCAGGCGTGACCTCCGCCCAGGGCTGCTTGCTCGTGGACATCCGACACGACATCACCAAGATGTACCAAGCACCGGTGGACGAGGTGGACACCACCGAACTGCGCAAGGAATTCCAGGCGCTGATCTCCGAGGCCCGCGAGCGCCTGGAGAAGGAGCACGTCCCGGAGGAGCGCATGAAGTTCAAGCTGACCGCGTCCATGCGCTACCGCGGCCAGTGGCGTTCCCTGACGGTGGAAATCCCCGAGTCCGATAACCCGCTCGATGATGCCGTCGCCATGTTCCACGATGAGCACGAGCGCGAGTACTCCTTCGCCGACCGCGACGGCGCGGTGGAGTTCTACCAGATTGGCCTCATCGCCATCGGCGAGCTTGAGAACCCGCCCTTCAAGCACTACGAGGTCGAAGAGCACGAGGCAGAGCTCCCAGAGACCACCCGCCCCGTCTACTTCTCCGCGCACGGCGGCTGGGCCGATGTCCCGATTTATCACCGCCCCGACCTGAAGGCCGGCGCCAAGCTCAACGGCCCGGCCATCATCGACCAGTTCGATGCCACCACCGTCATTCCGCCTGGAGACCGTGCAGAAATTGATGAGTGGTCCAACATCCGTATCCACATCGGCAAGGCCACCAACGCCTAAGACCCTCGCCTTCAGACTCTCCTTTGAAAGGAATCGACATGACTACGACTCACACACAGCCACAGAAACCCTCGCCGTCCTCTTCCGGCCGCCGCACGCTCGACCCGGTGACCTTCGAGGTTCTTAAGAACGCCTTTGCCACCTCGGTCAACCTCATGTCCGAGCAGATTCTGCGCACCTGCTACTCCTTCGTCATTTACTCGCGTGACTTCTCCTCCGCGCTGTGTGATGCCGAGGGCAACACCGTGATGCAGGGAAACCAGGACATCGCCGTACACGTCGGCACCCTGCACTTCCAGTGCCAAGCCGTGCTCAAGGAATTCGGCGATGACATCCACGAAGGTGACGTCTTCGCCATCAACGACCCCTACCAGGGCGGCACGCACATGAATGACGTGTCCTTCCTGCGCCCCATCTTCCACGAGGGCACCCTGCTGGCCTTCGCACAGAACAAGGGCCACTGGGCCGATGCCGGCGGCTCCGTCCCGGGCTCCTTCGACGTCTCCGCGACCGACTACTACACCGAGGGCCTGCGCATCACCCCGGTGCGCGTGTGGTCCAAGGGCGTGTTCCTCAAGGACGTCGCCAAGCTCCTGGCTGGCAACACCCGCAGCCCCGAGATCGTCATGGGCGACCTCAAGGCCCAGGCCGAGGCCACCGCAGTGTGTGAGCGTGAAATCCACCGTCTCGTGGACAAGTACTCCTTCGACACCGTGCGCACCGCGCTGCGTGCGGTCCAGGACTACGTGGAAGACATCGTCACCTCCCGTGTGGCCGCGCTTGACGACGGCGAGTGGTCCACCATCGACTACATCGACCTCGACCCGGCCAAGGAAGAGGGCCTCGTTCCCATCAAGGTAACGATGCGCATCAAGGGCGGACGCCTCTCCTACTCGCTGGACGGTTCCGCGCCGGCAGTCGCCAGCTTCCTCAACGCGGGCTATGGCTCCGCATTCTCCGGAATCGTCGCCGGCACCAAGACCTTCTTCCCCGACGTGCCGCTCAACTCCGGCCTCTACCGCGCCATGGACATCGACCTCGGCCCGGAGGGAACCGTGGTCAACGCCGGAATGCCGCACGCGGTGACCGGCTTCTGTTCCGGCCCCTTCGAGAAGATCATGAACGCGGTCTTCGAGCTGTGGTCCCAACTCATGCAAGAGCGCGCCATGGCCTGTGCCTTCAACCTGGAGTACCTGCTCATCGGTGGTTGGGACACCCGTGACGCGAAGAAACCAGAGGACAAGGGCGAGTTCTTCATGTGGTACGACTGGATGGCTGGCGGCTGGGGCGGCCGCGTCGACCGCGACGGTTCCTCTGCCACCGCACCGGTCTTCGGCCCGGGCCTGGCGGTCCAGCCGGTCGAAGGCCAGGAGCGTCTCTCCCCCGTTATCACCAGCCACCACGCACTGGTGACTGACTCGGCGGGCCCCGGCAAGTTCCGCGGCGGTGTGGGCGTAACCAAGGGCGGTGTGCTCACAGATGCGAACAAGACCGTCATGAGCTACTGCTGTGACCGCTCGCGTTCCGTGACCTGGGGCATCGAGGGTGGTCTGCCCTCCATCCCGCAGGGCGTGTGGCTCAACCGCGGCACCCCGGATGAGCAGTACCTCGGCGCGCTGTTCTCCAACGTTCCGGTGGGCCCGGGCGATACCTTCGAGCGCCCCTCCGCCGGTGGCGGCGGCTTCGGCGATGCCCTGGAGCGCGACCCGAAGGCCGTGCTGGAGGACGTCATCGATGGCTACGTCTCCGTGGGCCGTGCCGCCAAGGACTACGGCGTTGTCATCCACCCCGTTGACCCGGAAACCGACGAGTACGAGCTCGACGAGGAGGAAACCGCGAAGCTGCGTGAGGAGCTGCGCTCCACCCGCCTGGACAAACTGGCGGAGTCCCCGGAGTCCGTGGCTGAGCGCTACAACGCCGGCGAGCTGGACCAGCTCGACCTGGTCCGCCACTACGGCGTCATCCTCGACTGGGCCACCGGTGAGCTCCTGCCCACCACCACCCAGCAGTACCGCGAGCAGATGACCAAGCGTTCCTCTTCCCACTGGAAGTAGGTAGCGCCCCGGCTAGCCCCCTAAGCTAGGGGGCATGTCTCTCCTCGGCCCCGTACTCTCCCACCTCGCCAGCGGCACCCGCGTCCCCGACGAGCTGCGCGAGCAACTGGCGGCCGAGGAGCTTGGCGCGCTTCGGGCCGTTGAGGAAACCATGCGCGCCAACCACACGTGGCGGGTGATGTCGACGAAACTGCTCGACGTCTCCCAGATGCTCAACTCGGGCCGCGAATCCACCGACATCCTCCAGGCGATTGTGCGCCACGCACGCTCCACCATCGGCACGGAGGTGGGCTACCTCAGCCTCAACGATGAGGACACCGGCTTTACCAAGGTGCTGGCCACCAGCGGTGTCGTCACTGAGGAATTCCGCACCATCAACATGCCGATGGGCTCCGGAATCCTCGGCATCGTGGCCGCCACTAACCGCCCGGCGTGGACCTATGACCATTCTGTGGATCCCAACGTCACGCACGTGGATTACGTGGACCGTGCGGTAGAAGCCGAAGGAATCCGCGGGATCCTCGGCGCCCCGATCCGCATTTCTGGGCGCACCATCGGCGCGCTTCTCGTGGGGGATCGCCACCCGCGTCACTACACGCACGAGGAAATCGCAGCGCTCGAGGTGCTCGGCTCTATTACCTCCGTGGCGCTGGAGAATGCCCAAGTCATTGAGAGTCAGGGCGAATCCGTCGCGGAGCTTACCCGCTCCCAAATTGCGCTGAGCCGCCACGTGGACGAATTGCAGTGGCTCAACGACGTCAACACGCAGCTGCTCCACGTGCTGATGAACAATCCCAGCTTCGAGGAGCTCGAGCGCGTGCTAGCTAAAAGCCTCGATGCGCCGGTCACGCTGTGGACCGCGGAGGATGCCCCGGACACTCCCCCAACCAGCACGTTCCCCGTGGAGTTTAACGGGCGGGCGCTGGGCACGATTGGTGTGGACAAGGAGCTCAGCGACGCCGAACTGCGCGTCATCAGCCACGCCTCCGCAGCCTTTACAGCGATTGCGCTTTTTGCTGAGGCGCTTGTCGACGCCACCGCGCGCAAAGTCGACGACCTCGTCTACGCCGTAGCACTAGGCAACGCCGGGCGCGAGGAGATCGCCCGCCTGCGCCACCTCACAGGCATCAGCCTGAACTCTTCGGCACAGCTGTACTTCGTAGGCCTGCACTCAGCCAAGAACCTGCCCACCCGCCCCCAGCTGGAGCACCTCCTGCCAGGTAACGCCGCCATTACGCACCACGACCAACACGTGTGCGTGCTGTACCAACCGGATCGGGATATCGGTAAGGCGCTGGCCCCACTGCTGTCTGAATTCCCTGAGTTGACGGTCTCTGCCATCGGCTTCGACGGCCTAAGCTCCGCGCGCAGCGCCCACGATTCCGCCATGGCCTACCTGGATTCAGCACTCGCTTTGGGCTTGCGCGGCCAGCTGGTCACCGAGGACTCCCTGGGCACGGTAGGCCTCATCCTAGGCGCGGACCCGCAGGCACTGAACGCGCTGTCCACGCGCACCATCGGCCCGCTGGTGCACTACGACGAGGAACACTCCACCGAGTTGACCGCTACCGCGCACCACTACTTGCTCTCCGGGCACAGCATCCCGCAGACAGCCCGCGCCATGTTCATCCACCCCAACACAGTGCGCCAACGCCTCGATCGGATCGCTGAGCTCATGGGTGAGGAGTGGGCCGTGGGCCAGCGCGGCCTCGATGTCTTTGTGGCGTTGCGCGCCCACTCCCTCAGCAGGTAGAGAATTCCCCATCCACATAACGGCCCGGTGTATTTTTTCCCATACCGTTCCGGCCCTCCTTAACGCCCTGTGGCGTACATTGCGATGCATTAACCCCATCCGATGTCTGGAGGTATCCATGTCTGACACGATTACCATTCGAGGTGCCGTCCTGGAGCGTTCCGGCGACGAGCGCCCCTACGCCGACTCTCAGCCCATCACCGTGAGCGAGCTCGAGCTCTCCGCTCCTGGCGAGGGCGAGATCCTGGTCAAGATCACCGCTGCTGGCCTGTGCCACTCTGACCTTTCCGTGGTCAACAACAACCGCCCCCGTCCGCTGCCGATGCTGCTGGGCCACGAGTCCGCCGGCATCGTCGAAGAGATCGGCCCGGGTGTTACCAACGTCAAGGTCGGCGACCACGTGGTCATGACCTTCCTCCCGCGCTGCGGTGAGTGCGCCGGCTGCAAGACCGACGGCAAGATGCCGTGTGAGGTTGGCTCCAAGACCAACAACGAGGGCACCCTCATCCGCGGCACCCGCCACCTCACTCGCAACGGTGAGACGATCCAGCACCATCTTGGTGTCTCCGGCTTCGCCACCCACGCCGTGGTCTCCGAGCTCTCCGTCGTACCGGTGGGCTCCGATGTCCCGGCCGATATCGCCGCCATCCTCGGCTGCGCCATCCTCACCGGTGGCGGCGCCGTGCTCAACGAGATCGATCCAAAGCCGGAGGACAGCATCGCCGTCGTCGGCCTCGGTGGCGTGGGCATGGCCGCCATCATCACCGCCGCTGCGCTCGGCGTGAAGGAGATCGTGGGCATCGACATGCAGAAGGATAAGTGCGAGAAGGCCATCGAAATCGGTGCCACCTCCGCGATGACCCCACAGGAAGCTGAGGAGTCCGGCAAGAAGTTCACCGCTGTCGTAGAGGCCGCCGGCCATCCGAAGGCACTGGAAACCGCCTACAAGGTCACCGCACCGGGCGGCCTGACCGTCACCGTCGGCCTGCCGGCACCGGGCTCCACCATCACCATCGACCCGCTCGTAATGACCGCCGAAGCACGCCGCGTCCACGGCTGCTACCTGGGTTCCTCCGTCCCGTCGAAGGACATCCCGAAGTACGAGCAGCTGTGGCGCGAGGGCAAGCTCAACGCTGAGGCCCTCATCTCCGACCACATCAAGCTCGAGGACATCAACACCGCCATGGACCGCCTGTCCGACGGTGTAGCACTGCGCCAGATCATCGAGTTCGACTAACCAAGGTTCGACTAAACCTCAAGCACTAAACCTCAACGAACCTCTCACCTTTCCTCACCAAGCCCCGCGCGCTTCACGCCCGCCGGGCTTGGTCCCTTTTCTTTGAAAGGAGGCCGTCATGGCCGAAACCACCGAACCCGAAGAGCAGGGCATCGGTCAAGCTTCACCCCACTGGAAGATGGGGCCCTTCGATGTCCGCCTCCCCTTCGTGCACTACCGCATGGAGTGGCCGGACTTCGCCCAAGGCTTGTTCATGTGTGTGGTGGACTTGGGCGCTATCCCCCTGATGACTGAGGCCCTCGGCATGCCCTACGAAGCGGCGCTAGCCGTCGTCATGCTCAACGGCCTTCTCTACCTCACCCACCACCTCTTGGGTGACCCGGTTGTCCCGGGCTGGATTACCCCGGCGATTCCGTTGCTGACGGTCTATATCCAGACCTTCCCGGAGGGTGAGCAGCGTGTGTGGGCGCTCATCAGCTTCCAGCTCTTGCTAGGCATATTCTCCTTAACGCTAGGCATAACGGGATGGGCATCGAAGGTCGTCCGACTCATTCCCTCTGGCTTGCGCTCCGGCATCGTCCTTGGCGCCGGTATCGCTGCCATCGTCTCGGTGTTCCAGGAAGGCGGACGTTTCCACTCCTTCCCCATTACCATCACCATCGCGGTGGCTGTGGCCTTCTTCCTCATGTACTCCCGTGGCTTCCAAGCCTTGCGGCAGAAGGCCGCCGGTTGGCGATTCCTGGCTTCGCTAGGCATCCTGCCTGCTATCTTCGTCGCGGTCTTCGTCGCACCACTAGCTGGCGAGGCTCCCTGGCCGGACGTGGAGTGGGGTTTCTCCAAACCAGATTTCATGACCCTGTGGTCTGAGTACACCGTCTTCGGTATCGGTCTTCCGCCGGCACACATGTTCCTCACCGCCATCCCCACGGTGCTGGCCGCCTACATCGTCGTCTTCGGTGACGTCTTGCAGGCCAACGCAGTGCTTAAGGAAGCCGATCACGTCCGCACGGACGAGGCCGTGGTGTACAGCCCGTCGCGCGCACACCTGCTCTTCGGTGGCCGCAACATGCTGATGTCCATCATCGGCCCGGACGTCGCTATGTGTGGCCCGCTGTGGGCGGCGATGCACGTGGTCATCGTCGAGCGTTACAAGCAGGGCAAGCGCGCCATGCGCACCATCTTTGGCGGCGCGGGCTCCTTCCGTTGGGGTACAAACGTGGGTCTCCTGCTGCTGCCGATTACTTCTTTCGTCGAGCCCATCCTGCCGGTGGGTCTGGCGCTGACTCTCATCATCCAGGGCTTCGTGTCGGTGCGCGTGGGCATCATGGAGTCCAAGAACCAGAAGGATCTGGGCATCGCAGGTGTCACCGCCGGCGTGCTGGCCACCCAGGGTGCCGCGTGGGGCTTCGCCGCCGGCATCATCATGGTGCTCGTCGTCTATGGCAAGGACATGTTCAAGGACGAGCGCGACGGCACCATCCGCAACTTCGATGAGATCGATCCGGAGGAAGGATTCGCCGACGCCCAGGCCGACTTCACCGAGCTGGCCGAGCTCAACGATCTGGATGCCGATGGCCGCCCGATTGATCCGAACGCCCCGAAGCCGAAGGACACCAGAAGCTAGACACCCAGAAACTAAACAGCGCGACACAGTGCCTGTGAACAGGCCTGAGTGCAAGACAGTGCGCGGGCCCCGAACACGGCGCCCGCACTGCTTAGCCTCTCCTCTTTAGATGGTCCCTTTACTCTGGTCTCTTAGCAGAGTGAAGGGACCATCTTTCTCTGGTTTTCAGCACACAGATGGTCCCTCATCCCAGATGAGGGACCAAAGTAGAGGGACCAAACGAATAAGACCATCTGCGCAGTGGAGCCCGTATGGCCTCACCGGTACGACGCCACGCGGTTAGCTAAACGCCTGCTCCCCCGTCAGCACCCGCCCCAGAATCAGCGTGTGGATCTCATCGGTGCCCTCATAGGTGCGCACTGATTCAAGGTTGGCGGCGTGGCGCAGCGGCGAGTAGTCCGCGGTGATGCCGTTGCCGCCCAGGATGGTGCGGGCTTGGCGGCAAATGTCGATGGCGGTGCGGCAGTTGGCCAGCTTGCCCACCGAGATTTGGTGGGGCTCCAGCGTGCCCGCATCCTTGGCACGACCCAGGTTCAGCGCCAGCAGCTGCCCCTTATTAAGCTCCACCGCCATATCCACCAGCTTCTGCTGGGTGAGCTGGAAGGACGCCAGCGAGCGGTCGAATTGCTTGCGCTCCTTGGCGTAGGCCAGCGCCACCTCCAAAGAATCACGGGCCGCACCCAAAGCGCCGAAGCTAATGCCGAAGCGAGCCTCGTTCAAACACATAAACGGCCCCTTGAGTCCCGGATGCTTGGGCAGCAGAGCGTCGGCGGGCAAAGTAACGCCTTCCAGTTCAATATCGCACTGAATGGACGCCCGCATGGACAGCTTGCGGGTAATCGGGGTGGCCCTAAACCCTGGCGTGGACGTCGGCACGATGAACCCGCGCACGCCCGCCTCCACCCCAGCGGCGGAGGCATCCTCCTCAGAAACCTTGGCCCAGATGATCGCCACCCCGGCCACGCTCGCCAGGCCAATCCAGCGCTTCGCACCGTCCAGGACCCATTCACCGGAGCGGTAGCGCGCCACCGTCACCATGCTGGCCGGGTCCGAACCGGCGGTCGGCTCCGTCAACCCGAAGCAGCCAATCATCTCACCGGCGGCCATCTTGGGAAGCCACTGTTGCTTCTGTTCCTCCGAACCATGCTTATAAATCGCCGACATCGCCAGCGAGCCCTGCACCGATACCACCGTGCGGATACCGGAGTCCCCTGCTTCCAGCTCCTGCATGGCCAGTCCGTATTCCACCGCGGAACGTCCAGCGCAGCCATAGCCTTCCAGATGCATCCCGAACAGTCCGGCCTGCGCTAGCACCGGGAAGATAGAGTCCGGCAGCACCGCGTCCTCATACCACTGCCCCACGTGCGGGCGGATGTGCTCATCCACCAGTGCGGCGACGCGGTCACGGGTAGCTTTTTCTTCTTCGCTCAGCAGAGCATCGATTCCCAGAAGATCTGTCATGGCGTTCTCCTCACGATTCGAGTGACGAACCACAATTCGTATGTATAGTAATACGCATCACTCTACCCGCTTGCCCCAGGAGGAACAATGCGCGCGCCCGCCAACGCCATCCCGATAACCCTCGCCTTACGGTGGTCCGACCAGGACGCGAACGCCCACGTCAACAACGCCACGATGGTCACACTGTTGGAAGAAGCGCGTATCCGTGCGGCTGCCGAACTAAGCGGCCCCGTCGCCACCAATTCCTATGCTCACGTGGTGCGTTCCCTCGAAGTCCAGTATGACGCCGAGCTCACCTACACCGATTCCATCGAGGCTCGCGTGTGGATTTCCCGCATCGGAAATACCTCCTACCAGGTTTCCCACGAACTGATTCAGGACGGAACGTCGTGCGTGTTCGCAACAGCGACGCTGGTGCTTATCGATGCCTATGAGCGCCGCCCCATCACCCTGCCCGATGACCTCAGGGACCGCCTGCACGCCCATTTTTCCGAATAGCTATTCACCTTTTCATTCACCCTCCTCCCCCATAGATTTCGCACCACCAAGGAGCACAACACTCATGATTTCCACCCGCGTCACCGACATACTCGGCATAGAGCACCCCATCATCCAAGGCGGAATGCAATGGGTCGGCCGTGCTGAACTCGCCGCCGCGGTATCCAACGCCGGCGGCCTCGGCGTCGTCACCGCGCTTACGCAGCCCACCCCGGAAGACTTGCGCCACGAGATTCGCCGCACGCGCGAGCTGACCGATAAGCCCTTCGGCGTCAACCTCACCATGCTCCCGGCAATTACCCCACCGCCCTATGCGGAATACCGCGACGTCATCATTGAGGAAGGCGTGAAGATTGCAGAGACCGCCGGCAACAACCCCAAGGACCACATGCCGGCTTTCAAGGATGCCGGCATCACCGTCATCCACAAGTGCACCTCCGTGCGGCATGCGCTGAGTGCACAGAAGGTGGGCGTCGACATCGTGAGCATCGACGGCTTCGAGTGCGCCGGCCACCCCGGCGAAGATGACATTCCGGGACTCGTGCTCATTCCCGCCGCCGCGGACCAGCTGGACATCCCCATCGTGGCCTCAGGCGGCTTCGCGGATGGCCGCGGGCTCGCTGCCGCCCTGGCACTGGGCGCCGAGGGCATCAACATGGGAACCCGCTTCGTGGCTTCCACGGAAGCCCCAGTGCACGAGAACGTCAAGCAGGCCATCGTGGAGCGCAGCGAGCTGGATACCCAGCTCATCCTCCGCGAGCTGCGCAATTCCACCCGCGTGGCCAGGAACGCTGTAAGCGATGAGGTTGCCGAGCGCCTAGCCCAGGGCGCCGAGTTTGGGGATATCCGCCACCTCGTTGCCGGCAAGCGCGGCCGTGCCGTCTACGAAACCGGTGATTTGGACGCGGGCGTGTGGACCTGCGGAACGTCGCAGGGTCTAATCCACGATGTGGCACCCTGCTCCGAAATCGTCTCCCGCATCTCCGCTGAGGCCGAGCGCATCATTTCCTCCCTCACCGAGCTTGTTAAGGACTAAACCATGACCGATGCCATCCTGACCCGCCGCGAAGGCTCCGTCCTCGTCGCGCGCATCAATAACTCCGCGCGCCGCAACGCGATTGCAAAGGAACATTGCCTAGCACTCTCCGCCGCGCTTGCAGACGCCTCCGCTGACCCCTCCGTCCGCGCCCTCGTCATCACCGGCGATGAGACCGCTTTCTGTGCCGGAGCGGATCTCGTCGCCGCCGCGCAAGAGGCAGCCGCCGCGCAGGCCGCGGGCGAGACTCCCGACCCGGCCGAGTCCACCATGCTTCCCCAGCTCAACGCACTGGTGGCTGAGATTCAGGCCGCCGAAATTCCCGTCATCGCCGCGGTCGAAGGTGCGGCCGCTGGCGCGGGTGCTTCGCTGGCTTTTGCCTGCGATCTCATCGTGGCCGGCGAGGACTCCTACTTCACGCTGCCCTTCGGCAAGATTGGCCTTATCCCTGATGGCGGTGTGAGCCTCACCGCACTCGCCTCCGTGGGGCGCCACCGCGCGCTCGCCTTGGCACTGCTACAAGACAAGCTCGGCGTCGCCGAGGCCGAAGCGGCGGGCCTCGTAACCAAACGCGCGCCCCAGGGCCACGCCCTGTCCACTGCACTGCAGGTAGCACAGCGCCTGCACATCGCACCGCGCGATGCCCTGGCCAAAGCCAAGGAAGCCATCAACCGCACGGCGCTGGAGCCGCTCGATGGGCAGCTGGCCTGGGAGGAGCCGACGCAGTACGCGCAGATGGCCTCAGCTGGCCACAAGGAGGGCGTCACGGCATTTCTGGAGAAGCGCCCCACGCGCTTTGATTAGCAAAAAATCGACTAGCAGAAAACTGCCAGGCGGAGTTCATGGCGATGCCAGCGCTGGCCGCCATACTCTGTGTTGTGCGTTTGAGAGAGCGCATGCGAGAGAGAGAACCCCTCACCCTCCGGAGGGCGGCCTGCGGCCGATAATCGGAGGGACTTGATAGAGACGCCGTTGGGCCCCTCCCCCGAGAGATCGCGGGAGGGGCCCAGCGGTGTTTTCACCTAGCCACTTTTATGCCCAGAGACGCCTCGGCGTCCAGCCTAGGAGGCCGACATGTCTGCCACCGCTACGTACAGCGTCGCCGAAGGGGTGCGGGCGTCCGCCGCTTGGCGCATTTCCCCAGACCTGAAACCCGCAACCTGCAGGTGGGCGTCGCCTAGCACTTGGCGACGCCCCACCTCCCATCTGGTGGTTGCGGGTTTCAGGTCTGGGGGTATGGAATTAGCGCAAGCGTGCCTCAATATCCGCTACCACATGAACAAGCGGCACCGGGTGTCTGTGCACCCGGAACCCAAGCTCACCGCGCAGCTTCTTACAGAGCTCGTGACAGACTCCTACCGCCTTGTGGTCGAAAAGCTCCCCCGCTCACAACGGCCCTTTAATCCGTCCAGCTTTGGATCCCCATAACCCCAATTATTAACCCCGGGGGGCAACTCCCCAGACAGCCTCCACCGCACTTCGGTGGCGATAACCAGCGGAATGTGACCGGCACAGCAAACTCACAGCTCATCCCTCCCTCTTTAGGTGGGTCTAAGCTTCACATTGTCCACTGATAAGTTGCATACTGGATGTCGTGCGTTGGAGAGAACGCACACAGAGAGAGATAGAGAGACTTCAGCGCCCTGTGACCCCTCAGTGTGAGTGGCCCTGGGCGCTGAAGTTTTGTTCCATTAGCCCGTTCGCTGTAAACAGCTGTAAACATTTGCGGACATCAGCCCAAAGCTTTTACGCTTGATTACGTGACAGATATTGATCCAATCGCTGAGACCATCGCGGAGTACCGCCGCTTCGAACGCGCCCGGGCCAGGTTCGACACAGAAGCGCGCCGCGAGTACGGAATCACCGGTTCCCATCTTTCGCTTCTGCGGCTCATCGATAAGAAGGGCCCCATCCCGATCCTGCAGCTGCGCAAGGAACTGGGGTGGCAGCCAGCCACCATCGGGCAGGCCGTCAAGCGCTTGGTGCGTGATGATCTCATTGTGCTCAACGACGATCCGGAGGACTTGCGCCGCCGTTTGTGCGACATCACTGAAGAAGGCCGACGCTTCCTGCTCCACGTCCCACTTACCGGCCCGGTACGCCTACGCACCTACGAGTTCAGCGAGGAAGAGCTCACCGCGATGAAGCGCGGATTCGAGGTCGCGCTACAAGCCTTTGGCTACGAACCGTGGAGCGATAACGACTAGCACCCGGATTCCACGAGGCGTTGCGCCACGTGTGTCAGCACGTCCAGCCCAGCCACGCAGTCTTCCTCCGTGGTGAACTCCTTTTCGTTGTGTGAGATGCCGTCGACGGACGGGATGAAGAGCATAACCGTCGGCACCACTTCCTTAAGGTTGGTCGAGTCATGGCCGGCCACCGTGTAGATCTCTTGGTGCGAATAGCCCAGCTCCTCCACGACCTCCCGGGCCAGCGCCACGCCGGCCGCCGGGTAGGGGTTGAGTGCCCACTCGTGCGTTGGCGACAGCTCTACTGAGGTGCGCGATTCCTCCTCTGCTTCGGCAATAATCTCTTGCAGGCGTGCTTGGGCTTTGTCCAGCACCTCCGTGGAGGGTGAGCGCACATCCACGTTGAAGCGCACCTCGCGGGCGATGGTCACGGGCGAATTCGGCTCCAGTGTTAGCTGCGAGACCGAAGCCTGCAGCTGGCCTTCGGCAAATTCGTGGGTGAGGCGCTCTACTGAAGCAATAATGAGGGAGGCGCCGAAGAGCGCATCCTTCCTATCGGCCATCAGAGTGGAACCGGTATGGCCTTGCTCACCGGAGACCACCGCCTGGAATTTCTTCGCACCCCACGTGGCGGTAACCAGGCCAATCGTGTTGCCGGCAGCTTCAAGTTCCTTGCCTTGCTCGACGTGAATTTCCGCATAGGCTGCGAGCTTCGGGGCTTCGCCGCGCGGGGCCCAGCCCGCCTCTTCTTGGGCCTGCGCGACGGTGACGCCGCTAAGGTCGGTGGCGGAGTGGGCGTCGTCAAGCGCCAGCGTCCCCACGAACACGGAGCTGCCCATCATGGAGGGCGCAAAGCGCGAGCCCTCCTCGTTGAACCAGTTGATCACCGCCAGGTTATAGCGTGCCTTGGCACCCGACTGCGCCACCCGTCCGGCAGCATGGGCTGCGGCCAGCACGCCATAAGCACCGTCGAAACGGCCGGCCAAGGGCTGCGAATCCAGGTGCGAGCCCAGGCCCACGTACTCGGCGCCGGGGGCGAGCTCAAAAAGCCCGTATTGGTTCCCGATCTCGTCATAGATGACGCGCGCGCCGAGGGACTCTAGAACCTCGTGGAACCAGGCGCGGTTGAGGTTATCGCCGGCACTGGCGGCTTGGCGCTCCACGCCACCGCCCGGAGTGGCACCGTTGGCGGACATGGCTTGGAAATCGGCCAGGAATTGTTCGTTAGTGGTTGCTCGCATTTCTACTCCTTAAAAACTTCCGTAGCGCAGCTCGCCGCCCACGATGGTGGCGGCCACGTCGATGGTGGATAGATCGTCAGTATTCAGCGGGTCCTGGGAAAGCAGCACGAAATCCGCCAGCTGCCCCGGCATCACCTGCCCCTTGCGCCCGGCCCAGCCCGTCGCCGCGGCCGAACCTGCGGTGTAGGCATAGAGAGCCTCGGCTGGGGTCAAACGGTCCTCCGCCCCATAGTCCCGGCCCGAGGCGGTGCGCCGCTCCACGAAGGCCTGCATGACCTCCAGGGGCACCCCGGGTGCCACGGGCTGATCGGAACTGCCGGGGAGGATGAGGGAGGCGTCGAGAAGCCGCTTGCCTGGGTAGCTCCACACGGTGCGCTCCGGGCCGAGGGCATCCGTCATCGCGTCGCCGAAAGCCCGGATGAACAGCGGCTGCGGCACCACCACGATGGGCTGGCCGCGCAGGCGCTCAATCTGATCGGGACGCACCACGCCGCCGTGTTCGATGCGGTGTGGCATGGCGGGCACGCCATGCTTGTCGACGGCCTCCTCCAGCGTCTCTATCGCAAAATCCACCGCCGCATCGCCGATGGCGTGGATGGCCAGTGACCAGCCGGAATTCGCCGCCTGCAGCGCACGGGTGCGCATCTGTTCCGGATCACCCTGGAAGTATCCGTGATGGGAGCAGCAGGCGTAATTCTCTGTCAGTGCGGCGGTGGTACCTAGTAGGGAGCCATCGCTGAAGATCTTGACGGGGCCGATCTGCAGCCACTCATCGCCGAAGCCGGTGCGCAGGCCACCATCCAGGCCCCAGCCGGGGCCGTCGGAGGCGTGTCCGGAGATCTCGTGGAGCACGTCCATGGTCACCATCACCTGCATGCGGGTGTGCAGGGTGGCGTTTTGATAGGCGGCTATCTCGCGCGGGCTGTGCCCGATCCAGCCGCCGGCCACCCCGGCGTCCGTGACGGAAGTCAGACCGCGCTCTAGGTAACGGCGTGTGGCCAGCTCAAGAGCGCGGGCGATCTCCTCGCCCGATTCCGGCAGGGTTACCTCTTGGATGGCGCGCATGGCGTTTTCATCGAGCAGCCCGGTGCAGTGCCCGTCGGCATCGCGAACGAACTCGCCGCCTTCGACCTCGGGTGGGTTGGCGGGATCGACGCCCGCCGCGCGCAGTGCCGCGGTGTTGACCGTGTAAGCATGGCCCGAGTTGTGCTTAATCAGCAGCGGAGCCCCGCCGGTGGCGTGGTCAAGCTGCGCAATCTCCACCGGCGCATCCAGCCCGGAGGGGCGGAACCCTGCGGCCACCACCCAACCATCGGGGTTTGGCTCAGCATCGTGCAACGCTGAATAGACCTCCTCTGGCGTTGTGGCCCGGGATAGATCCACCTCCAGCAGCGTTTGGCCAAACCACACGGTGTGGGAATGCGCGTCATTAAAGCCCGGGGTCAGCGTGCGGCCACCGGCGTCCCACGTCTCATCGGCGGGCAGCGCGCGGGCGTCCTCCCCCACCGCGAGGATGCACCCGTTGGCAAAGGCCACCGCATCCGTGACCGGCCGCGCGGGGTCTTGGGTCAGGATATGGGCGTTGTCGATGCGCGTGATCATGCGTCCTCCTGCTTCTCTGACGAACTGCACGGGGACCGTGCTGTGTTTGTCACCACATGCTAGCCAGATCGGTGAGCCACCTCGCTACCTGCAGGGCAATCCACCACCGCTAGGCGTGTAGCGTTGTGCATATGCACGAAAAACGCTGGCGCGACATCGTCGCGGAGGTCCACGGCACCATCCCCCGGCTGGTGGAGGACTTCCTCGCCGCTTTTTCTCGTTCCGGACGCTACGGCGACTCCCTAGTGAGCGAAGATGAGCTGCGCCTGACAGCCTTCGAGGTTTTTGCGCGCATCACTGACGTGCTGGTCGGCGCGATGGATGAGGAGGAGCTTCGCGCCCATGCGCAAAGCCTCGGCCGGCGGCGCGCGCACCAGGGGGTGGAACTAGCCACACTGATCGACGCCATCCAGCTCGACTTCACGGTCCTCTGGGAACACCTCCGCCGCGCGGCCGGCGTGGACCAGGAGGTGCTCATCGACCACGTGGCGCAGGTGCATTCGGTTGTGACGATGTACAACCTCGTGGTGCGCGATGCTTACCGCTTGGAGGAGGCGCGCGGGCAGCACAACGTGCACCGCGCTCACGCCCGGCACCTGGAACGGCTCTTCGCTGCCGAGTCCCTGGGCACGCTCGGCATCGCGGAGATCGCCCGCGCACTCAACATCGATGCTGGCACCCACTTCGACGTCGTGGTGGCGCACCCCACCGCGGCGGTGGAATTGCGCGCGCTTCTCGACGCCCCCATCTCCTCCGGCGAGGCCTTCGGCCACCCTGTGCGCGGGATGTTCGTTACCTTCTGGCCTAGAGACCAAAGGCCCAGCGAACAGACCGCAAAGGACACCGGCGCAGGGCTGACGACGATCTCGGGCATACTTTTCCGCGACGTCATCGGCTTAGCCGGAGTTCGCGCGGCGGCGCAGCAAGCGCCGCGCATCTTCGACTCCACCGGCCCGCTGAGCCAACTCACCGAAGCGGCCGATGCGCTCTGGGCCGTCGCGGGCGATGTCCTCGCAGACTTCACCGCCAGCGGCATGACGGAGCTGACGCAGACCATCGCCGAGATGCGCCTTAAGAACGCGCCGCTGTACCGAACCATCACCACCTACCTGGACTGCGGCTCCATCAAGGACTCCGCTGAAGCGCTGAACTGCCACCGCAACACCGTGCTCAACCGCCTGCGGCAGGTCACCGAGCTCACCGGCCTTGATATCACTCGACCCAAGGACGCGGCCCGAGTGCTCCTCGCACTGCACCGCGCGACACCTTAAGTCCTGTGCAACCGCACACTTCTGCCGCCCAGTCGATGGGGTGATGCATATAAATGCTGCCAGAACATCCCCCTTCAGGTGACCTACACCTATCGTTTCCAGGAAAGGTAACGCACTTCACACAAGGAGCACCTGGATATGACTACCAATCCACCCCCGGCTGCCCCGGTCCAATCTGACCCCGAGCAAATCAAGGTCGAGTCAAAAGATGTCTTCCGTATCGCCAGTTCCGCGTTCGTTGGCACAGCCCTCGAATGGTATGATTTCTTCCTCTTCGGCACCGCGGCCGCGCTCGTCTTCAACGATCTCTTCTTCTCGGGAATGTCAGGCACCGGCGCCACCCTAGCCTCCTTCGCCACCTTCGGCGTGGGCTTCCTTGCCCGCCCTCTCGGTGCAGTCATTTTCGGCCAGATTGGCGATAAGATGGGCCGCCGACCAGCACTCATCATCTCCATCGTTGTCATCGGTGTGGCCACCGGAATCATCGGCCTTCTGCCCACCTTTAACAGCATTGGCATCTGGGCACCCATCGCTCTCGTCATCTTGCGCCTGCTTCAAGGAATCGCCGTCGGCGGCGAATGGGGCGGTGCAACGACCATGGCTATCGAACACGCACCGGCTGAAAAGCGCGGCCGCTACGCGGCCTTCGTGCAGATCGGCTCCCCCGCCGGCACACTGCTCTCCTCCGGCGCCTTCGCGCTTGTGCTCATGCTTGATGATGACGCGGTGAGCTCCTGGGGCTGGCGTGTTCCCTTCCTCATCGCTTTCCCCTTCCTTGGAGTAGCACTGTGGATTCGCACAAAGGCTGAAGAATCTCCTGTCTACAAAGCCCTCGAAGAGGAAGCTGAGGCCGACGAGGCTGCGCACCAAGGCTCACTGAAGGAACTTTTCACGCAGCACTTCCCACAACTGTGCCTTGCTTCCGCGGCCGCCTTCCTCGGCATCGGCGGCTTCTTCGTCATGAGCACCTATGTCCTCTCCTACGCCACAACCACGCTGGACTTCGAACGCCAGACCGTCGTGAACGCCACCCTCCTCGGCGCTGTGTGCCAAATCTTCATCAACATCATCTTCGGACGCATCGGTGAAAAGATTGGCCCGGGTCGTGTTATCGGATACGGCGCGCTTGCCACCGCTATCATGGCGTGGCCGCTGTGGGCGATGATCGATACCGGCAATGCCGTTCTCCTCACGCTTGCGGTCTGCATTGGGCTGTCCCTGGTCACCATCACCTATTCCGTGTCAGGCGTCCTGCTCTCAGAGGTCTTCCCCGCCAACGTCCGCTATTCCGGCGTGGCCATCTCCGCCAATATCGCGTCAGCAGTATCGGGGCTGCTCCCCTTCCTTGCCACCGCGTTGAACGCTTCCAACGAGACCCCCAGTTCCACACCGGGAATCATCATCCTGGCCGCGACCGCCCTCATCACAGCCTTCGGCGGCTTCGCTGGCGAGAAACACCGCCGAGAAGACGACGTCGCCATCGTCGACTAATCCGAAACGGTTCATAAGAAAAACAAATTGGGACACGGCACCTCAGCCCACTAAGCTCAGGTGCCGTGTCTCAAGAACTCTCCTCCTCTACCCTGAACGCGCGCGCCCGGCACATTGTCGCCTGGGTCGCCGCGCTGAACCTCCTCGGATTCTTCGGCGAGTTCATCATCGCCTCCATCATCGGCTCGGCGGCACTGTTTGCTGACGCCGCCGACTTCCTCGAGGACTTTCTCATCAATGCGCTCGTCCTGCTCGCGCTGCGCTGGTCGGCGGAGGGGCGTCGCAAAGCAAGCTATGGCCTAGCCGGGCTGATCCTGATTCCGGCGTTGGCGTCCTATGGCATGGCGATATGGAAGATCATCACCGGCGCCGTACCTGAGCCACTTACGTTGTCGGGCACGGCCGTGGCAGCGATGCTCATCAACCTGCTCTGCGCGGTACTGCTCATACAACTTCGCCACGGCAGCGCGCTCACGCGCGGCGCATGGCTGGCGGCACGCAATGATGTCGCCGCCAATATCCTCATTCTCGGCGCCGGCCTACTCATGCTGGTGTGGGCAAGCCCGTGGCCAGACATCGTGGTGGGCCTCATCATCGGCACCATTAACCTGCGCGCAGCGGCTGAGGTGTTCGAGCAAGCGCGCGCCGAAGATCCGGAAATTGAAGAAGATTAACACACCATCCCTAAGAATTTTTTAAGTAACCCTCGGGCCTGCGCGCAATCCCGCGCGCACCCCTGGGGCTAAAAATGGCCTGGCAATAAGCGCTGCGCGCAACCTTTTTCTACCCCGTATGGGGTCATTCTTTAGTTTGTGACCGAATGGTCAAAGAGACGTTTTCCCAGAATACGGTCTAGTTGGACAAAACCAAGGTCGGCGCAAATTTCTTAGCCAATTGTTCACCTTCGCGTCACCCTATCGAAATATACTTCGCTATCCAAAAATATAAACAATCCTTAGGGTGCGCGATCCTGAAAGTCACCTTATCGTTGCTTCACGTCACGCACTGAGCACTACAGCGCATACGCAGCGCCACCACAGTGCGTCACCACATTGCCCCAAACTTTTTCATCCAGGAGAACAATCATGACCAAGCGTCGTCGTACCGCCGGCCTCATCGCCGGCCTCGCGATTGCAGGCACCGCCCTCATCGCACCGGCTGCATCCGCAGCAACCCACACCGAGTCCTACCCGGAGACCCCGGCTGTTAACGCCAAGCTCCCCATCGTCCACACCAGCCACGGCTCCGACCACATGAAGGCCAACGTGCTCAACCCGCGCCCGGTGTGCAACCCGTGGGAGGACCACCGCACCGTAGTCTACAAGGTGACCGATAACTTCATGCCGGCAGGCACCATCTCCACCACCAACCAGACCAAGAAGGACATCCCGCTGCAGCAGGACCTGTCCAAGTCCCAGTCCATCACCCTGTCCGTCAACGGTGACCGCACTGAGACCACCTCCATGAACGCAGGTGGCAAGGGCTCCGGCAAGAACTCTGAGGGCTCCTTCGGCATCTCCCACCAGATCGCCACCAAGCTCGGCGCTTCCGCGTCCTACTCCCTCTCCTGGGAGGCTGGCCAGTCCATCGGCCCGTACGATGTTCCGCCGAACCACACCGGTGAGGCCACCTACGGCTTCCGCGTTCTGAACATGACCGGCACCCAGCAGTACTGCAAGCCGAACGGCACCTGGTCCACCCCGACCTTCTGGTCCGCAATGCAGCCGATGAAGAACGAGGTTCGCGTCAAGCTGTACGACGACATCGCGGATTCCTACGCTCCGAACAAGGACGCTCAGAACACCACCGACGTCAACGACCCGAAGGTTGTTGAGGAGGAGAAGTCCCCGGAGGCTGACGCTGAGGTCATCAAGGACAACGAGGTTGCTCCGGAGGAGAAGGTTGTCTCCGAGGCCGAAGGCAAGAAGGAAGAGGAAGCCGACAAGAAGGTCCAGGAGGACGTCGAGAACGGCAAGACCGATGAGGCTAAGCAGAAGCTGGACCTGAAGCCGGTTCTGACCACCTCTGGCGCTAAGCACGCAGGTTTCGCAGGCACCGTTGCTCTCCGCCTGGAGAACGTCGGCACCGAGCGCTACTACGGCAACTACCCGGCAGTTCAGTACCGCGTTGACGTCAAGACCGCTGAGGGCCCGAAGGGTGTTGACCGCCTGATCACCCCGCGTTCCTCCAATGGTGCGCACATCCGTGACCTGGGCTTCGACGAGAAGACCTCCACCCGCTCCTTCGAGGTCACCCTGGCCAACCCGATTAACGCTGGCGAGTCCGCTCGCGTTGCCAACCTGGACTTCGGCGACGGCAACACCAAGGAAGGCCGCCTGAAGAACTACATCGAGGTCACCCAGATTTCCCGCCTCGACGGTGACAAGTCCACCCACAACGACCAGAACGTTGATTCCCGCGAGATCACCGTCAAGGACACCGGCAAGAAGGCTGAGGGCCTGTTCTAAATAACAGCCCCTCCTCTACATAACGAGTGTGCAGCCCGCCGGCGCTTAGTCCGGCTGCGAGAGAGTGCGTAAACCCCCGACCGCCCCCATGCGGTCGGGGGTTTACGTTTCTCCGGTTTGGAGTTTTCCGCGCCCAGCCCCACTAGCGCTGTTATCTACTAATGCTGTTATCTACTAATGCACTAATGCGGGCGATGCAACGTTCGTTGGATATTCTGAGATAATGCTTTCCTCTCGCACCGCACTCGCGGGCCTTCTTTCGGTGGGGCTGATTCTTTCTCCTCCCCACACTCATCTCGCACATGCGCAGTCTTCAGTTGAATCCGCGCACTCAGCAGACTCGCTGAGCAGCGAGGTCTCAGACATTGATCAGCACTCCTCTGCCCTCGATCCCATCGCGCTGGGTCCGTTGGCACCCGTGCTCTTCGCGGAGAACATCTTTGCCGTATGGGGACCACTACTCCAGCTGTTAAAGATTCCCGTCGTAGCGCCGGAAGCCACGCGCCCACCAGCAACCGCCGCGCCGGCACAGCTGCGCGAGCTGCAGCACATCCAGGACAACGTGTGGCAGTTCAAGGCCTACTCACCATCCATGGACCGCGTCATCACCAACGACATCATTCTCCCGCCGGGTGGATTGGAGAATACTCAGCCCCGCCCGACCTATTACTTGCTCGGTGGTGCCGGAGGAGGCGAGGACGCACTGTGGTGGGACGGCGGAGGAGCCTCCGAGTTCTTCCAGGACAAGCAGGTCAATGTTGTCTCGCCGCGCGGTGCTTATGGCTCAATGATGTCCGATTGGGCCCAGCCGCACGACACGCACGGAAAGTACAAGTGGGCCACCTACCTGACCAAGGAGCTCCCGCAGCTTATCGACGCCGAGTTTCACGGCAACGGTACCGACGGCATCGCGGGCGTGAGCAACTCTGGCGGCCCAGCACTCGAACTTGCCACCTATGATCCGCGGTTCAAGGTAGCCGGTTCCATCTCCGGTTGCCCCTCGACCACGGGTGTTGTCGCGCAAGGCTTCGCGTGGGTCAGCGCGGCGTTCTACGGCACTGACCCGGCGCGCTCCTTTGGTGCGCCGTGGGATCCGGCGTGGGCTCGGCATTCTCCGGTTCTCAACCTCGATAAGCAGCACGGTAGGAAGACGTTTGTCATCGTCTCACGCGGTGGCCCGGCGGACTTTGATGTCGACATTGAGGACTCACCGCTGCCGGCACTAGGCCTCAACGAGCGGTTGGATTATTGGTGCAGTTCCTACTACGCCAAGCAAGCCACCGCAGCTGGCGTGGACCTCGATTACTACGAACTTCCGGAAGGGCGCCACACGTGGGGGCTGTTCCGACGTGAGCTGGCCATCAGTTGGGCCACGGTGGGCCCGGCCCTCGGGGTGTAGCCCCTAGATCACCGCACGTTGCATTAGTAAAATCAGCATCCATGAATGTCATGGATACGTGGGAACCCACACTTACGACAGGACCCCTTCTCGGCATCGCCGCGGCTGCAATTGCGGTCATCTTGGTCCTTGTCATCTACTTCAAGGTGCACGCCTTCGTCACCCTCGTCACGGTCTCCGCGCTGACTGCGTTGGCCGCGGGAATCCCGCTGGGCGGCGTGGTGCCCACCATGATGAGCGGCTTCGGATCGACGTTGGGTTCCGTGGCCTTGCTGGTGGGCTTGGGCGCCATGATCGGGCGGTTGGCGGAGACCTCCGGCGGTGCCAAGACGCTTGCCGACGCCCTCGTGAAACTCTTCGGCGAGGACAAAGCGCCCCTGGCGCTGGGCGTGGCTTCCCTCATCATGGGTTTTCCCATCTTCTTCGACGCGGGCCTCATGGTGATGCTGCCGGTCATCTTCGCCGTCGCCCGGCGCTTGGATGGCCCAGTTCTGGCCTACGGCATCCCCGCCGCCGGAGCCTTTTCCGTCATGCACGTCTTTGTCCCACCGCACCCGGGACCTGTCGCGGCTGGTGAGTTCTTCGGCGCGAACATCGGCCTCATCCTTATCTTCGGTCTCCTCGTCGCGCTGCCCACGTGGTATCTCTCCGGCTACCGCTTCGGGCTCCACCTAGGAAAGAAGTACCCCTACCGCCTTGAGGAAGCGGTCACCGGCGCGCTGGTGAGCGAAGCGGAACTGCCGGCGCGCCCAGCCTCCCCGTTCGCAGTTCTCAGCATCCTGTTCATCCCCATGGTACTTATCTTTGGCAATACCGGGCTAACCACGCTGGGCACCGCTGGCCTCGTCGACCCCGCTGCTTCATGGGTGCGCTTCTTCATTTTCTTAGGCCAGACCCCGATCGCCCTGCTGATCACCACTCTTGCGGCGATGGCCGTGCTGGGCCTGCGCCGCGGGGAAAGCAAGAGCGCCATCGAAAAGACCGTGGAGTCTTCGCTCGGTCCGATTTGTTCCGTCATCCTCATCACCGGTGCCGGCGGCATGTTTGGCGGGGTGCTGCGCACCAGCGGCATCGGTGACGCGCTGGCGGATTCTATGTCCGGACTCGGCATCCCCGTCATCCTGGCCTGCTACCTCATCGCGGTTGCCCTGCGCCTGGCACAGGGCTCAGCCACCGTTGCCCTCACCACGGCCGCAGCGCTCATGGTGCCCGCCGTGGAGGCAGGCGGCTTCACGGAAATCCAGCTGGTCCTCATCACGCTCGCCACCGCGGCGGGCTCCGTCTTTGGCAGCCACGTCAATGACTCCGGCTTCTGGTTGGTCGGCCGGCTCATGGGCATGGACGTAGCCACCACCCTGCGAACATGGACCGTCAACCAGGCACTGATTTCCGCGATCGGCTTCGGCGTCGTCCTCATCTTCTACGGCGCCGCCGCGCTGCTCTAGACCTGCAGGTACTCGGCCGCCGCGGCGGCAAGTTCCTCCGGGGCAGCCCTGACATCCAGCACGATGCCTGCTTCCCCCGGCTGCAGTTCCTCGAGCGTCTCGAACTGCGAGTCCAACAGGGAAACCGGCATGAAGTGCCCCGAGCGCTGGATCATGCGTTCCTTGAGCAAATCGTAGGAGCCGTGCAGGTGCACGAAGAACGTATCCGGTGCCGCGGCACGGATGATGTCGCGGTAGGAGCGCTTGAGCGCGGAGCAGCCCACGATGGCCCCGGCGTCCTGGTCCGCGAGAAAGCGGCCGATGGATTCGAGCCAGGGCTTGCGGTCGGCGTCGTCAAGCGCCTGTCCTGACGCCATCTTCTCGATGTTCGCCTTCGGGTGCATATCGTCCCCATCCCGGAAGGGCAGGCCGGTGCGCTGCGCCAGCAACTCCCCCACCGTGGACTTACCGCAGCTCGAGACTCCCATGATCACCACGTGCTTGCGCATCAATCCTCCTTAAGACAGCACCCGATCCTACGCGCTACGCACTTCGTGGCGTAGCGCGCCTGACCACAGCGAGGCTTAGCCCAGTGGACCGTAGCCAAAGTCCCCGCGCTGCACCTCGCCGCGGGCATTCGGATCGAAGGTGGCGCACAGGGCGGCCGCCACGTAGCGAACGCCGCCCTCCGGCGCGGAGGAACCGACGCGCTCAGCACAGTTCTCCAGCGCAGGCAGACCGATGCTCTGCCCCGGCATCGTCATGGAGAAGAAGGACGCGGCCATCATGGTGTTGCCATCAGCGCGAACATATTCCGAAGAGCCCTTGATGGCCTGCCAGGCAATCGCGCCAACGGGGTCGGTACGGAATTGGTCCCGCTCAGTTTGGGTCAGTTCGGCGTTGGCGGCGGGGACGGACAGCGATGTGACGAGGAGCGCAGCGCATGCTGCGAGGAAAGAAGACTTTTTCATAGCAATACTGTATCCCCCGTGCCGTGGGGTTGTCCTGGTATTCCTTCGTTATTGCCCAAATGAGTCGCTTGTTGCGCGAAGGATGGAAGTGCGCAGCTGGCGTATCTCAGTGGGCCCCACGCGGCAGCACCCGCCCAGCAGGCTCGCGCCGGCAGCCACGAGATCCGTTGCGGCCTCAGCCAAACTCACCGCGCCAGCGGGGGCCGGCCGCCACTCATGGGCGCCGTGGTCCCAGAGTTCGCCGCTGTTGGGGCAAGCCAGCAGCCGCTTATCGGTGGCTGCGCGCAGCGTCTTCACCACACCAAGCGCGTGGGGCGCGCTCACGCAGTTCACGCCCACGGCACCCAGCCGTGGTGCCTGGTTGACCAGGTCGATAACACGCATGAGCTTGACCGGGTCAGCGGCAATGGCCCCGGTAATGCTCAGCGCAAAGGGCTTGGGCTGAGCCGACAGGAGTTCCAGCAGTACCGCAGCCTCGTCGACGTTGGGGATGGTCTCAGCAAGCAAAAAGTCAGCGTCCGTATCCGCGAGCACCGCTACCCTGCGGGCATGCCAGCGGTACAGCTCCTCGCGGCTAAGGCCGTAGGCCCCGTCGTAGTCGGTGCCCTCACCTGGGCCTGCGCCATAAGGGCCGATGGACGCGGCAACCAAGTATTCCTCCAGGGCGCCGTGCTTGTCGACGGCCCCGCCCGCCGCATCACGTGCCACCGCAACGCTGCGGCGCAGAAGTGTTTCCGCCTCCTCGCCGAGGACGTCGAAGGTGACTTGATAGGAGGCTGTGGTGGCCACTTGGGCACCAGCGGCGAAGAAGTCAGCGTGGGCGGATTCGATGAGCGCTGGGTTCTCACGCAGCACGCGCGCCGACCACAACGGGCCGGAGATATCGTGTCCTTGGGCTTCGAGGTAGGTTCCCAGGCCGCCATCGAGAAGCAGCGGCGCGGCATGAAGGACCATGCGCATGAGCTTAGCAATGGCTTCCGCAGTCACCCCGCACCATCACGATAAGCCACCCCAATAGCCATATTAGTTTTCTTAATCTTTAGGCGGTCCGATCCTTCTCCCCAGGATCTATTCACGCCCGTCATCACCATTTCCATGCACCGCGCCACAACAGCGCCCATTAGCACAAGCTATACATTCACAGAAGCTACCCATGCTTTTGCCAAGAAATAGCCAAGGTTTCAGCTACATTTAGCCCCCTTTCCCCTAAAAGCCCTGGATATAGGAATGCAATCCTGAACGACCACCCCCGAACATCACCCCCACTGCGCGAAACTAAAGGCTCAACCTTTGCAAAGCCGGGCCAAAAGTAGGGGAAATCTAAAGAAGCCTAAGAGACGAGCCATAAAAGGTGACAAACATAAGGGCAAAGCTTAAAACTGCTGGTCAGCTGGCCTTTCCGCACTGAAGAGAGCTTTAATTTTAAGTGAAAGTACCGCTCGGTACGCGGCAGGAAAGCCGCCACTTAACCCTGAAGCAGAAAGAGGTGCCCGCCATGTTCCGCCTCCAGTTTGGACACACCGCCACAAAGATCATTGCCCCCGTTGCTGCCGCCGCAGCACTCTTCGCTGGCTCCGTCAACGCCCCTGCTCAGGCTGTAAGTTCCTTCGGCACGTTCGACCCGGCCGCGTTCGGCTTCACCGTCCCCGCAGCGGCAGGTCCGGTTACCCCGGCACCGCAGACCTCCGCCAGCGTCCAGGGAATCATTAATCAAACCAATGCCCAGCGCGTGGCTAATGGCCTCGCACCGCTGCGCGTTGACCCGAACCTGACCAACCTGGCACAGGACTGGGCCAACACCTTGAGCCGCGACGGTAACACCCGTCACCGCCCGAACTACTGGACGCACTACCCCGCCGGCCTGCCGGCTGGTGGCGAGAACGTCCTCCAGGCATGGAGCGACTACTCCGACGCCCGCATCGTGCAGCTATGGATGGACTCCCCCGGCCACCGCAAGAACCTGCTTGATCCGCGCGCCAAGTCCGTGGGGATTGGCATGGCCATTGGTGCCGACGGCAAGCTGTACGCCGTGCAGAACTTTGGACGCTAGGCCTCACACCTTTGCCCAATAGATGTACCCGCGAGAAGGAACCCCCTCCTCACGGGTACATCCACCGTTTTGGCACCAAGATAATTCTCACATGACCACCCAATCCAGAACCATTCAGGGAGCTGCCGACATCAAAGGAGCGGGAGGGGTGAACTTGTTCGTCGTCGGGTCGCCGAGGACTTGCCCATCGGTGTCGGTGAGTTCTTTGTAAAGAGACTTCTCGGCGGGTTTCTCGGAAGGTTCGGCACTCCCAGATAAAGACGCGCTAGCACGAAACCAAAGAAGCAGCGGAGTGCAGCGCTCCATACGCAGCCCCCTAGTAACGCTCACGCGTTACTTCTACTCGGGGCAACCTAGACGGGTCGGCGTTACCGGGGCGATACCAATGCTGAAATGGGTCCTGTGGTCGCGGTTATTCGGCGTGGAAGGCCGGGTTCAGGGTTTCGATCGTGGCCATCGGGGTGTCATAGCCAAGGACGTTAAAGCCTTCGTCCTCTCCGGGCCACAGGAATGTGTGGTCGAAGCTATCGGAGGCGAGATCGTAGCGCGCGATCCACGTCTGCCACTTACCGCGTTCCGGATCGGCGGTGAGCTGTCGCAACCATTCCAGCAGGTCGGGGTCGAGTGCCGGATTGCGTATGCCCACCGGCGTGGGTAGAGTCTCCTTGCCGACAAAGCGCCATGCTTGTGATGCACCTTGCACTTCGTTCAGGCCGGTCACGACCACAAAGCCGTCCCACGGTTTCTCCTCATTGAGCTCCTCATCTAAACGCAGACACTCGCTCATTGCTTCAAGGACCGAATCGGCGGAGTCCATGTCGACGGTGAAATCAGATATAGTCATTGCGTTCCCTCCAGTTGCGCCATGGGTTTATTCAGCATGATGGACTGGGTTCAGGGTTTCGATCGTGGACATCGGAGTGTCATAGGCGAGGACGTTAAAGCCTTCGTCCTCTCCGGGCCACAGGAATGTGTGGTCGAAGCTATCGGAGGCGAGATCGTAGCGCGCGATCCACGTCTGCCACTCACCACGTTCCGGATCGGCGGTGAGCTCTCGCAACCGTGCGATCAGCGTACGGTTGAACGCTGGGTTGAGTGCGGACACCGTGGTGATCAGAGTCTTATCACCGACAAACCGCCATGCCTGGCGCGCCGCGTGCCCCTGCTCGTAACCGGACACGACCACAAAGCCATCCCACGGTGTACGCTGATTGAGTTTGCGGTCCACGCGTAGGCATCGACCGATTACATCCAGAATCGAATCGACGGAGTCGTAGTCAACCTCGATATCGGGTGTGGTCATTGTGTTTCCTTCAGTTGCTTTCGGTGTACACGCAAACCAAGCCTAGCGGCAGCCTATTCGTATTGCTTACTCACTTTGCGCAACGGGTATTTGATTGACACTGCGCCGCGTGTATTCAAGGTCCTTTCCGTAAATAGTCAAGCCCGTGATGTCGTGATGGTCAGATTTCCTGAAGATGAAGGATGCCAGGTAGCCGATAACGAGAGTTCCTACGAAGGCGACAATCGAGACCAAGAATGGGCCTTGGTCCAGCTTTCCAGCGAAATACGCAGCAATCGCACCGCACAGGAGCCCGATGAGAACACCATTGGAATTTGCGGACTTCGTAAAGATACCCAAGACAAATACCGCAGTGAGCGGAACTCCAAAAAGACCAGTAATCGCGAGGAACAGGTCCCACAGGTCCGACTGGTTGGTAATGATGAGATACAGTGCAACGGCCAATCCGAAGGTTCCGGCAACGATGATGACCAGGCGAGAGAAAGTAACCGACGCTTCCTTCGGGGAGAAGCGGTTATAGATATCCACGGCAACGCACGCGGAAATCGAGTTGAGCGAAGAAGAAATTGTCGATTGCGCAGCCGCCAAGATGGCAGCAATCAAGAGTCCAGCAATGCCTGCAGGCAGCTCCGAAAGAATGAAATACGGCACTACAGCAGAAGTGTTGACTCCTTCAGGCAGACCACCCTTCGCTTCGTAGAAGTTATACAAAGCCGTTCCCATCCCGTAGAACAGCGGAATAGTTATCAGCGCCAGAATTCCGTTGACGATGAGAGACTTCTTCGTCGCTTGAATCGTGGGAGTCGTTTGGTAGCGCTGAACGACGTCCTGAGAAGAGGTGTACTGGTGCAAGCTGTTCAGTACATTTCCGATAAAGATGAATGGTATCGAGGAGAAGACTGCATTCGTGGTGAAGTTGTCCGCTGAGTAGAACTTTCCTTCTTCAGCGGCGTTAACCACCGCACCGCTAAATCCATCGGGAGTCATGGCCATGGCCGTCAGCACTACCGCTGCGGCGCCAGCCAGCAGCAGGATGCCTTGAATCACATCAGACCAAATCACGCCTTCCATGCCTCCCAGGAAGGTGTACACAATACAAAGAGCGCCTACAAACGCGGCGACGACCAGCGGGTTGATATCTGCCACCGACGTGATTGCCAACGTAGGCAAATAGATAACGATGGCGATGCGCCCGACGTGATAAAGAACGAAAAGGAGCGAGCCGAGAACTCGGAGGACAACAGAGAACCTCTCCTCAAGGTATTCGTATGCCGTCGTGACATCCAGCTTCCTAAAGAATGGGACGTAGTAACCAATCAAGATTGGAACAATCGCAAAAATTGCGAGGTTTCCAGCCGAGTAGGCCCAGTCAGTCAGATATGCCTTTTCCGGCGTCGACATGAATGTGATGGCAGACAGCGTCGTGGCATAGATAGAAAATCCCGCTGCCCAGCCAGGAATCCTGCCACCCGCTTTGAAGAATTCGTCCTGATCACTTCCGGCCCTGCGCGCAAAATAGGCGCCGACAAGAAGCATTCCCAGGAGATAGAGGATCAGAACTATCCAGTTGAGTGTTCCGAACGATTGCATTTGACCTTCCCTTCAGGGCTTTCAGTGCAGAGAGCTAAGTCACTCTCCAATTCGTCTGTGCAACAAAGCATGTTGAAAGATACAATACATCAGACGTCTGATGTGTGAAGGGATTTAAGATAAAGCCGTCTACCCCTGATCATCAGAGCGAAGTGCTCCTCCCCCAGCAGCGCTCATCCTTTGAGAACCCCGCCAACGTGGGAGGCTTAAGATGGATCGGAAAGAAAAGAGGGATTAACCAGTGCACACCGGAACATGGGGATTCAGTGAAGCCGAGCATCGCCCTGCCTCAACCACACAGCAGGCTGTAGAAGGCATCAAACAATTTATTCGGGACAATGCGCTTAAGCCTGGGGACACTTTGCCAACCGAATCTGAGCTCTGTGCGGAACTCGGCTTCTCTCGCTCCTCCGTCCGAGAAGCCATCAGAATCCTAACGACGTTAGATATCGTCGAAGTCAGGCATGGAACAGGAACGTTTGTCTCCGGCACGTCACTCAAAGCCCTAGTTCAAGGCCTCATTTTTCGCGCGACTCTCGACGCTGACGACAACCTTGAAACGCTTCGCAATGTGGTGGAGATTCGGCAGGCAATTGATCTTTCTATCGGGCAAGAAATCACTACCAAACCCGATCCCTCCAAGCTAGATCAGTTGAGCGCCATCGTTGAAAAGATGTCAGCCAAGCGGGAGCAAGGTCTCAACTTTGCCGAGGAGGATCGGGAGTTTCATCAGGTTCTGCTTTCCGAAATAGATAACCCGATTATCCGTGAGCTCAATGATGCCTTCTGGCAGGTGCACATGAACGTCATTCCACTTCGCAAAATAGAAGAACCACAGGACTTCAGCAGAACGGTTCGCGCGCACCAAGACATCGTCGATGCCCTACAGAATAAAGATCTGAAGAAGTACCAAGAGTCTGTAATCAGGCATTACGAGCCCCTGCTGACTTCGCTGTGACAGTCCGTGTCAGCTATTAAAGCTCCGCGTAATCCACGCAGGGTCTGTAATGGCAGTGCCAATGATGATTGCGTCGGCGCCGGCGCGCTTTCCTGCAGCCACATCATCGCGCGAGGCAAACCTTCCTTCGCCGATTACAAAGGCATCCTCACCGCAGAGCCGTCGCCCCTCTGCCAAGCATTCAAGATCTGGACCTTCGGTCTTGCTCCGGAACTCTGTATAGCCAGCCAGCGTCGTTGAAATGATATCTGCACCTGCTTGGTGCGCCCGCTGCATTTCTTCCGGGGTAGAACAGTCAGCCATCGACAAAACATTCAACCGGTGGCACTCCGCGACAAGGTCAGAGAAGCTTGAGCCATCAGGCCTAGGGCGATCCGTAGCATCCGCACAGACAACAGCTGCCCCCGCCTCAGCCAATCGGCGCACGGACTCAACAGTAGGGGTGATATAAACCCCCTCACTCCCCTCCTTTGTTAGGCCGAAAACTGGTACATCTACTGCGGCTGCGATTGCCTCGACATCCTCGATGCCGCCATACCCGCCACACCGGATTGCGCGGCTTCCGCCCTCAACACACGCACGGGCGACATGCGTCAAGGTGTGGGTATCGCGCATTGGGTGACCATCTGGCGCTTGCACCGAGACAATCACCGAGTTCCGAATCATGCCGTGAACTTCTTCTCGGCGGTCCGCCAGTTCACTACTCTTAAACCTAAACATATACCTGAGCCTTCTTCTGGAAATACCGCAGATAAACGGTGCTAAAAAGCGTTGTCTCGAGCAAAAGCCGCTGCACCCACTAACGGTGCTGTCGCCGGAGATTCAGTAACCCGAATTGCAACGGAGCGATTCGGCTTCAATGCGAAATCCTCAATGGCCTGACGGAATGGTTCTTCCACAGCGGCCCCAATCTGGCACACACCGCCGCCCAAGACAACGGCATCGAGATCGAGCCCTGAAACAAGACCCGCCACCGCGCGGCCAAGGCCATAGGAATTCCCTCGAATAATCCGGGAAGCGAGTTCGTCTCCCTGGTTCATTCTTTCCACGACCTTTTCGAGGGGAAGCGCTAACTGGTCCCGCTGCTTCCACTGCACCCGTTCGCTTGCAGGGTTCGCAGAAAATTCTTCGTAATATGCAGCCAGACTATTGCCGCTCATGATGTTCTCGGCGCGGTCCGCAAAGCCCCGGAAATCAGCACACAAGAGTTCAGAAAACTCTCCGGCCGATCCGGTAGGTCCGCTGAGCAGACTCCCGTTATCGCTTACCGCACCACCGACACCAGTTCCCAACGAAAGGTACAGGACTCTGCCGGACTGGAACTCCCTCGCGGCTCCGAGCATCAACTCTCCGTACGCCCAGACTCGCACATCGTTATGAACAGCACACGGGAGATCAACAACCTCTTTCGCGACCTCACGAAGGTTGGTGCCAGCCCAGTTCTTAATGGTGTCTCCGTTGTAGGTGACGAGCCCTTCGGGAGCTTTAATGACTCCTGGCGAGCCAATGCCGATTCGCGCCGGAGTGATACCCGATTCCTCCAACGCCAGCTGAATGGCTTTCTGGATCTGCTCCTGTGGCGAAGCCCCGGCCGGCTGGGTAGGTATCTTTCCCAGCGCTACTGCTTGTGTTGGGTCCTCATCAGCCACGAAGCCCCAACCAATCTTGGTTGCACCGACATCAAGCGCAAGGGTACTAGTCACTCTTCACTCGTTTCGTCGTAGTCCAGAGGAATTAAGGTTCGATCACCTGAGCGGCATCGACGATCTCATGAATCTTAGCCAGCTCCTCATCGTTCAGAGCGACATGCGGACGAGACATCAGCCCCGACGGGAAGACGCCCAGGTGGTGCAGCGCTGCCTTGAAACTGCCGAGGCCTTGCGAGCTCCCGCCCATGCGCGTGCCATCACCAACACCAACGATGGTGAAAAGGTCACAAATCTTAGACTGCAATTCCGCGGCCTCTGCATACGATCCGTCAACTAGGAGCTCGTGTAGCTTCACGTAGGAAACCGGGTCCACGTTGCCCAGACCAGGTACCACGCCATCGGCACCTGCCAGGTAAGCAAAGTCGACCGTAGTTTCCGAGCCGGTCAAGACTACAAAGTCTTTCACCCCAGCCTTGTCGCGGGCGCTAATCAGAGCACGCGTGTATCCATCATTGCCGCCGGAATCCTTGACACCAGCGATAACGCCTTCCTTGGCCAGAGAAATAAGAGTAGCGATATCCAGCACGGAGTGAACGCTGACCGGAATGTTGTACGCGTAGATGGGGGTCTCTGGCGCGGCTGCATGGAGAAGCCGTAAGTGCTCAGCAATTTCTACATCATGAGTACGAACATAAAAAGGCGCAGTGGCAACTAGCCCTTGCACCCCGAGCGCGACGGCGTCTTCAATGTGCTCAATCACTCGCGGTGCCGTCATATCAATCACGCCGGCGATGACCGGAACGCGCCCTTGAGCCTGTTCCACCACCGTTGCGATGACTTCCTTGCGCTGCTCTCGAGTGAGGAAAGCAACCTCACCTGAGGAGCCGAGCACGAACAGGCCATGAACGCCAGCCTTAATAAGGCGTTCAGCCTGGCGCTTGAGGGTATCGGTGTCGACGGAGTAGTCCTCATTAAACGGGGTCAGCAGCGGTGGTACAACACCGCGCAGGAGCTGTGTGCTTGCAGTCATGTTTGGAAACCTTCCTCTTCGCCTTCGTATTAGAGTCATAAGACATCATACGTCTCCTAGGATTGTGATGCAGTTCCTTCCAGCGAAAAGAACTCCGCTTACAGCTCGTTGCCTAGTTCAAGCTCTCCGCCTTCCACACTCCCCTCTTCCTTGGAACAGTGGAGCGGGGGCACCTTACCTAGAGCCATGGGCCTGCTAGCAGTACGATGCCAATCAGTTTTTAGCCTCGGCAAAAAGTCGACCGCTTGGTTATGATGGCGCGCCTTACGATTGTGAATGTGCGCCTGCCAACACGTGACTGTAGGCGCGTTCGACTCGCCCTTGCGTGCCGCGACCGAGAGAACCGGAAGTGGACAAAACAGCTGCAAGCAGGGCCGGACGCCGCAAGGTTGACAAACTATATAGGAACACCCCCTAATACAGGCATGTATACTCCTGATGTTCTTGTTACTTTCTTTCTCTCGTGGGGTTCCTGATATGGGATTTTTCAAGGTTGTCGCTGGGCTCTTAGCCGCCGGTGGAGTGAGCTACGGTGCCTATGCCGTATTAGGGCCGGACTCTTCCGATGACGTCATTACGGTCCAAAACGTCATCGATGGCGACACCATCGATGTAGCGCAGGATGGTGAGACCACGCGTATTCGCCTGCTCAACATCGATACGCCTGAGATGGGCAAGGAGTGCTTGGCCGAGGAAGCAAAGCAATACTTGGCAGGCCTGCTGCCAGTAGGCACGGTAGTGACGCTGGAGTACGACGATGAGCGCGAGGACAAGTATGGCCGCACGCTGGCCGGTGTATTCAAGGAAAGTTCGCTCATCAACGCCTCCGTTGCTGAGGAAGGTTTCGCAGTGCCGATGAAAGTGGGCAGCAACACCCGCTTCTTCTCGGAGGTCTCTGCCGCTGCCGACCGAGCCCGTGCTGCGGGCAAGGGCATCAACTCGGCCGGTCCGGAATGCAGCTTTGGCGACGACAGCGCCTACCAGTCCTTCCAGGACGCACGCTCCGCCGTGTATGAGGCGCGGCAGTTCCACTTCAATGACATGTGGAACGACGAGCAGCTCGACAAGGCTCGTAGCCATGCCACCCGTCTAGCCATCGCGAAATTAGCCGTAACCAAGCTGGAGAAGGCCATGGCGGAACAGTCTGAGTTCCAGAAGGAAGCGTTTGGCAAGGAGCAAGCAAAGCTTCTCGACGAACTGAAGAAGGACGCCACTGAGCGAAAAGAATCTTTGGATCGCGAAATCTCCTCCGCCAATGAGGAACGCGAGAAGAAGCGCGCCGAGGAAGAAGCAGCACGCAAGGCTGCGGAGACTGCCCGTCGCGCGGAGCAGGAGGCCCAGCAAGCAGCACCCGCCTACCAGGCACCAGCCGCACCGGCACCTAGCAATCCGGTGGACAACTACACCGGTTGCCGCGCCTACAACGGAAACTACGCAATGACCAGTATTGACAAGAAGGGACGACCCTACGCCAAGATTGATTGCACCACACGCGTGCAGATTGGGTAAACACGAGCTGCAAATACCGGAAATACCCGGATAAACGAAAGTAGTTAACCCGTGAGAGAAGCTCGACTGCAGTTGCACTGTCGTCGATGCGCATGCCGCGTTGACGGAGAAACTCAACTTGTTGTTCGCAGCTCAGGCAATTTTTTTGGAATATGTCCACGTCTCCGTGAGAACGAAAGGCCCCGGTCATTTATGCGTTCCCTACAAGGGGAAGAGGCCCGACCGGGGATCTATCGTTCGGTATTTTACTACACCACGCTGTCTTACTACAGGTGAGCGGTCACGCCTGGGCCATAGGGTATTTCTAACGCGAAGAATACAAGGAAGACGGCCAAGAAGGTACAGAAGAACGCAATCGTATAGGGCAGCATGATGCTGATATATGTGCCCACACCCGCACTCTTGTCGTACCGACGGATATACCCCAGGACGATCGGTAGGTAAGGGGATACCGGTGTCACCATGTTCGCGGAGGAATCGCCCATACGATAGGCCGCCTGGATGAAGCCAGGATGATAACCCAATTGCATAAAGAGTGGAACAAAAACCGGCGCTTCCAATGCCCACTTGGCGCTGCCTGACGGAATGATCAAGTTGAGCAGGGCTGTGAACACGATGTATCCGATAATCAGGAAGATTCCGGTAAAACCAATTTCTTTTAAGAAATCACTACCGTTGACCGCTAGCCAAATACCGATATTCGACCACTCGAAATATTTGATGAATTGCGCGATGGCAAAGACCATCACAATGTAGCCGGACATTCCGGAAATACCTTCTGCCATATATGACGACAGGTCCTTGGAGTCCTTAATCTTCCCCATCAGGATGCCGTAGCTAGTGCCGAGGAGCATAAAGAAGCCGAGTATGATCGGAATGATGCCCGACATGAACGGGGAATCGATGATTGCCCCGTTCTCGCCCCGGAGTGGGCTATCGGGGAGCAATACGACTACCGCAATAAGTACGATGTACGCCGTGCCTAGGACAGAAGAAAATAGCAGAGCTCTGTCGCTTTCCTTTGTCTCTTCCTCTAGGTCCTCGGCATCTATTGAACCTTCGTACTTACCGAGACGCTTTTCGGTGATATAGGTAGTGACGAGTCCTCCAACGAGGGTAAGGGCAAAGACGCACACGACGTTGAAGTACCAGTTTGCGACGGCTGTTACGTGTGCCTCTGGGTCGACAATTCTCGCGGCTTCGGTGGTAATTCCTGCCAGCAGGGCATCAGTACCAGCAACAAAGAGGTTTGCGGTGAAACCAATGCCCGCACCGGCGAAGCCTGCAGCGACACCAGCAATCGGATTCCTTCCCGCGTGGTGGAAGACGATCCCAATCAAGGGCGGGATGACAACCATAGCAGCGTCGGAAGCGAGGTTGCCGATCACTCCAATGAAAACCGCCGCGTAAGGGAGGGCCGCGAAGGGCACTCGACGAACGGTCTTTTGCACGGCGTGCTGAATGTAGCCGACCGGCTCGGTCAAGCCAATGCCGAGCATCACGGCTAGGACAAGCCCCAGGGGCGCAAAGCCGGTGAAGTTCTCCAGCATCGAAGTCAGGATGTACTCGATTCCTTCACCCGACAGAAGGCTACGAATGTGGACGTCTTCCCCGGTTCCTGGGTGGGTGACCGAACCGGCGAAAGCATGGCCTATCGCAGACATCACCATGACTGCCAACGCCAGAATTACAAAAAGCAGGAAGGGATCTGGCAAGGCATTGCCGACCTTCTCGATCGTACGGAGAACATCTCGACCGAACTGACGAGTCGAGCGTGTGGATGACTTTTCCGCACTTTCTTGGGTGACCGGCGATGAGTGGGAGCTAGCGCTAGACATAGCCACTCCTTACTTAGTTTGCTGGGGTGTTATTCGTTGAAAGTTCGCTTCGCTTCTTCCACGACTTCGGGGTCGCGGAAACCGGCTAGCAAGGTGGCGGCGAGAATCAAAGCGCCGTCGATGATCGTTTTCTTTGCATCAGGACCATCGGCAGCTGCTGCGAACTCACGGGTATGAGGCGGGGCATCCTGGGTCAGGCGGATCATTGGGTGGATAGCAGGGACTACTTGGCTAACGTTGCCCATGTCTGTAGACCCAGAGAACAGTTCGTTCGGAGTAGTCTGGCGCCCAACAGCCGAAAACGCTGCTTCAGCGATGGTGACCAGAGTCGGGTTCGACTTCAGCGAAAGATAGGGCGGAGTAGTCGAGGTGATGCTCACAGTGCAGTCGGTGGCAAGAGCGCCAGCTTCGAAGCAATTCTTAACGCGCGGAACAACGCTCTCGAGAAGATAATCGGAGTCCGATCCACGCACGAAAGTCCGAATTCCAGTTAGCTCAGGAATTACATTTGGTGCTTGCCCACCGTTAGTGATGATCGAGTGGATTCTAATATCATCCTTGATCTGCTGGCGGAGAAGGCCGATCGCATTTAGCGAGAGAGTTGCTGCGTCGAGTGCGTTACGCCCGTCTTCCGGCGCAGCCGCGGCATGGCTGGCCTTGCCCTTGAACTCAACATCGAGAGCGACGCGAGCAAGGCTCCCTCCCCCGACCTTCTCCTCGTTGCTCGGGTGGATCATTACGGCGTAGTCAACCCCCTCGAGCACCCCATTCTCGATCAACGGGACCTTACCTGCCCCGCCCTCTTCACCGGGGCTGCCGATAACCACCAAGTGAGCGCCCGTCTTCCCATCGGCTTCCAAATCTGCCTTAGCGATTTTCGCTGCGCCCAAGCCGCTTGCTGCGATGATGTTGTGGCCGCAGGCGTGGCCTACCTCTTCCAAGGCGTCGTACTCACAAAAGACTGCCAGTGTTGGCGAGTCGGCGGTTGCACTGGCCGAAGACCATTTGCCGACAAAGGCCGTTTCAAGGCCTCCGAAACCGCGGGTGACCTCGAACCCGGCGTCCTCTAACTCAGCGGTAAGGCGCTTAGCGGCGTGGTACTCGGTGAAACGGATTTCAGGGTGATCCCACAGATCCTTGGCAACGTCGGCGAGGTTGTCGGCAAATTGGTTGGCGTAGCTTTGCAGCGAATCTACCAAGTCCTTGATGTTGGTCGAAGACGGCTCTTGCTCAAACATGGAACTCCTTGACAAACGGAAATGAGACATAGATGCAATCCGCGCAAGTTAATGCCATGGATCACATTGTCGAGGTATGTTATTTAAATAAACTTTCTGAAAGCTCTATTTGTTTGAATGACGTCTAAAAACAGGAGAATATGTTCGGTATGGACTCTGGGATAGATCCTGGAAAGACCATGATGTCGGAATTGGACTTCGCGGTATTTGATGCCCTTCAACGCAATCCCCGCGCGCCCTGGGCGGAAATTGCGCGGACAATTGGGGTAAGTGGCCCCACGGTGAGGCGACATTGGCACGCTCTGGTGGAGTCGGGAGCCGGTTGGATCGCTACCTACCCAAATAGGGTCCGTGGGTTGATGTGCTTCAGCGTGCGGGTCAAATGCCAGCCAGGGTTCGTCGAAGCGGTCGCCAAGCAACTTTGTCAGGTCCCAGAAGTGATGTCGGTAAGTGAGATGACCGGCGCGTACCAGATTCAGCTCATAGTCTTTGTTCCTGACAAGAGCCGCGTGCGCCCAGTACTCAATGTGTCCATAGGACAGGTCGAGGGCATATCCGAACTAATCATTTCACTAATGTCGGATGTCCAGCTTGAAGGTGCTCAGTGGAACAGCGGCACCCTTGGCCGAATCGAAAAATCGCCCAACCAATACAAGTTCCCGGAAGTAGAGTTCGACGAACGCGTGGAAAAGACGCTTCGTGTGTTGGAATGCGATGGACGAGCCGGCGCCTCGCGTATTGCTTCATCTTTGGGTCTCGGTGACCCACAGGCCCGACGGATTGTTAAACAGTTCCTCTCACGGCGGGTCCTTATCCAGCGAGTGGAGGCTGCACCGCTCCACGACGAATGGCCTGGGGTGCTGGCCCTATGGCTGCTGGTCCCGCCGGCTAAGCTCGACGAGGTAGTCACGAAGATCAAGACCTTTCCAGACGCGCGCTTGTGTACAACACTGGTAGGTGGGGAAGCAAACCTCTACGTCATCTTATGGCTAAGGTCCTTCAGCCAAGCCAACGAAGTGGAATCTGACGTAGTCCGCGGCTTACCGACTCGCGTAGTCAGCCGCAGCATCCTCCTGCAACACCACAAGAGGGCGGGAGTTCTCCTTGACGAAGAGGGGCGGAAAATCGGCCACGTCCCCTGGACCGATAGTCCTTCACTGCATGCACATGTATTACATGCGTGCTGATCGTGAGGAACCCTCGTTTAGTGGACACTAAGCAGATGAGTTTGATGGGAATTGAAGGGGTTTCACCGCGTGATTGGATAACCTGGGAGTCCTGTAAATTTCAATGAAAGGAACCCCTATGAATCAGGATTTCGCCCTCCAGACCCCACGGCTCGCATTGTCGGTGCCTACAGATGCCGATATTGACGCCATCTTTGCCATTCATTCGGACGCCCGCACCTACGAGCACCGCCCTGAATTGGCTATGAAGACTAGGGAGGAAGCCGCGGAGCTGGCACGCTCGTGGCAACAGAATTGGAGTGAAAAACAGCTGGGCTACTACGTGGTGTCCACTCACGATGGAACGACCATTGGCTTTACCGGCGTGCGTCATAGCGAAGAAGCCGGTGAGGAAGTGCTCAACCTCTACTACCGCTTCGCACCCGAATCGCAAGGCCAGGGCTATGCCAAGGAGGCCGCAGCCGCTGCGGTTGCCAATGCGCGCGAGCGTTTCCCGCAGCTCCCAGTCGTTGCGATAATCGACCCCACTAATGAAGCGTCGATTGCCCTAGCATTGAAGCTCGGACTTCAGCACGTCCCCGGCGCAGGAGTGCCGGGCGACTACGAGGTGTATCGACTGGGCTGATAAAAAGAATTACCTCATCAAGGTCTATGCCACATTGACGAAGAAGCTCAACTTATCACTCGCAGCTCAGCCACTCTTTTGGTACGTGGGAATGACTCCGTAGAACTGAAATACCCTGGTTATTGATGCAGTCCCTGCAAGGGGAAGTGATCCGAAGGAAGATTTAGTTGCCACGAGCCCGGCAAGAAGGTCTTCAGATAGCGAACAATCCCATCCAGTACAGACTTGGGAGTGAACGCAATGAAAGCACCCGCCAGTGCAGCGATCACCCCGATAGCAACGGCTGCTCCACGCGAAGAACCAATCGATGATTCTTCTGTCTTCCCACCGTCTGCTGGATCGTTTGGCTCATCAGGAGTCTTCAAAGGTGAGAGCTCACCATGCCGCTTGATGTACTCGGAGAAGACATCGACGTCGATTGCCGTGCCAGTAGAAGTAACACGCGCATCGCTGAATGAATCGATCTTGTCGCCACCATTCACCACGTAATTGCTAATGGCCAGTGAGTACGTGGAATTCATGTCCATTGACGTGCCATCATCGAGCTTTATCGCCCTGACGCGCTCACCGAATGGCGCATTCATGTCGTAATCAAACGTGAATCCGGCAGTCCGTGGGAAGCCATTCCCACCATCCGGATTAGATTCAATACCCTTTTCCAGTGCATCTTTAATCTGTGCGCCCGTTGCTTGAATCGCGATTGGTGAGTTACCGAAAGGAAGCACCGATTGCGCATCGCGACGGGTCAAGGTCCCTTCTTTCATGTCAGCACGCTGGCCGCCACCGTTCTGCCATCCGAGCTGAGTATCGAAATGTTCGCGGTATGCATCCGCTACCAACGGGCCTAGTTCTGCTTTTGATAAAGCCTGCGTCGCAGTACCAAGTTGCTCGCCCAGTTGACGGTCTAATTCACCGTAGAGTTTCTCGCTGCGTGCCTTCCACTCTTCGTTAGCAGGAAGCGATGGATTGACCGGATGGTTCACTACCTTCACCGTGGTCTTCTGCGTGGAACGGTCAACGGTGACGTCGAGGTGAACCAACGTTCCATAATCAGCACGCGGTGCGATAATCGGCCGATCATCTGCGGTGTAGGTTACTTCTTCCGGTGATTGCGCCTCGTTTTCTTCACGCAGCGCTGCTGCAAGCTCGGGAATCTCTTCCATTACCCGAGTGGTGTCTTCTTTTGAGATCTGGCTCAGCAAAACGATCGCATCAACGCCTTCTTCTTGGAGCTTGTTAACCCCGGCGCGTGCGGATTCAGCGAAGTCCCCCGTCACGACATCCTTGGCAGCTACGGTTCGATCAAGGTCGGCAGTAAGAGAAACAAACCCGACGGTGAGTTCACCGGATTTAGCAGTGAAGGTGGTCCCGTCATCGCTGATCGGCTCGCCATTCTGGGTAGTCAGGTTGCTGGAAATCCACGGAAACTCGGCCTTTTCGATAAGGCTACGAGTATGGTCCACGCCGTAATCAAAGTCGTGGTTGCCAAAGTTGCCGACGTCCACGCCGAGTTCGTTAAAAGCCTCGACAAATGGCTCACCGCGAAAGACTGAGCCGAATAGGCTGCCGGCAGCAAGTTCTCCACCAAAGGCGACGATAGGGTCGCCTTCTTCTTGGCGGATATTCTCAAGGGCAGTTGCTAGGTAGGCGATGCCGCCTTGGTGGCTCCCGTCATCCCAGGCTCGGGGCTCAAACTCCTTCATGTCCTGGAAGTAGACAACGTCTCCGGTCGCTACTGCCGCCTGACCTGGGTCCGATTCAGCAGCGATAGCGTTAGATGCGTTGAGAGAAAGAAGAGCAGTCAAAGCAAGAATGGTGTGACGATTGCGCATAGAGGCATTCTGCCTAACGCGGCTAGAGGTTCCTCGACCTTGAGGCAAAATCTAGATGAACATTCATAGTCCAGATGCTTACCGCTGGGCACGAGCTACGAAAACTCCTAGACCGCGGGCATGCCCCTTCAGGAATCCCACGCCTCCAATGCCCTAACCGGGTACCGCCCATCAACGGTGAAACGCTGACACACCACCTGGGTGTCATCGTTGATATCTAGCTCTCCGATGTATTCAACGAACTCGGGTGAACACCAGAACTGCTCATGCCCGGCGCGCCATTCACTGGCATCGGCGTAGCCCTCACCCTCGGCGATGGCGTGCTCGTCACTGACGTCTGCGAGCCGGCAGACCTGGACCTCGGTAGTACGGATAACGCACACCACGTTGTCGTGTGAATCGAGGACGGCCTCTAGGGTGCCCACATCCTCGCGCGGGTTGCGGCCGCGCGGGTGCTCAACCAGCAAGGATGACGTAGTGGTTTTGGTGCCGTCCAGGATGGCGGTAACGAGGGCGTCGCGAAGCGGGCTGGGGAAAGCAAACTCGCCGCGAGGCAGCTCCGATATAGGTTCCAAAGCGTCCTGAGTCATACGTTTACAGTACGTGGCTCAGGAATGCTGTTGACCAAGCACGTGCTAGCTTGCCGTTTCGCCCGACTGGACGTTCGATTCGCGTGTTCGAATTATTCGCAGCGACGTCCGGCCCCGCTCCTAATGTCAACGATGCCCCCTACACGGAAGGCTGGGAATCCGCCCTTCTTCCCTATCACTCCGGGGCCGCGCCGCCACTTCCCATTGCTTAGCGGTGCGGCCCCTCTTTCAAACTTCACAGCTCTTCATAAACTTCAAAAAATTCAAAAACTTCATAAACTTCACAAGACTTCAAAAGCTTTGTGGTCTAGAGTGAGTGCCATGAATCCGAAACACACCAACCCTTTTACGGCTACCCTCGGCGCCACTCCCCCATTGCTGGTTGGCCGCAGTGATGCCATTCGTGATTTCGGTTTCGCGCTCGATGAAGGCCCCGGCGCCCATGAGAGGATCTCGCTCATCATCGGCCCTCGCGGCATCGGAAAGACAGTCCTCCTTAACGCCTTCGAAGACGAAGCGCTCACGCGCGGTTGGCTCACGCTCAGCGATACTGCAACGACAGGTTTCGTTGAGCGACTGCGCAGCAGCATCATTCAACTCTTGACCAAAGACAGGAAGCAGCTCAAAGGTCTCAACGTCTCCATCCTCGGCATTGGAGGCGGGCTCAACTGGGATACGCGAGCCATTGCGGAATCAACGTACTCGCTACGTAATGCCTTAAAGGATTTACTGGCCTATAAACGTGAGCTTGACCGAAAATCCCGCCAGGAGCCTGGTGGTGTGCTCGTGACATTGGATGAAATGCACCACCAACGAAGCCAAGAGCTCATAGAGTTCGGCGCCACGATTCAACATCTGGTTCGCGAAGGTGAAGACATTTCCGTTGTCATGGCAGGCATCCCATCCTCAATTAGACCACTACTTTCCGGAAAGCTGAACAGTCGCGGCGACACCAATCCAGTTACCTTTCTTCGACGCGCTAACCGCATTGAGCTGGGCAGGGTCTCCGATTCGGATGTACGTGAAGCACTGGAGGAACCCCTTCACAGCGCCGCCACCTCATGGTCAAAGGACGCTTTGGAAACCGCGGTTGAGGCGTGCCATGGATATCCATTCATGATTCAGCTAGTCGGCCAGTGCTCATTCAGGGAAAAGGAACGTACCGCTGACGGAGGTACCGAGATTTCTATCGACGCTGCCCAACGCGGAGTCGCAACAGCACAGCGAAAGCTCGGCCAACTTGTTCATGAGCCCGCGCTCTCGGATCTCTCCACTGTCGACCGAAGCTTTTTGGTTTACATGGCCCAAAGCGATGGCCCTGCCAAGATGGCGGATATCAAGGCACGCTTCAATAAGACTGATTCTTATGTAGGCAACTATCGCCGCCGGCTTCTCGACGCCGAAATGATCACCACCACGGGCCACGGCGAAGTCGACTTCGCCTTGCCATACATGCGCGACTACCTCCGTGCGCATGCGGCAAGCCTCATTGTTGAGGACTTCGATTCGCAGTAGCGGAAACGCCCCGATCCCCCGTGCGCTGCACGCCACGCCTACCCCCCGCACCCCGATCCCTAATATTCGCGCAGAGTTTCCACCCCACCCAAAGTTATGCATCCGGCTCACTGTCGGTCTGCGGTCTCCGCCACCGCTAGGGTCGTCGCAGTGGTGGAGGGGTGGGGCGTCGGCAAGCCCAGCAAGAGTGCGCCCACTCCCCCACCGCAATACATGAATAAAAGTGAATAATATTATGCAGAGCGCCGTAAAACCTCCATCTACGTGGGCTTTCTTTCACCCACGCGAGGCTTGAAAAAATATTCGGCGTCCATAAACTTGTCGTGTAGTTCACAGACCAATAGTTCCGGTGAACCAGTTCACCACGTTGCAGGATGGCGCCGTGCAGGCGTCAAGAAAGGTTTCAGAAACATGGCAGCTTCCCCGTTAGGAGTCTGGTCCGAGGTCGGCAAACTCCACCAAGTCATGGTGTGCGCACCCGGGCTCGCGCACGAGCGGCTCACCCCCAGTAACTGCGCTGAGCTGCTTTTCGACGACGTCCTCTGGGTCGACGAAGCCAAGAAACACCATGCAGAGTTCGTCGCCGAGCTGCGCAGCTACGGTGTCGAGGTTCTGGAAATGCACAAGCTTTTGGAAGAGACCCTGGACACCCCGGGTGGGCGGGATTTCATCCTCGACTACAAGCTCCTCGATAAGAATGTGGGTGCGGGCATTGGCGGCGAGCTGCGCCACTGGTTCAATGAGATGCCCACTGCACGCCTGGCCGAACTCCTCATTGGCGGACTACCCTTCGCCGAAATCCCGAAGGGCCTGGGTCACGGCACCATCGACGCCATGCGTGAGGTCTACGGGCCGTCCGCTTTTGCGCTGCGCCCATTGCCCAATACGCAGTACGCGCGGGACAATTCGGCGTGGATCTATGGCGGCGTGTCCCTTAACCCCATGCGTATGCCAGCGCGCCACCAGGAAACGCTGCTCACCCGCGCTATTTATAACTATCACCCGCGGTTTGCGCAGGCAGACTTCAAGTTCTGGTACGGCAACACCGATGAGGAACCGGGGCTTGCGGCACTGGAAGGCGGTGACATCATGCCGATTGGCAAGGGCATCGTACTGGTAGGCATGGGTGAGCGCACCACCTGGCAGGGCGTAAGTCAGCTGGCCATGCGCCTATTTGAGGAAGGCGCCGCCACCAAGGTCATCATTGCGGCCATGGCCAAGGAGCGCGCCTCCATGCACCTCGACACCGTGCTTACGTTCCTTGACGCCGACAAGGTCACCGCCTACCCCAAGGTGGTAGACACCATCCGGCCGATAGTCCTGCATCCTTCGACAAGCACGGCGCCTTTCGACGTCGAACTGCCCACCGAGTCCTTCCTCGAGGTCGTCGCCAAGGCGCTGGGCATTGGCGCCTTCGAAGTCATCGAAACAGGCGGCGATACCTACGCTGCCGCCCGTGAGCAGTGGGATGATGCCAACAACGTCGTGGCTATCGAACCCGGCGTGGTGGTGGCCTATGACCGCAACAAACACACCAACGCCAAGTTGCGTGCCGCCGGCATTGAGGTAGTGGAGATCGGATCGGCAGAGCTGGGGCGCGGCCGAGGAGGCGGGCACTGTATGACCTGCCCAATTGTCCGCGAGGCCGTCGATTACTAGAAAGAATTTTATGACTTCGTCCAAAGCCGACACCACTGCACATACCACCGACTTGGGGGATTCCACACAACCTGCGAGCACACCACCGAAGTCCGAAGGCACGGCGCTGAGTTGGGTTCTTGCGCTTTTTGGCACCGCGATGGGTGCCGGAATCCTCTTTCTGCCGCTACAGGCAGGAGCCTTTGGCTTCTGGCCGCTCGCCTTCGCCACGGTGATCATTTTCCCTTTGGTGTATTTCTCCCACCGAACCTATGCCTGCATTGTCGCCGGCGCCCCTGCCCAGGACTACGGGCTGGACATCTTGGAACTGGTGCGCAAGTACCTTGGACGCAACACAGGTTTGTTCGTGGCATTGATGTACTCCCTGGCCAACATCCCCACGGTGTTCATCTATGCCATCTCCGTAACAAATGCCATTGATAGCTTCATTGTTAACCAGCTCCATGGACCTTCCATCAACCGCTGGGTGCTTTCGGTGCTGTGCGTGGGCACCCTCACCGGAATTTTCGCCATCGGGCGCAAACCCATGCTCTGGTTGGCACAAATTCTGGTTTATCCGCTCATCATTTCGCTTGCAGCAACGTCGATCTACCTCATCCCCCAGTGGGATTTTCATTCCTTCCTGGACGTGGACTACAAAGACGGAAGCTGGCCAAATATCTTGCTCGGCGCCGTTCTTATTCTCCCCGTGCTGGCTTTCTCCTTCTCCCACATGGCGGCGCTATCGCAAATGTCAGTGGACATGCAATCCACTTACGGCAAGAACACCGAAAAGCGAGTCTCGCGCATTGAGCTCTACACGGCCGCGCTGCTGGTCATCTTCACCATGTTCTTTGTCTGGTCATGCGTCTTGGCGCTGGGGGCTGACGGTATGCGGGAGGCTTCCGAGCAAAACATTCCGGTGTTGTCCTACTTTGCCAATGTCACCGGAGTTCACGCGCTGGCCGTGTTGGCACCGTTAATCGTCATCTTCGCCATCGTGACCTCCTACTTTGGAACAATGCTCGGCGCAGAAGAAGGTACCTCCTACATGGTTCGCCTACTGGCTCCGCGCACAGCAAACCGGCTCAACCGACGTACATTGCTCACCATTGTCTACGTCTTCATTTTCATCACCGGCACTATGGTCTCCGTGTTTAATCCACCGATTCTCAACCTCATCTACCTGGTGGGCGGCGTGTTTGATGCAATTCTCATCTTCTTGCTGCCGGTGTACATGTTCCACAAGGTCAAGGAGTACAAGAAATTCCGGAATGACCCATGGAATTACTTTGTCTTTGCCCTGGGTTCAGTCATTTTGGGCATTACCATCTGGGACCTGTTCTAAGAACAAAAGCCGCCCCCACATGTCCCACCCCTGCATTGAGGCAATCAAACGTTGGTGAACGAAGGGTCAAAAGGCTGGAAGAAGGTTACTTTACGCCCCTAACTTTCCCAAAAATGATTGTCCGCGACCATTGCCGGCGTACCCAGCACCTCCTAAGATGTACCCAGATTTTATGAATCTTTCCTTACTCTTTAACAAAATATAAGGACGGTACACAGGTGCTCATTAAGGGACTGCGTGCGCTTGCACCGCTGGCGGCAGCCGCGGCCTTCATTACCCCTGCGGCACAGGCGGCCGACATCCCGCCCATGCCACAGGCCTATCCCATTACCAACCTCTACAAAAGCTGCAGTGCGTCCGGCGAAAACATCACCACCCCAGAGTGGCACTTCGCAGAGACTGGCCGCCGCTACTTAAGCGATGGCACCCTGCAGTTCAAGAACACCACCGATCAGGACGTGCCCTATACCGCCTCCATTGAGACCGGCACCAACCACAAGATCGAGGCCAACTCCAAGGCCGCAATGCCTTCTGGCTGGGATACCACCGCTAAGTCCGATATCGGGCTGAAGCTGTCCAACGGCTGGCACGACAAGGAAACCTTCGGCCCCATCACCTTGAAGCCGGGCGAGTCCTTCCGCGTGGAATACGGAGTGGTGGAAAAGGACTTCATCTCCATGTTCGTCGGCTGCAACGATGACCGCCTGGAGAACATGCCGGGGGCGAATGTCATCCGAGGCAAGGGCCCGGCTGAGCGCTATGCCTTTGCCTACATCATCAAGGCGGATGGTTCAATTTCGGACCTGGCCATGGAGATTCCCTCCCGCTCCCCGGGCGCGAACTCCAAGCCCATCGAAGGCAACTACACCTCCGTGTCCGGCCCCAGCTTGGAGAAGATCGCGGACCCGAAGAAGGACGAAATCATGCAACCTTCCGAGGACCTGCAGCGCGATCCATCTTGGCCCAAGGAGGGCGAGACCTGCGAGGGCCGCGATAGCTCCTGGTACCCGCTGGATATCACTGCGGTTAAGCCCACCTTCCGCAAGCCGGGCTACTCCACGGACTTCCTCAACTGGTCCAAAGGTGACTACGAGTACGCGCCGGTCACTGACTTCGCCGTCGGCGCCGAGCACGCACCGTACACCAACTGGCAGGGCAACCGCGGCGATATCCCGAAGGGCTGGCTGGAGTCCGTCGGTGCGGTCAAGCGCGCCTACATGCCGGTAGGAACTGAGCTCGAGCACATCGACCTGGCTCCCGGCGAGCGCGTGCGCGTGGAGTACGGCACCACCATGACCCGCATCAACTACCGCGAGATCCACTGCGGTAAGGACGGAAAGTACAGCCTGACCTCCAACTACAAGCAGACCACCGCTCCCAGCGGTTTCTGGGCGGAGGCCACCATCACCAGCAAGGACGGCTCCACCCGCACCGAGGACGTCACCCCGGAGGAGTACCGCGAACTCCCAGTCCCGACCCAGACCATCTACTAATCCCCCTTTACTTCCCAAGGAGAGATCACCATGTTCAAGACCAAGATTGCTTCCACCACCGCTGCCGTGGCCATTGCCTGCGGCCTGATCGCTGCCCCGGCCGCCAACGCCCTCCCGGCACGTGACCTGGGCCCGGCCAACCCGACCACCATCGGCGAGCACTGCGCCAACCCGGGTGACACCGGCCAGACCGTTAAGATCAAGCGCACCTACTTCGACGGCTCCGCCGGTTCCTGGACCATCTCCAACTACAACGACGAGCCGCTGCCGGTCACCCGCTCCATCAAGGAAACCAAGACCAAGACCTGGAACGTTTCCGCCGGCGTTGACTTCAAGCTGCTGGATCTCATCAACTTCACCTTCTCTTCCAGCTACACCGATTCCCAGTCCTACGAGGTGGGCGAGCAGGTCGGCCCGTACAACATTGCTCCGGGCAAGACCGCCGTCATGCGCGCCGGCTGGGTGGTTTCCGACTTCGAGGGTCAGAAGACCATCTGCGGTTCCGATAACACCTGGCAGGCCAACGGCGAGACCTTCACTGCTACCCTGCCGAAGGAGCGCCACGTGGAGGTCTCCACCCGCGACAACAACGATTGGGGCTAAGACGTGCTGAAGAAGTCCATCGCGAGCGCTTTCGCCGCGCTCAGCCTATTGGCGGCCGCTCCTGTGGCCCACGCCGCTGACTTCGGCGGGGACTTCGAGCTGCCCCAGCGCTGGAATGAGGACCACAAGCCGGGCACGCACTGTTCGACACCCGGTAAGAACGGCACCTACGTCACCGCTACACGCCGCTGGTTCAAGCAGACGGATGCCACCAGCGTGGCCAACCGCAACGATGAGCCCGTGCCGGTCAGCCACACCGTGACCCAAGCGCGCACGCAGACCATCGAGGTCTCCGGCTCCATCAAGGGCGAAGGCGAGCTGGCCAAGGTGCTCACCCAGACCTACGGTTTCACCTACGTCCACGAGCAGCACTGGAAGCTTGACCAAAAGGTCGGCCCGTACACGCTGCCGGCGAACTCCCAGGGCAAGCTGGTGTGGGGCTTCACCATGCTCGACACTGACGGCCAGGACGTACGCTGCAACGCCGACCAGGAATGGGAGGCCGTGGGCAAGCCCTACTCCGCCACCGTTCCGGAGGCGCGCTACTCTGAGCTGCAGCTTGGCGACGCCCCCGTCTGGGACTAGCTCGCCTCCTCCAGGCCTCACAGAAGAGGGCACCCCAAGCCGTTTCACGACGGCTGCGGGTGCCCTCTTTTTGGCGTTCCACAGCGTGATCAAACGGCAGCGGGAGCATTGCAGAACGGCAACGAAGTCCTTGCAGAACAGCAGTGAGATCATTGCAGAACGGCAGTGTGAGCATTGCAGAACCGCAACAGTGCAGGTAGATTGACTGTCATGACTGATTCTTTTCTACATAGAAACGCACAAGATCTGGCGGAAGAAGTTCTGTCGGATACACCTGTGCTGACTATTTCCGGCGCGCGCCAAGTAGGAAAGAGTACTCTCGTCCATCAATTGCTCGAAGGTAGAGATCATAGGTTCTTTAACCTTGATGAGAGCGCTTCGCTGGCCTCTGCAAAAGCGGACCCAGACGGGTTTGTCAGACAGCTCCCCGAGGGGACACTAGCCATTGATGAAATTCAGCGCGCACCAGAGTTGTTTCGCGCGATTAAAGGCGCACTCGAAGAAGATCGACGGCCGGGGCGTTTTATCCTTACCGGATCATCCAACCTCCTCAGTCTCACGGGAGCTGAAGAATCTCTCGCTGGCCGCGCAGAAACTATTCGCCTTCACGGCCTCAGCGTGGGCGAACGTTTAGGCATCCACGAAGACTTTGCCGGCCTAATGTGGTCATTAAAAGATGCAGGCGTACAACCCACATCTACCCCTTCCCGGACCGACTACTTCCAGCTCTTCTGCACGCCGAGTTTTCCAGGGCTTAGGGATTCTACTCGGCGGCGGCAACACCGATGGTTCGATGCCTATATTGAGCGAGTCTTGTCAAAAGACGCTGCCGAGCTCTACGGCATTCAATTCCCTGACCGCTTACACAATCTTCTCGACAAGTTTGCTGCACAAGGGACCGCGGAACTTGTAGCGGCGCACATTGGGCGTGCACTCGACATTCCCGAACGCTCAGTCCCCACCTATGTAACTGCGCTGAGTGATGTTTTCTTGATTAACCAATTGCCATCATGGGGAACAAATCTTGAAAAGCGGGCTATTTCTAAGCCCAAGGTCTTCCTTTCAGATACGGCGCTTGCTACAAGCCTGGCAGGCCTCGAGCCAGAAGCATTGGAGATGAACATTTCCAGCACGCTTACCGGCGGGATCTGCGAAGCCTTCGTTGCCAACGAGCTTCTGAAGCAGAAGGCATGGTCATCGGTTGACTATCGCCTCTTCCACTTTCGGACCTCTACCGGCAAAGAGGTTGACCTTGTGCTGGAATCACGATCCCGGGACGTTGTTGGCGTGGAAGTCAAAGCCGCGATGTCGATCCAGCCGAAGGACTTTGCTGGCCTGCGCTATCTTCAGCAGGTAGCTGGTGATTCTTTCCGCGCAGGAATTGTCTTGTACACAGGCAAGGACGTCTTGCCGATGGGTGAAAACCTTTGGGCAATGCCAATTTCGACGCTCTGGCACGGCTAAATCCGCGACAACGAACGGCCTCCTCACACCATGAGGCTCACGGATATACTGCACCCATGTCTCACCGCATCTTTTCCGTCCCCTTCGCCGATATTTATCCGCACTACGTTAAGAAGGTAGAGCGCAAAGGCAGGACAGTCAGCGAGCTCCACGAGGTCATCACTTGGCTTACCGGCTACTCGGTTGAGGAGCTCGGACGGGTCCGGGAGCAAAAGGTCACCCTCGAGGATTTCTTCGAGCAGGCCCCGCACCTGAACCCATCCCGCTCCCTCATCACCGGCAGCATCTGCGGGCATCGTGTCCAGGACATCGAGGACCCGCTGATGCAAAATATTCGGTACATGGACAAGCTCGTTGACGAGCTAGCCAAAGGAAAGGCCATGGAGAAAATCCTTCGCGGCTAGCCTTCGCCAGCTGCGCCATTTAAAGCTTCCAGCTTTAAGCCACAAAAGGATACGGCGGCGCGGTCTTCTCACGGAAGAAGTAGCGCGCGTGCGTATGCCGGACGGACTCTAAGTTCTTTGCACCAATGGCAACGAGTTCAACGTCTGGGTCATCGTTGATTTGATCGAGATCATGGCGGGCCAGAGTTGCCTCAGTCAAGGTTTCAAACTCGGTGACATTCAATGCACCCGTCGGACGGTGATACTTGATGAGAAAAGCCGGCATTCTATTTACTCCCTTCCGACTCATTGTCTGCCCGTCTCTTGTCGAGCTCACTAATGAGCCTATCCAACATCGTAGAAGTCCTTTTCCGCAATAGGCGGGCTTCACGCAACTCCACCGTTTCAACAGGGTGCTCAACAAAGGGAGAAGAGAGCACATCGAAATACTTCTCTACTCTATGCACCACTTCCGAAAGCTCATGGAGCGAGCGAACTTGGGTGTCGAATTGCAGCGGTACGCGCTCCCCAAATTCTAAGTATCGGATGCCGCGACCATATAAGTCACCAGCAAGTTCGTAAAGGTTGGCCCATCGCGACTGGAGTGCCGTTCGGAGCTGAAACTCGGCGCGTCCTGCTGGAGAATAGATGTGCAGATGAATCGCCCTATACCCAGAATGCGGCTTTTCTCTCATGTCCTGGATTCTGACGCGGTCAGCTCCCCTTTCTTCCAAGTCCTGAGCAAGTAACTCCGCCAGCCTTGATTGTTCAGAGAGCGTCACATCGAAGTCCATACGCACTCCCGAAAAGTCTTGGATACTCTCCAGCGGGAAGCTCGGCATTCTCCTCAGTTTCTCAACGAGTACTGGCCGCGTCTTGACCCTCGAACCTATAAAGAATCGCTTCGAGTCCGGTTCCACAACGGAATCTATCGAGCGCTCCAGCGGCACGCCCAGTTCACTCAGTGTCGAAACTGCCAAAGACTCAAGATGGTCACAGAGAGCAGACTGGTGAATCAGGATGTGCCGATAGAGCTCTTCATCGATCTCTTGCCCAGCGCGCAACGCACTTCCTATTCGATGCACTTGTCTCTTACTAAACGTCGTCGGCTTCTGTTCTAAGAACCTCAAGGTTCCCCCTTAATAGATGTGCGCAACCCCCACGACGAGGTGTTGCCTGTAGTTCCAGACACCCCTGCTAGACCGCGTGCGTACGGCCCGTGCATCCCCCACCTCTTGGATGCCTGCCCCGAAGACTACAAGAGCGGCCGGACATCAGAGCCAGAAATCGATCATTTGTTCGATTTTATATTGTGACACACCCTCAGTGGTTAACAGCAGGCATCCTCCACCTTCGGCTCTGCCATACTTGACACATGACCACGCTAAAGACTTGGGCCAAAACCTGGGCGGAGACAATTGTGGACGCCCTCGAGCGCGAGTTCCCCGCCGCCATGCACCATACGAGCGCGTCCGTCGACGATTGCCACGTGCGCCCACGAGAGTTGCATCCGAGTTTCTACGGCTGTTTCGACTGGCATTCCAGCGTCCACATGCAGTACTCCGGGGTGCTATTGGACTCCATGCTCGGACCTGAATCTCCCACCGGTCTTGCCACGCTTCTCGACGATCGCCTCAGCCCCCAAGCCCTCACCGTGGAATACAACTACCTGCTAGAACACCCCGGGTATGAGATGCCCTACGGGCGCGCTTGGCTGTTGCAGCTAGCCTCCATCCGTCCCAGCGAGGCAATGGATAAGCTCGTCGAGCTCACCGCGCAGCACTGCCACGACTGGCTCGGTTCACTCAACCAGCCGGTACGCCACGGCATGCACTCCAATACCGCTTTCAACCTTTTCCTCATCCTCGAGGCAGCGGAGAAACTTGGATTGGATTCACTAGCAGATTCGGTGCGCGATTCTGCGGTTCGCCTTTTCGGCGATGACCGTGACTATCCGCTGGAGTGGGAGCTGTCCGGGCACGATTTCCTCTCCAATGGATTATCAGAAGCCCTGCTCATGTCGCGCGTTCTCCCGGACTTCCCACAGTGGTTCGACGGTTTCCTCCCCCACCGCGCCGAAACACTGGATTTCCTTACCGATATCCCAGAAGTACTCGACCCGACCGATGGCCGCCTGGCCCATCTCTACGGCCTGGCACTCACAAGGGCGTGGATGATTGTTGAGCTCGCCGAGCATTTCGACGACTCTGCCCTGCCGCGCGCCGAAGCCTTGGCGGCCAGCGCGCGCCCACAGCTTGTCGACGGCCACTTCATGTCCACCCACTGGCTTATCACCTACGCACTGCGCTACCAGCTCGCCGTCGAGTAGTACTGTATTTTTCTAATCACCGTTCTTCTCAGGAGCTCACCATGGATTCTCGTTACTCCGCGCGCGCGATAGCTACCGCCTGCCGGAAGAGGGGATCCGCATCGATCTTCGCGCAGAACGCGCCCGCCGCCGAAGCCGCTCCTCGTACGGCCGCGCGGGGGCCGTCGCCAAGCAGCAGCCACACCACCGAGGACGCCGCCCCCAACAAGCAACCGCACGCCATCGCAAGCCCAGCGACAGCCGAGGTCTCCGCCTCGTAGCCATTGTGGCGGTGGTGCTGGTCGGCATTATCGCCGCGCTCAAGCTCAATCAGGAACCGGACACACCCGCACCGCAGCCCACAGAAGTGGTAACGGAACCCGCCGCCGTCATCGAACCTTCACCGGCAGTCGAGATGTACATTCCGACGATTGATGTACGCGCGGAATTCGAGGAAGGTTCCTGCCGGGTCAAGGACAATAAGATCAACCCGGACTCCATGAATAAGGCCTGCACCTATACCGCAGAGGACAAGCCCTATTCGCTGCCCGGAACGGACTCGCCGGACATCGTGGTCATTGCTGGTCACACGGGCGCGGGCGTGCCGGCGGTATTCAATAACCTCTACGACGGCCGCGCCGATGAGCACAAGGCCGCGGTCGGCGACAAGCTGTATCTGCGCACGCAGAACTCCGGCGAGCAGTGGCTGGTATATACCGCAACAGATCTGCACGATCCCTCCAAGGAAGGCCTTGAGCAGGACGAGAGCATCTGGGGTGCCGATGCCAAACCGGGCCGCTTGCTCACCATCAGCTGCATTCAACCGGCCAACCCGCTAGCCGCCGCGGTACGCAACGCTGTGGTGGGCTGGCAGTTTGAGGGCGTAACAACCGCACCTGAGACCGCACCCCAGAACTAGGCTCCGCCTGTTTTTACCCCATAGCGGGGGGATGCCTGTTTACGCAGGTCATTGTCGAACATTCACACAACCAGCAGGACCGCATTAGCCACGGCTCTTAGGCAATGACCAGCCGCTTTAACCCCCAGCACGATGCCACATAGCGATCGAACACTCGGCACGCGTGGCGGGACTTCCATCCCGAAAGTTGCGGATTACCACATTGTAACCCCTGTGACTGATGTGAAAATTGTGACTATTGTGGTTCTGGTCTGATGAACTACCTCTCACAAACCCACTAGGAGACACACATGAAGCGCATCCACCGCACCCTGACCGCAGCCGCACTGGCTGGCTCCCTCGCACTGGGCGGCACCGCCGTTGCCTCTGCACAGATTCCGGCTCCGGCTGAGTTCGAGTTCGAAGGCTACACCTACCAGCGCCAAGCCGACGGCTCCTACAAGAGCACCAATCCACTGGGCTCCACAACTCTCACTGCAGACCACGCACAGGCTGTGTGGGAGCGCATGCAAGAACAAGAAAAGGAAGCCCCCGCCGAGGATCCAGCAGCCCCGGTTGATGAGGACTCTCAGGACAACGCCCCTGCACCGGCCAACCCAGACCCGGCTCCGGCCGGCCCGTCCCAGGTTGACTACCCGATCGACAACGGCAGCGATGCTCCTAAGAATGACCCGGAGAAGCCGGAGGCTGGCGGCGAGAAGCCCGAGGCCGACAACGAGAATCCGGGGGCCGGTGAGGACAAGGACAAGCCTGTTACTCCTCCTTCCGGAGAGACCGATCCGACGGGCGGCTCCCAGCCCCCGGCCGGTTCCGCCGAGGATTCCGATTTCGACGCCAAGCAGCTGGCATGGCTGGCTCTGCCGGCCGCCCTCGTTATCGGTGGCGTGACCTGGTACCTGGCCAAGGACGGCAAGACCTACGTGAAGTCCCAAGAGGCAGCCCAGAACGACGCCCCGAGTGCCGAGGAGAAGGCCGCTTCCGAGCAGATGCTCAAGGAGAACAAGGACGAGGTCATCGCCCAGGGTGGTCAGGTTGCCGAAAGCACCGCCGAGAAGTCCCAGGTACAGTCGCGCGGTATCTCCGCTGAGACCGGTTCCAACACCGTTGCTCGTGGCCTCGCCGCACTGGCCATCGCAGCCATGATTGCAGCTGGTGCTTTCGCCGCCCGCCGCAAGTTCTTTATCTAAGAGTCCCGGCGCCGCGTTCCCCGCGTGCCTCCAGGCCTTACCTTGAAGAGCCTGGAGGAACGCGGTTCTCGCGGTTTTGTGCTTAGCGCTTGAGGTAGCGTTAATATAGTTGAATAGCCCCTGCACACCAAGGGTTTTCTATCTTTCACTTTCCTTCGCTCTATTTCTAGGAGAATCCCATGAAGAAGGCTTCACTCGCTCTCGCCACCACCGCCCTGGCAGGCTCTCTGTGTGTTATTGGCTCGACCATCGCCACCGCCGACGAATCCACCGCAAACGCCACCAACACTTCGGCTACCGAAATCAACTTCTGCTGGGCTCCAGCCGAAGAGTTCACCACCACCATCGAGGACACCGAGCACACCTTCAAGCAGGAGGAATTCGGACTCTGGCGCGCCACTGACAATGAAGAATTGACCCTCGACCGCGCCGAGGTCATGGCGATTGCCAAGGACAACGCCGCTGCCTGTGGCAAGCAGGACACCGCAGCCGCTGAAATCAAGGAATCCCTGGCCAAGAACCCGCCGAGCTCGACGACGTCCACGACGACAACGCCGACCACCCCGACGGAGAAGCCCGTGGAGCCAGCGGATGAGCCTTCGCAGGCGCCGACCGGCACCAATGAGTCCAGCTCCTTCGATGAAGCCCTCAGCTCCAAGGACGGTGAACCGACCGATCTTGGCATCGCCGCCATCGTCGCTGCTGTCTTGGGCGTCATCGGCGCCATCGCTGCTGTCGCTCCGAGCGTGGCAAAGTCCCTGGGCATCAAGCTGCCCTTCTAATAGCTCCAAAAGCTCACGACAAAGCGCTCCTCACCACCAATCGTTGAGGAGCGCTTTTCACGTAGCAGGACGTGTATCGATCTACTTCAGAGTCACCTTGTAATACAGCGGCTTCGACTTCCACGTAAAGATCACATCATCGACACGCTCGGAGTAGCCACCAGTGGAGTTGGTGTACCACAGCGGGATTGCTGGAAGGTCCTTCATGAGTACCGCTTGGGCATCGTTGACCCGCTCAACACTCTCCTCTTCGTTAGCTGCCGCCGCCGCTGTCTGCAGAAGCGAATCAAACTCGGGGTTGGAGTAGTCGGCGTCGTTAGTCGCAGCGCCCGTGGCATACAACGGTTCCAAGAAGCTCGACGGCGACGGGTATACCGACTGCCAGCCGGTGCGGAACGCACCCTCGATCGTCTTGTTCGTGACTTCATCACGCAGCGATTTGAAATCCGGATACGGCGCTGGCTGCGCATCAATGTCAAGGGTGTTTCGAATGAAGTTCACGACAGCATCGACCCACTCCTTGTGACTACCGTCGGAATTGTACGCCACGGTGAACGGCCCCTTGAATGGCTTCATCTCCTCCGCCTTGGCCCACAGCTCGCGCGCCTTGTCCGGGTTATAGGTCAGGACCTCGTTGCCAGGGATGTCTGTGGCACCGTCGTTAAGCACAGGCGATGTGAAATCCACCGCCGGGGTGTTCGTTTCTTGGAAAATGGTTTGGGTAATCTCCTCGCGGTCAATGGCCAAGGACAGTGCTTGTCGACGCAACGCCCCCGCCTCCCCGCTAAAGTTCTCATCCCCGGCGGGGATAGTAATGGACTGGAAAATTGCAGCAGGCTCGTTCACTGCGCGCTCGCCGAGATCAGTTTCAAAGTTGGCCATGGCCGAGGACGGCACCGAGTCCAAAACATCCAGGTTCCCCGAAAGCAAGTCAGCATAGGCCGCACTGGCGTCGGCATAGAAAACGAAGTTCAGACCATCGTTCTGCGCCTTGCGGTCACCTTCATACTTCTCGTTGGGAACGAGGATCGCATTCTGGTTATGGTTCCATTCCTGCAGCTTGTAAGGTCCACTTCCCACTGGGTTTTGGCCATAGGCGTCGATGTCATCGAAGGCTGATTCGTGCATGGGGAAAAAGACGGAATAGCCCAAACGAGTCTCGAAATCCGCTGTGGGCTCATCAAGTTCAATGGTGAACGTCTTCTCATCGACAACCTTGAGCCCTTCCATACTCTCTGCTCCTTCCTCGTAGCCCTTGATGGGCTCGAAGAAATACGCAGAGAGCATGCTGTTCTTTACAGCGTTGTTCCACGTATCGACGTAGTCCTGAGCACGCACCGGGGAGCCATCGGAGAACACCGCATCCTCCTTGAGCGTGACCTTGTACGTCACGTCATCGGTCTTCTCGATGCTCTCTGCCTGATCATTGTGAACCTCGCCGTTTTCATCGAAGTACACGAGTCCTGAGTAGATGAGGTCAATGAGCGTTGCTCCCGGTACATCGCTGGTATCCGCGGGGATGAGCGGCTTTTGGGGTTCAGTGGAGTTGGTGCTGATGAAATCAACATCCGCCGCATCACCGGATCCATCTCCTCCGCAGGCGGTCAGGCCAGCTACTGCGACAACTACGGCGAAGCTCGCGCCTACTTTTGTCCATTGCATGAGTTCTCCTTAGAGATATCGCGTGTGTGAACTCTCCCATAACGATACGGCGATATGTTGCGCTTCACTCAATAAATGCACTCTCCGCCGCCGGAACCTTGCGCAGATCCCCTGTGTAACGCCTGTCAACATCCTCGGCTCCTACCCCACGCTTTCTCCCCGACCGCACCACCGCCATACAGTCTTTTTTCGCGTTTTCGTAGCAACACAACCGCGCCAGCAAACATTATTGCGCGCTGATAAGCCCTTGGCAGCTGTCGTTGAATACCCATAAAACCTTTCACAGCTTGACCAATCCCTTTCCGACCTTCGTTAGCATGTGGGAGGTCGAATTCAGTAAGCGATAACGAACATCGCCTGATGACGGCTTTTCACTTTCATAAGACGTCCCCGATTTATTCCCAGGAGAAATAATATGAAGCGCATTTCCCGCAACCTCACCGCTGCCGCTCTGGCGAGCTCCCTCGCACTGGCTGGCGCCACCGCCGCCAACGCGGAGGAGAACACTGACGTAACCGTCAACGACGCCATCAACGCCATCACCGAGGCCGGCAACACCGACACCACCACTGACACCGAGAACGGTGGCACCGAAGGTGGCGGCGAGGCCGGCGAAGGCGAGACCGGCGGTGACGACGAGGCCAACCCGGGCAAGGACAACGAGGAGAATCCGGCCCCGGGCGAGGGCGAGACCACCCCAGGTGAGGGTCAGCCCACCCCGGGCGAGGGCGAGAACAACCCTGGTGACGGCAAGAAGCCGGAGGACGGCACGAACCCTGGTGACGGCAAGAACCCGGACGACGGCAAGAACCCGGACGAGAACAAGGAGAAGAGCTCCTTCGACGACATTAAGGCCAAGCTGTCTTCCGAGGAAGGCAAGCCGACCGATCTGGGCATCGCTGCCATCGTCCTCGGCGTCCTTGGCGCAATCGCTGCTGCCGTTCCGGCCGCTGCTCAGGCTCTGAACATCAAGCTTCCGTTCTAATCACTGAAGCTTGAACGTCCTAAGGGACGTCGTTAAGCACACAAGGCACCCCCACCACCATCGCGTGGATTGGGGGTGCCTTTGTGTGTTCATGGGGAGTACTCCCGAAAACCGAAGGTTTTTCGTCTTGCATCAGCCGCAGGCGTGGGATCTGGGTTACACTCCGAACCCAACCGGTACCGGTTAACGGAATGATTCATTCCACTTTCCATCACCCTTTCACCTACTACCTATTCTCGGAGTTCTTATGTCTAACTTCTCTCGCGGCCTGCTTGCCGCAACCCTGACCAGTTCACTCGCATTCGCTGGGGCCACCGCCGCCAGCGCCGAAGAAACCTCCATCTCCTGCGGTGCCCCGAAGGCTGAGTTCACTGCCACCGTCGACGGCAAGGAGCACACTTTTAAGAAAGTCAGCGAATTCCTGTGGCAGGCCACCGACGATGAAGAGGTCGAGCTAACCCGCGCCGATATTTTCAATCTGGCTAGGGATGGCGAAGACGTATGCGACTCCGAACCTATCGATATCGACGACGAGACCGACGGCAACACCGGCGGCGACGATGACGCTGACAACGGCGACGACGACGAGTCCGAGGGCGGTGACGATGACGCCGACAACGACGACGAGTCTGAGGGCGGCGACGACGAAGACTCCGAAAACGGCGACGACGACGAGTCGGAGGGCGACAAGGATAAAAACAAGGACAAGAGCTCCTTTGATGGCATCAAGGACGCACTGTCCTCCAAGGACGGCAAGCCGACCGACCTGGGCATCGCAGCAATCGTCATTGGCGTCCTTGGCGCACTGGCTGCAATCGTCCCGAATGCTGCACGCGCACTGGGCATCAAGCTTCCGTTCTAACCTGAAGCACTAAAACGCCATTTCTTCGGCGTTGACTAGTCACCCCCAATCACTTCATTCAAGTGATGGGGGTGTTTTCAATGTCCGGAAAACACCCGTTAGCTAAGGGTCAGATTAAAAATAGTCAAATTTATATTCAACACTGCGACATCCACCGCACGAGCAAACTACACTCTTGCCTCAGCCGATACCGGTTATCTGATTGGTTCTTAAACCTTTCCGATTCACTATTTTTCACTTCTATTTCATCTCTATTGGAGACAACATGAATAACTTCTCCCGCGGCCTGCTCGCCGCAACCCTGACTGGCTCTCTCGTATTCGCTGGCACCACCGTCGCTTCTGCTGAGGAAGCTGCCACCACTACCAACTGCGGTACCCCGAAGGCTGAGTTCACTGCCACGTCGACGGCAAGGAGCACACTTTCAAGAAGGTGAGCGAGTTCGCCTGGCAGGCCACCGACAATGCAGAGCTCACGTTGAGCCGCTTCGATGTCTTCCAAATGGCCAAGGACGGCGAAGCAGTATGCGACTCCGAATCGATCGACCTCGGCGATTGGGGCGCTTCCCAGGGCGGCCCGGGCAAGGTCGACTACGATATCGTCGACGGCGAGCGCCAGGATCCTGCACCTGTCGAGGACGAAGACAAGGACAAGGACAAGGACAAGAACGAGCAGGATAAGGATAAGGACAAAGACAAGGACAAGAACGAGCAGGATAAGGATAAGGACAAGAACCCGTCCGAAGACAAGGACAAGGACAAGAAGAGCTCCGTTAAGGATGAGCTCTCCTCCGAGGACAACAAGCCGACCCCGCTCGGCATCGCTGCTATCGTTGCCGGCGTTCTCGCCGTCATCGCAGCTGCCTTCCCGTTCGTCAAGAACGCCCTGAAGCTCTAAGTCTTTAACGCCTGTTGCACAGGCACCTAGTACCAGCGTCTCCGCGCCACAGCACCCGTGGCACGGGGGCGCTTTCACTTACCCCCACAACGCAGTTGCGGGACACACTTCACAAACTGACGTGATGCGGACTACACTAGGCACCCATAGATTGTTCAACAATTCGAGAACTATAGAAGAGGTGTCCTCCTGTCATGAGCACGCTGCACATAGACCTCAACGCTGACCTCGGCGAAACCACCGCCGGTAACCCCGTGGCCGATGACGCCGCGATGCTCCAGCTCGTCTCCTCCGCCAACGTCGCCACCGGCTTCCACGCCGGCGATCCGCACTCCATCGCGGGCACCCTCAAGGCGGCGGCTGAGGCAGGCGTCACCGTCGGCGCACACGTGGGCTATAACGACCCGGCAGCATTCGGGCGCCGCTTCATCGATTACGATCCTGCCGAGCTTGCCGACGAAGTCACCTACCAAATCGGTGCCCTCCAGGCCCTGGCCCAGGCCAACGGCACTCGTGTGTCCTACGTCAAGCCGCACGGCGCGATGTACAACACCATCGTCCACCACGAGGCCCAGGCCCACGCGGTTATCGACGGCATTAAGGCCTTCGGCGACCTGCCCGTCATGCTGCTGCCCGGCGGTGTCGCCGTCGACATTGCGGAGAAGAAGGGCCTGACCGTCATCCGCGAGGCCTTCGCGGACCGCAACTACAACCCCGATGGCACGCTCGTCTCGCGGCGAGAGGCGAATGCGGTAATGGGTGATGAGGGGGACGTCGTCAAGCGCGTGCTCGAAGTCGCTGAAACCGGATCCATCACGGCCATCGACGGCTCCGTGCTCAACGTGGATGCCCAGTCGGTGTGCACGCACGGTGATTCGCCCGGCGCGGTGCAACTGCTGCGCGGTGTGGTCAAGGAACTGCAGGCGCGCGGGATTGAGATTCGGAGCGCCATCTGATGCATATTCACCCCGTAGGAACGCGCGCGCTGCTCGTGGAGCTGGAGGACTTATCCCAGGTCATGGCGTGGCACGCGGCACTCGACGCCAATCCACTCAAGGACCAAGTCGATGCCATTGCCGCCGCCACGACCTTGCTGCTGACCTTTGCCACCCCGAACTCTGCCGCCGCTGCCGCCGAGAAACTGCAGGACTTCCACCCCACCGCGCAGGCGGGCGAGGGTCCGCGCTTTGTGGAAATCGACGTTCTCTATGACGGCGAGGACCTCGATGAGGCCGCCGAGTTGATGGGCATGTCGCGCGAAGGCCTCATTGACTGGCACACGTCCACCGAGTGGCTCGCCGCCTTCGGCGGATTCGCGCCAGGCTTTACCTATTGCACCCCGGCGGACCCGGCGCAGAACTTCAACATCGAGCGCCGCGCCACCCCACGCACCGCGGTGCCGGCGGGTGCCGTGGGTATTGCTGGCGGTTTCTCCGCTGTCTACCCGCGCGTCTCCCCCGGCGGCTGGCAGCTGCTGGGTACTACCTCGACGCCGATGTGGGAATCCGATGCCCACCCGCCAGCGCTGGTGCAGCCCGGTGACCGCGTACGCTACCGCGCGGTGAGCTCGCTGCCGGAGGTGGTGTCTACCATGCCTTTTGGCCGTCGCACCCCGGCGCGCCTGCCGCGCTTGGAAGTCCTCGACGCCGGCCTGCTCACCCTCTTCCAGGATCAGGGCCGCCCTGGCCGCGGCAACCTGGGCGTCACGCCCTCGGGTGCTGCGGACTTGGCTGCGGCAGCCACGGCCAACGTCGCGGTGGGCAACCCGCGCGGCGCCACCGTGCTGGAGAATATCGGCGGCATTCGCCTGCGCGCGCTGACCGACGCCGTCGTGTGCGTCACCGGCGCCCAATCCCGCGTCCTGCTAGACGATATGCCGGTGCACCTCGCACGCCCGGTGCTCGTCACCGCTGGTTCGACGGTAACCGTGGATCCCGCAACGGTGGGCCTGCGCAGCTACATCGCCATCCGCGGCGGCATCGTGGCGGATGCGGAGCTGGGCTCAGCCTCCACCGACGTGCTCTCCGGACTGGGGCCTGCCCCGGTGCGGCTGGGCGATGTCATTGGTGTCCTCCCCCGCTCCACCGCAATGACCGATGCGCAGCTGAGCAACCCCATGCGCGTTCGCGAAGGCGCGCACGGACAGACCGAGGGTGTGCTGCGCTGCGTGCTCGGCCCGCGCGATGACTGGTTTACGCCCGAAAGCCTGGAGGCCTTCCTGGCCACGGAGTGGACTGTGACCGCGCAGTCCAACCGCGTGGGCGTGCGCCTGGTCGGCCCGGAGGGATCCGTGTCTTTGGGTCGCGCCCGCGAGGGCGAGCTGCCCTCGGAGGGCATGGTCGCAGGCTCCGTCCAGGTTCCGCCGAGTGGTGAGCCCGTGATTTTCCTCCGCGATCACGCCGTGACCGGCGGCTACCCGGTCATCGCCACTGTCCTTGAAGAAGATATTGACATTGCCGCGCAGCTCCCGCCGGGAGCGACGGTCCGCTTTGAACTCGCTTAAACACTAGTAAAGGAACACCCACCCATGATCTCTGCAGTCCTTATTGCTAATCGCGGCGAGATCGCCGTCCGTATTGCCCGCACCGCGCGTGACCTGGGCATCCGCTCCATCGCCATTTACTCCGAAGCCGATGCCGGCGCCCTGCACGCCCAGGTGGCAGACGAAGCTTATGCGCTTCCCGGCAACTCCGCGGCGGATACCTACATGAACATCCCGGCGCTCCTCGATATCGCCGTGCGCGCCGGCGCTGACGCCATTCACCCCGGTTATGGCTTCCTTTCGGAGAACGCGGACTTTGCCCGCACCGTGGCGGAGGCCGGCCTGACGTGGATCGGCCCGTCGCCGGAGTCCATCGAGCTGCTCGGTGACAAGATTGCCGCGCGCCGCGTGGCCGAGGAGGTCGGCGCCCCGCTGGCACCGGGTACCTCCGATCCCATCGATGACTGGCAGGAGGCCCGTGCCTTCGCCGAGGAGCACGGCCTGCCCATCGCGATTAAGGCTGCCTACGGCGGCGGCGGACGCGGCCTCAAGGTGGTGGAAAACCTCGAGGACATCGAGGCCGCCTTCAACTCCGCCGGCCGCGAGGCCAAGGAGGCTTTCGGGCGCGCGGAATGTTACGTGGAGAAGTTCCTAACCCACCCGCGCCACGTAGAGGCGCAGATTCTGGCTGATACGCACGGCAACGTCGCCGTGCTGGGCACCCGCGATTGCTCCACGCAGCGCCGCTTCCAGAAGCTCATCGAGGAGGCCCCGGCGCCTGCGCTTTCCGACGAGCAGCGCACCGGCATCCACGAAGGCGCCCGCGCCATCTGCGCGAAGGTGGGCTACACCGGTGCCGGCACCGTCGAGTACATCGTCTCCGAGGATGGCACGATCTCCTTCCTCGAGGTCAATACCCGCGTGCAGGTGGAGCACCCAGTGACTGAGATGGTCACGGGCGTGGACATCATTGCCGAGCAATTCCGCATCGCCTCCGGCGAGCCCCTCTCCTTCGCGTCCGGCGCGTCTGAAGCGCACGCTTCAGACGCTTCAGACCCAGAATCGAACGGCCACGCCTTCGAGTTCCGCATCAACGCCGAAGACATCCTCAACGGCTTCGCTCCCTGCCCCGGCACCGTCGTGCGCTTTGAGCCGCCGACGGGCCCTGGCATCCGCGTGGATTCCGGCGTGCGCTCCGGATCCATCGTGCCGCCCTACTATGACTCGCTCGTGGCCAAGCTACTGGTGTGGGGGCCGACCCGCGAGATCGCGTTGAAGCGCGCGCAGCAGGCCCTCCAGGAATTCGACATCGACGGTGTTCGCACCGTGCTGCCCTTCCACCGCGATATGGTCTCCTCCCAGGTGCTCGTGGACCACGGCGACGCCGATGCCGCGGCCGGCATCTACACCGACTGGCTCGACCACAACTACCGCCCCTCCGCGGAAGCTACGAGCACTACCGTCCCTGTCGAGGCAATCTACGCGCAGCGCACCCGCGTTGCGCTGGAAATCGACGGCAAGCTGGTCAGCGTGGGCTTCCCCACGGAGATGTTGTCGCAGGGGCCGGTGAAGGGGGCGTCGGCAAGCGCGGCCTCCGGCGCCAGCGCCAGCGGTAACGAAGTGACCTGCCCTTACGAGGCCAACCTCGTGGCGTGGAACGTGGCGGACGGCGAGGCCGTCGAGGAAGGCCAGGCCATCGCCACGATTGAGGCCATGAAGATGGAATCCGCGGTCAAGGCTCCCGCTGCAGGCAGGCTGAGCCGTGTTGCGAAGGAAGGATCCAGGCTGGAACCGGGCGCGGTGATCGCCACGATTTCTTAAGCGGCGGGCTACTGTAAGTCGCATGCTTGCAGATTCCGTCGCCTCCGCGCTTCGCGCCGCCATCTCCGAGGGCGAGTACATGCCCGGACATCAGCTCAGCGAGGTCCGCGCCGCCGAGCGCTTCGAATGCTCCCGCAACACCTTGCGGGAGTCTTTCGCCATGCTCGCTTCCGAGCGCATCGTGGAGCGCATCCCACACAGAGGCGTGTTCATCGCCACCCCTGATGCCGATTTCGTGCGCGATCTGTACTTTGCGCGCGCCGCCATCGAGCCGGCCGCGGCGCGCTATGCCGCCTTCGAGGACCCGGGCGAGCTGGTGCGGCTGACCGAATCCGCCGTGCTTTCCGACGCTCCCCGCCCCCTCATCAACCAGCGCTTCCACCGGCAGTTGGTCGCTGGCTTGGGCTCGCCGACGCTGGACCGCTCCATGTCGCACCTGCTGGCGCGGATGCGCTTGACCTTCTTGTTGACGCTGGAGCGCTACCCGCAGATTCACGATAATCACGTCCAAGCCAACATCGACTTGGCCCACCTCATTGCGCAAGGCGAGCGTGAGGCCGCCGCCGATGCCTGCCGAGCGGACTTGATGCGCGCGATGGATTCGATTCTCCGGGTCCTTTAACTGCGCCTCCGCGGCACAGGGCCGCCAGCGTTTGCAGGTACTTCTTCGCCCGCGGATCCAGCTTCGCCCGCGGGTCCGTTGTGCCCCACAGGTCCGCCATCTCCCGCGGGCCTGCCCTGCGTTTACGGGCCTTTTTCGCCCGCGGGACCGTTTTCGCTTGCGCGAACGGCTATTGACCGGCTTCGATACAGTTCGCAGATGGCATCTTCTAAAAGGCATCAGTCAAAAGGCGTTTTCACACCTAAAAACGCCTTTTGGGTTGCACACATGGCGTTTTTAGCCCCAAAGACACCTTTTGGCGGATGCCATCTGCGGGATGCCTTTTGTGAGATGCCATCTGGTGACGAGCCACGCGGCAGCGTACTCGGCGCCGTAGTCGGCGGTGCGCCGCGATTAGTGTGAGGCGTCTAGTCACGGAAGGTAGTGCCGCGGCGTGGAGCAGAATGACGAGACCCGAAAGCACTCCAGCCGCTGCGGCAGTAACTAAGGGATGAGGAAATCGCGGTCTGGGATATCGGTGACGAGCATCTTGCCCGGGGCATGCGTGATAGCCAGGCTGGGCCGCGAGTTCATCACGATGGCCTGCGGGGTCACGCCGCACGCCCAAAAGACCGGGATGGTGCCCTCGGGAATGTCGACAGCTTCGCCGAAATCGGGATGCGATAGGTCCTCGATGCCGATGGCGGCGGGGTCGCCCACGTGAACCGGGGCGCCATGGACGCCCGGGTAGCGGGAGGTGATGCGGACGGCATCGGAAACCTGGCTCGCAGGAATCGGGCGCATGGAGACCACCATGGGCCCCGAAAAGACGCCGGCCGGCGCGCAGGGAATCGTGGTGCGATACATCGGTACATTGCGCCCCTGGTCAATGTGAGCGATGGAAATGCCGTTTTCCACGAGCGCATTCTCAAAGGTGAAGGAACAACCGATGAGGAAGGAGACGATGTCGTCGGAGTAGAACGGGGAAGCGTCGTCAAGCGTCTGCGTAAGCTGGCCGTCCTCGTAGATGTTGTAGGCCGGGATGTCGGTGCGGATGTCCCCGCCCGGGATGAGGTCAGAGGTGAACTGCCCGGCCTCCAGCACGCCCACGATGGGGCACGGCTTGGGATTGCGCTGAGCGAAGAGGAGGAAATCAAAAGCGTACTCGCTCGGCAGCGCGATGAGGTTGGCCTGCATGAAGCCGCGGGCGTGGCCGGCGGTGGTGGTCATGTCGTGTGCGCGGGCAAAGGCGCGCACCTCTGATGGGGTCTGCATCATGCCCATAGGTTAACGATTCCGGAGATGGATTTGATACCGATGAAGATTTCCAGCACGAGCGCTAGCACGCCAGCGATGAGGAGCCACATCGGCTGCTTGACACCGTGGGTGAGGTCGTGGCGCTTGAACGCGACCCACATGATCATGGCGAAGGCGATAGGCAGGATGATGCCGTTGAAGGCGCCCGCGAAGATGAGGAGCTTCTGCGGCGCGGAGTTGAGAATGCCGTAGAGGATGGCGCAGACCACGATGAACCCGACGGTCAGGAAGTTGCGGGTGCGCGGGCTGACCTTCTGAGTGGTCACGAAGGTGATGGAGGTGTAGGAGGCACCGATAACGGAGGACAGACCTGCGGCGAAGAGGACGACGCCGAAGGCGCGGAGGCCGAACTCGCCGGCGGCGTGGCGGAAGGCATCGGCAGCGGTGTTGTCCTCAGAGAGCGCGACACCGGTAGACACAACACCGAGGACCGCGAGGAAGAGCAGCACGCGCATGATGCCGGTGACAATGATGCCGAGAACGGAGGTCTTGGTAATCGCGTTGACGTTCTCCGGGCCCGAGAGGCCGGAGTCGATGAGGCGGTGTGCACCGGCGAAGGTGATGTAGCCGCCCACCGTACCGCCGATGAGAGTGGTGATGACGAAGAAATCGACGCTCTCCGGCATGACGGTGTTCTTCAGGGCCTCGCCTACCGGCGGCTGGGAAACAATCGCCACGTAGAGCATGAGCAGAATCATGATGGCGCCCAGCGCGGCGACGATGCGGTCCAATGCTATGCCTGCGCGCTTGGACAGGAAGATGAAGATGGCGATGGCGGAAGCGATGAGGCCACCAATGCGGGCATCGATGCCGAGCATGGCGTTCAGACCCAAGCCGGAGCCGGCGATATTGCCGATATTAAAAACCATGCCGCCGATGAAGACCAGGATGGCGAGGAACCATCCGAGGCCGGGCAGAACGGTGTTGCCCAGCTCGTTGGCACGCATACCGGAGATGGCAAGCACGCGCCACACGTTCAGCTGAATGGCGATGTCGACGATGATCGACAGCGCAATGGCGAAGGCGAAGGCCGCGCCCATTTGGACGGTGAAGACGGAAGTTTGGGTCAAAAAGCCGGGACCGATGGCGGAGGTGGCCATGAGGAACATGGCGCCGGCCATGGCGCCAATGCCCTTGGGAGGCTGCGCTTGTGTAGGCGCGTTCTGGGCGGCTTCCCGGGAAGCGGAGGGGTTGGTGGGTTCCGAACTCATTGTTGGGCACCTTTCGTGACGAAGGTCGCATTAAACGTTGGTGAAAGCATAGAGGTTGTTCAACAATCTGTAAACAGCGCGGGGGTGGCGCACGTTACACCCTTGCCAAAATTGCAGCAGCCCACACACCCTGGCCGCACACCGTTGCGCACCTCCAAAAGGTGACCTAGGATACTAAGTTAACTAATCATCATTCGTATTCATCAACGGAGGAACCCATGCCCCAGGACATCTACATCGCCGGGGCTGCACGCCTGCCCATCGGCAAATTTGGCGGCAGCCTCGCGCGCCTCTCCCTCACCGAACTTGGCTCCCTGGCCGCCGAAGCAGCTATTGATCGTTCGGGGCTTTCCGGCGCCGACCTCGACACTGCCGTGGCTTCCAATGTCATGCCCGTCGTGCCGAAGGACCTCTACCTCTCCCGGGCGATTGCCAAGAACGTGGGCATGCCAGACTCCTCCACCGCCATGGGAGTCAACCGACTCTGCGGCTCCGGCGTCCAGGCCGTCATTAGCGCGGCACAGCTGCTGCAGTCTGGCGACGGCTCCCTGGCCCTTACTGTCGGCGCGGAATCCATGAGCAACGCGCCCTATTCCGTCGAAGGCGCACGCTTTGGCAAGCGCATGGGCGACGGCAAACTCTACGACTGGCTGACCGGTGCGCTCTCCTGTCCCTTCGGCACCGGCCACATGGGCGTGACGGCGGAGAACGTTGCCTCCGATAACAACATCTCCCGCGAGCGCCAGGACGAGTTCGCCGCCGAGTCCCAGGAGCGCGCCGCCAAGGCTCGCACGGAAGGCGTCCACGCGGAAGAAATCGTCCCGGTCGGCGAGCTGGACTTTGATGAGGCGGTGCGGGAGACGGACGTCGAGAAGCTGGCGAAGCTCAAGCCCGTCTTTGTTAAGGACGGAACCGTCACCGCCGGCAACGCCTCCGGCATCAACGATGGTGCGGCAGCCGCCGTGCTGGCCACCGCGGAAGAGGTGGCCAAGCGTGGCTTGGACCCGCTGGCGAAGATTGTGTCCTGGTCCATCGCGGGCGTGGACCCGACGCGTATGGGCATCGGCCCTATCGCTGCCGTCCCGAAGGCTTTAGAAAAGGCCGGCCTGAGCTTGGAGGATATCGACCTCATTGAGTCTAACGAGGCCTTCGCCGCCCAGGCCATCGCCGTGCAGGACCAGCTGGGCTTCGACCCGGCGAAGACGAATGTTTACGGCGGCGCCGTTGCACACGGCCACCCGGTCGGTGCCACGGGCGTCATCCTGCTCACCAAGCTGGCTTATGCGCTACGCCGAGAGGGCAAGCGCTATGGCCTAGTCACCATGTGCATCGGCGGCGGTCAGGGAATCGCCATGATTATTGAGAATGGAGCGAAGTAAATGAGCATCACCAAGGTAGCCGTCATCGGCGCAGGTTCTATGGGTTCGGGCATCGCCGCGCTGTGTGCGTCGGCGGGCATGGACGTCGTGCTGCTGGACCAGAACGCAGAGGGCGCTCAGAAGGGCGTCGAGATCCAGCTCAAGCGCAAGGGTTTCCACCTGCCGGAGTTCGCCGAGCGCGTGCGCGCCAGCGATGACTACGCCCTGTTGGAGGACCGCGAGTGGGTCATCGAGGCCATCTTCGAGGACTTGGGCGCCAAGCACTCTCTCTACCAGGCCATCGAGCCTCATTTGCCCGCGGATGCTCTATTGAGCTCGAATACCTCTACCCTGCCGCTGGCTTCACTCCTTGAGGGTGTGCCGGAGGCCCGCCGCGACAAGTTCGCCATCACGCACTTCTTCAACCCACCGAAGGTCATGCGCTTGGTGGAGCTCATCGCGTCTGGCCCGACAGAGGCTGCTCTGCGCACGACCATCGAGCAAACCCTGGGCAAGATTGCGCTCGAGTGCCGCGACACCCCGGGCTTTATTGCCAACCGCGTGGGCTGTTACTGGATGGCCGCCGGCGTGGCCCGCGCCCGCGAGTTCGGCGTGAGCTACGAGCTTGCCGACGCTTCCTTCGGCCGCGCCTTCGGCATTCCCCGTACCGGCATTTTCGGGCTGCTCGATTACATCGGTCTCCAGCTGGTCAAACCGATTTGGACGTCTTTGGAGACTGCCCTGCCGGCGGGCGATCCGCTGCTTGACGTCCCCCTCGGTGATGACGAGTTCATCGAAGGTCTCGTCTCTCGGGGGCTGACCGGCCGAACCGGTGAGGGTGGCTTCTACCGCGGTCGTAATGAGGTCATCAACGCTTCCTACGAATACGTACCTCGCTCAACGTTGTCCGATCCCGTCGTGGGTCTCAAGGATCCTCGCGAGGTCATGGACACCGACTCCCCCGGCGGCCGCTTCGCCCGCGCGGTCTTCCTCGACACGCTGGCGTATTGCTGCGAGGTCGCACCCTCCATCGCGGAGCACGTGGGCCTCATCGACGAGGGCCTTACTCTTGGTTTCGGCTGGAAGAAGGGCATCTTCGCGCTTGCCGACGCCATCGGCATCGACTGGGTCGCCTCCGCCTACGGCTCCAACGTCCCGGCCTTGGTCTCCGCCGCGGCTTCGGCGGGCGGTTTTTACGGCAAGGGCTCGGTGCTCTCTTCTCAGGGAGAACGTCAGGAACTCGCGCCGCGCGAGGGTGTTGTCACCCTGGCTTCTCTGGATGCGGAGACCATCGTGTCTCAGGAGGCGGGCGCTGTCCACGCGGTCTCCACCCCGGCTGGCCGCATCGGCATCATCGACCTACACACCCCGATGAACTCCCTGCCAACGCCAGCCCTCGAAGTCATCCGTGCCGCTCTGGGCGCCGTGACCTCGGAGAACCTCGTCGCGCTGGTTATTGGTAATGACAAGCCGGTTTTCTGCGCGGGCGCAGACCTCGCTTCCATCGCTTCCGCTGGTGAGTCCGGCGATGCCTCGCTCGTCGAATCCCTCCTTTCGGACGGCTCGACCACCCTACGCGCCCTTAAGTTCGCCCCGGTTCCGGTCGTGGCCGCTGTGCGTGACGTCGCTCTGGGCGGCGGCTTCGAAACCGCTCTGGCCTGCGACCGCATCGTGGCCCACGCCGATACCCGCCTTGGCTTCCCGGAGCGCACCGTGGGCCTCTACCCCGGCTGGACCGGCACCATCTCCTCGCTGGAGCGCCTCAAGGCGGCCGGTGTCGAAGACTATCACCAGAAGGCCTTCGATTTCATCGCGTCCGCCCGCAACTTCTCGTCTGCTTTCGAGGCACAGAAGGCTGGCTTTTTGTCCTCGGATGATGTCGTGCTCATGTCCTACGACCACGTCCTCGCCCGCGCTATGGAGGAGGCCGCCACCCTGGCCGGCTCCTACACCCCGCCGGCCGATGAGGAGATTGAGATGTACTCCGGCTCCCCCGCCCTCGACCGCGATTGGCCTATCGAGGGCACCACCGAGAATGACCACGTCATCGTGGCCAAGCTCGCCGAGATGTACACCGGCTCCGGCTCGCTGAGCTTCACCGAGTTCTGCGACCGCGAGGTGGAGTACGACGTACCGCTGGTCCTCCTGCCCGCCAACGTGGAGCGCGCCAAGCACATGGCCGCGACCCGCAAGCCGCTCAACAACTAGCCTGCGCCACCCTCATCGCAAATGGTCCCCTTACTCTGGTCCCCTTTACTCAGCAAAGGGACCATTTGTATGGGGTTTTGGTGTGGAGATGGTCCCTTATCAGCACTAAGAAACCAAAGTAGAAGGACCATCTAAACTCGGCGGTGCTTGATGAGGCTCGCTTTCCACCCCACCACTATGCGCTACGGTGCGACCTCACAGCCTTGAGCGCTGCCCGCACCTCACTGACCACTCGTGGTCTTTCATAAAGCAATTCGCTCGGGGAATACGGCAAGACAACAAAGCCTAGATTCTGGATGTGCTTTTCACGCTGCCGCTCCGCCCGGATGACCTCATCCACCGGTTTGCCGTAGGTGATTCCGTCATATTTCACATGCCCATCAATAACGAGTTGGACGCGATTTTCGTAGATAAGCGCAGTAGCGGGCAAGGCACGTTCGTCCCGATTGACTTTGACGCGGTCGTCAAAGCACGCACAAGACGTGTGAAGCTAACATTGTAAGTATTGTGGGCTCGCTACACCACAACGCTGGCCCAGCCGGGCCAGCGTCACTACAGCTACGACCGGTTCCGCCAACTGGTTGCCTCCCATGTCGACGCGGCCGGGCTGACCGCCCGGATCACCCATGCACCAGGGCATACGATGCAGGTGGATTGGGCAGGTACGAAAATGCGCCTGTACGACCCTTCAAGCACACCGGGGTGAAAGTCACCATTTTCGTTGCTTTGTTGCCGTATTCAGGGATGCTCTTTGCATGTGCGTGTGCTGACCAGCGGCAGGGCCTGACCCCCGGAAAGTAGACACGTCGGGGGTTAGCTATGCTGCTTGGGTCAGTGTAGCTGATGTGAGCGCTTCGAAGGCATCAGGGGCTAGAAGGTTGCACCAGTAGTGCCGTCTGCGCGTGTTGTAGCGCATGCACCACCGGAAGACTTCCTGACGGCAGACGATGGGATTGTCAAAGACTTTCCGATCACGCAGAACTTCACGCTTTAAGGTGGCGTTAAACGATTCTGCTAGGGCATTATCGGCACTTGTACCCACTGCTCCCATGGATTGGCGTACACCAAGTTGGGCGCAGTGGTCCCTAAATGCCTGTGAGGTGTACACACTACCGTGGTCGGAATGGAAAATTGCCCCTTTAAGGCTTCCGCGGATTTTCCTGGCATGAGACAAAGCCTCGATAACCAGCGATACCCGCATGTGATCGGCGAGTGCATGTCCGACGAGTTTGCGCGAGTAGACGTCGATGACTGTGGCAAGGTACATGTTCTTGCCTCCCTTACACGGCAGGTAGGTGATATCGCCTACATAGACCTGGTTCGGCTTATCAGCGGTGAATTTGCGGCCTACTAAATCTGGCATGACGCGGTGGCCAGGCTTGCGCCTGGTGGTGATGCACCGACGCCGTTTAGTAAAGCCTTGTTATGTCCATAGGGTTTTTGGACATGGAGTCCGGTGTCTTTTTGGACACGGAATCCATGGAGGTCTTGGACACTTCTAGCGGTTTATGGTTGTTGCCTGCGTTTGGGCCGGGGTTTGGATAGTTTCGGGTTCATCCGTGGTGGTTGGCGGTGTTTCATTCCTTCAACGAGGTTGATGTTGATCTGGCCACCTGGTGGCCTGTGGCTCAACGTGATCGGCAGTGGCACGCTGAAGAGGAATTCACCGTCATGGGCCGTGTAGAACTCCGCAACGTTATCGGCTGTGACTGTGGAGTAGAGTCTGCGGTTTTTAAACCTCAGACCAATGTAGAGACCGAAGCCGCACACGCGTACAACGCCATCTTTGCTTACGCAGAGTTGGTCTGGGATGCCCCAATGGTTTGTTGATTGTGTCGTCAGCGCCGTTAGTGTTGGGGTATCGGTGGGAGGTATGCCTTGCAAAGCTGCCATGTCATCGGTGTTGGCCTCGTGTGAAGTTGCCGCTTCCGCGGGGCCGTTGAGCTTTTCGGATACTGCTTGTGGGTTGTGTGCTTGGTTATAGGCGACTATGCGGGCCCAGACCTGCTCGGGATCGAGTGGATGCTGAGGTGATGGTGCTTTGGGGAAGGTATCGAAAGCTTGGCGTGGGGTGATGTGCATTTTGCCGATAAGCAGTGATTGGTGCCGTCGTCGTTCGTTGTAGACCTGGCGGTATTCAGCCAGATATGTGTTGACCTCAGCAAGGCTGACTGGGTGGCGTGCATCGAGGAACTGGGTCAACGTGCGGTGAGAGCGCTCGTCTTTTCCCTGGGTTGTCAGGGCGAAACCAGCAATAGCAAGAACACCTTGGCTGGCGAGCCAGGTTTCAGTAGCAGAGAGAAAGCCACGGTGGTAGGTGGCGAACGCATCGCCATTGTCGGAAAGGATTTCTTGAGGTTTGCCGTAGGCAGCGAACGCTGCGGCCAGTACGGCGCGTGCGTCAGTACCGTTTTCTGGCAGGGCGAACGCTGTGGTTCCGACATCGAATCTGCTGGCATCATCGATAATCTGGTAAATCGTGACATGTGTGTGGGCATGGTCAAAGAGGCGATAGACCAGTCCATCGATTTGCCAGAGTTCACCGACGCGATCACGGGCGAAGCGCTTATAGGAGCTGCGTGGCCGTTTGCGGGCATTGGCATCAACAAACCCCAGTTCATGCAGCCACGAGGCGATTGTAGAACGCGATGGGGTGTAATCTGCGCCTACAGTGTCGAACAAAAAGTAGTAGATCGACCAAGGCCCATAATCCAAGCCTTGCTCCATTAACTGTTGTCTGGCGTGGACGACTGCGATTTTATCGGCCTCGTCAAACTTCTTAATCGGATTCTTCGGGGCAGTCGAATCCGGCACAATACCTGCGCGCCCCTTCTGCGCTATCCGGTGTTTGATGTTGTGGTACGTCTGCCGCGAGATCCCTAATTCTTTGCAAAACTGTGTTGGGGTTGCCCGCAAATTGTGGACACGTAGCGGAGCTACCCAGTGGTTAGGCAGCTATTTCTTTTCTGCTGATAATTGAGCCGGCGTGGTTCTCGAAGTCGACGGGGCTGACCATCCCGAGTGCGGAGTGCCGGCGCCGGCGGTTGTAGACGACTTCAATCCAGTAGGCAACAGCCTTACGCGCGGCATCACGGGTAGGCCAACGCTTACGGTCATAGAATTCGGTTTTAAGCGTCGACCAGAACGACTCAGCCATCGCGTTATCGAAGCACACGCCAGTACGCCCCACAGACTGAGCAATGCCTAGGCTGCGGCACACCTCCCAGAGCTTCTCACTGGTAAATTGCGTTCCGCGGTCAGCGTGAAACACCAGCCCATCAGGAACATCACCGCGCAGCGTATGCGCCATCCGCAGGGCCCGTTCGACCAGGGATGTATCTTGCACGCTATCCATAGCCCAGCCCAATACTCTGCGGGAATGGCCATCGCGGACTGCACATAAGTACAACCAGCCCTCACCGGTGCGCAAGTAGGTAATATCCGACATCCACACCCGGTTGAGCTCACCAGTATCAAACATGCGTTTAACCAGGTCAGGAAGCGTGGATTTACGCTTGGCTTGAATGGTTGTCACCGGGACAAAGGCACGCGGTGAAATCCCTTCAATGCCCATCATGCGCATCCGCTTCGCCACAGTCTTACGGTTAAGCGAAATGCGGTAGCGCTCGGCAAGCTCTGCGGTGATCCGCGGAGCACCATAAACCTCATCGGAGTCTTTCCAAATCTGATGAATCTTTCGGTCAACATCATCGTAAAATGCTGCCCGATCATCCTTTCCGGATAGTCGTTTCTGCTGCACATGGGCCCATTTGTAGTATCCAGACCGAGACACTTTTAATAGCCGTGCCATGCGTTTGATGCTGTAGTTTGCCTTCTCCTGCTGCATTAGTTCGAACTTTTCTGCTCGCGTTGCTTCGCGGCGAAGAAGGCTGTCGCTTTTGACAAAAACTCGTTATCCATCTTTGCTTCAGCCAACTCACGGCGCAGACGAGCATTCTCAGCTCGGAGGTCAGCCTCGCTCATCCCATCTGAGGCTCCTCGGCGTTCACGCTCGAGTTTGACCCACCGGCCTAAAAGCCCGGCGGAAACACCAATCTCTTTAGCCACATGGGCAATCGGGCGCTCTGACTCGATTACCAGGTTCGCGGCCTCACGCCGGTACTCAGGCGTGTACTTCTTGCGCTGTTGACTCACAATGAACATCCTCTCTTACGGACACAAGATCCGTACAAATAGGGTGTCCACTAAACGAGGGTAACCTCAGTGTGACCGTCTTGCCGTCACGAACGGGATCGAAATCTGCGACCTTTCTACGCTTATGCAATGGAATAGCCATCCGGCTATTCCACCGCCGCAAACGTCCAAAAAGCCACTAGACATCCCGTCCAAAAACATCCTGGACTCCGTGTCCAAAAAGTCGCTAGACATCACACGTTTAGTAAAGCCTTTCAGGCCCATGGATTTCATGATGCGTGCGACCTTCTTGTGATTGATCGGAGGAAAGTCCGTATCGTCGTTGAGGCTTGCAGCGATGCGTTTAGCACCATAAAGCCCGTGCTCATCATCGAAGATGGCCTTGATTCGTGTCAATCCGACGGCAACATCACACTCACCACTTTTCTGTAGACATAAGACCTAGACCCCGCTAGACACGTGTAAAACAATGCTAGGAACGGCCCTATTTTACAGGAAACATTCTGCCGCATACCGGCGTAACAATAGGGTGTACCCCAGGTGCCCCTACCAGCGCCCGCAGTTGAAGGCTTAACCTACCAAATGGTAAAGTTAGCTATATGCGAACCAGTCAGCGCTCCGAGATCCTGGAAGCTGCCCTCCGCGTCATGAACGCAGCGGAGGGTGGCGACATTACCCTTGACGCAGTGGCCCACGAGGCCGGGCTCACCAAACCGGGATTGCTATATCACTTCCGCAACCGCGACGTACTGCTCGCCGCGATCGTCGACCACGCTGCGGCCAACGTCGAGAACGACATGACTGCCACCCTTGGCAAGCCCCTCGAGAACGCCAACGCCACCGAGCGGCTCCTGAGCTACGTTCACGTCGCCGCCCACGGGGCCGCCAAGCGCGCCGAGTTCATCATCTGGGGCCAAGCGACGTATCGGCCCGAACTCACCGAACCGTGGACTACGCGGATGGGCCGCTGGCTCGAACTCCCGGACGATCTCGACGCCGCCACCCGAGCCAGGCTGACCACCGCCCGACTCGCCGCCGACGGACTCTGGGGCGCCCAGGCCACAGGTGTGTCCACCCTCCACGGCGCGGATCTCGAAGCCGTCGTCTCCAGCATTCGCTCCCTGATCGAAGGAACAACCCCATGAAGCAGTGGTTCCTGCTCGCTGGCGCCATCACTACCGAAGTGGCGGCGACGCTGTCTCTCAAGGCGGCGCTCAATCACCCATCCTGGTACATCGTGGTTGCTGCCGGATACATCGGCACTTTCGTCTTCCTCACCTTCTGCCTGCGCGAAGGAATGCAGATCGGCGTCGCCTATGGCATCTGGGGAGCCAGCGGGGTCGTGCTCGCCGCCGTGCTATCCGCCGCGATTTTCGGTGAACCTCTGACCGCTGTGATGGGTCTTGGAATGGTTGCGATCATCAGCGGTGTCCTCACCGTCGAACTCGGCTCCCAGAAAGCTCAGCAAACCGCAGCCCAGGAAGCAGGAGTCAACTCATGAGATGGATCTTCCTCGCAGGCGCCATCTTGTCCGAAGTCGTCGCGACCATGTCGCTACGAGCCTCCGACGGTGGCCGGGTGAAGAAATGGTTCATCGGCGTCATCGCGGGGTATCTCGTGGCGTTCGTCGCCTTAAGTCTCGCCTTGGCCGACGGCATGGCCCTTGGCGTCGCCTACGGCATCTGGGCAGCATCCGGCGTAGCTCTCACCGCGATCCTCGCCCGGGTCATCTTCCACGAACCCCTCACCCGAACCATGGCCCTCGGCATCCTCCTCATCGCCGTCGGAGTTCTCACCGTTGAACTCGGCGCCAACTTGGCGAACTGACGCATTTCCGCAGGTAAACCAGGCAGATTGGTGTGCTGCACCACGAGGCGCACAGACAAAGGCTCCCCAATGAGCGCCTGTGGGCCTAGCGTTGTGGATGTGATCACCTGTGTCGTCCACTACACCATCGACCCCGACCAGATCGCAGCCTTTGAACAGTTCGCCCGCGCTTGGATGCGGCATGTCGACGAACACGGCGGCACCCACCACGGGTACTACCTACCCGCGGAAGGTGTGAGTGACCGTGCGGAATCCCTGTTCAGCTTCCCCAGCCTGGCTGCCTACGAGCAGTACCGCACCTTGTTCGGCACCCACTCGGACTTCATCGCCGCTGACCGGATTCGAGACGAGTCCGAGTGCGTCCTGCGGTACGAGCGCACCTTCATGCGGCCGCTCCTACCCCAGGGACACTGAAAGGGACTCCGGCAGCACGCTCGGCACAACCCACAACGCCGCAGGTCAGCGCGTACAGATGGGTGTACTCTATATAACTAATATTACCTACGGAGATGGAATGATTGATTTTTTAGCGTGGAGTGGATCTGGGGCGGTCGTCGGGTCTTTTGCGACAATACTTTTCAATTACGTTAGAAACCGGAAAGTTGACAAGCAAAAGGAAAAATCTCTCGCCGATAGTAAGTTAGAGAAGAAGCGCATTCGGCAAATGGAGGCCGTTAGATCTGTCCTAGGGGAAACGCTAGAAGAAATGCAGCTTATAAGTAAGCCGCATGAAGTAGACAAGCTCGTATCTTCTGAAGAAGACTTTTCGGAAATTTCTAAGACGCTTGTGCAGAAATACCGTTTTCGAGTGAAGTCGGAGTTGGCAAAAGCGGATCCATTTGTATGTGATCCTTCAGTCAGGGAAAGCTTCGACAAGATTAAAGAAGCAGTATCTGATGAATGGTACGGTGATTTCCTTTTTGTTGTCGATTTCGCGACCGAGCGAAATGATGCCGAGGGGGTCATTCGTACATTTAGCGAGTATCTAGCAAAAGTAGCGGCAATTACAAACGAGGCACTTTCTAAGGCAGTGGAAGCATTGGACTCAGATGGACTTCCATTAACTGAGCTGGAAAGCGGCCCCGAGGTTGTCGAAAAAGGTCAGACGGAAGCGCCGTTGACGGGACGGGCAAGGAACTACTCTTGCATTAATCGTCTTGTCGCTCTGTGTGGTTTCTTCATCTTTGTTATAGAGGTATGCCACATGTTTGCGTCCCCTGCGGGAAGTGCTGAACAATTCGGTAGTGGTTTCGCGGCACTTCTTGCCTTAGTCGGTTTCGCTGTGTTTCTGACTAGATCTTGTTGGATGCGGAGAGCTTCTAAATGTGGGTATCAAGTGACCGATAATCCGGACGATTATTCCCTAGAGAGAACCACGTTTTTTGCTTGGGTGCTTTTGGCTATCGTGCTGTTCATCGAAGCTTTGACCCCTATAAGTCTTAGCGATTTGGGCATAAAAACGGTGGGGGGCTGGATTATTGCTCTGGCTTTTTGGACTCCCATTGTCAATGTAATTGGTTCAGGTTGGGGAAAGTTAAAAGCAACAAAAACTAACGGAGACAAAATTGTTTGGCCGTGTAGTTGGGGGATGAATAGTGACGTGAAGCGGTGACCGACATTGTTTATGAAGCTCGGGACGCGCACCTGTGCGCCCTATTCATCAAAGCCCACGAGGGTGCTGGAGATTACGAGTACGCGCTAGACGCCGCCAAACACCTACAGGTAATACAAGCGGAGTTGCCTGCCACTTCCCCACTGGCCCGCGACGCTGGCATACTCGCTAAGTTCGTGCGTGTAGCACAGAGGAATTTGTCTCAACAATGGCCCGCAGATAATCCAGATGAACTTACAGACTTAGCCACCAGTCTCAAAGAACGGCTGGAAGCTACGCGCTAAAGGAAACTCCCCTAGTGCTTCTCGTCGTTGGAAGCACTAGGGGAGAAGCCACCTACGGGGGTGCGGGAGTCGTGGCTTTTTATTTTCCTTCCGTCCGACTATGCGCCGGGGGAAGCGCGCTGCGGACACCCAAAACCATACCGCCTTACAGCGCGCCCGCAACCGGAGCGAAAAATAGGACAAACAATGGGTTATCATCGCGGCATGGCAGTTAACACCACACCGTATATATCTTTCCCAGGTAACGCCCGCGACGTATTCGACTATTATTATTCGGTTTTCGGTGGTGATCTCGAGATTCTGACGTATGGCGAGCAGCTAGATAGTGGAGTTGAGTTCCCCTTCGATCCGCCACGTGACGCCATCGCTCACGGCACTCTTCGCGGTCCTTTTACTCTTGGTGGAGGTGACGATTTGCAGAACTCTCGTGATCGCCTCACACCAGGAGATATCGGATTCACCGTCGAGTTTGATTCCGTGGAAGAAGCTGAAAAGATCTACGCTGCGCTAGCCGACGGCGGCGATGCGTCCATGCCTTTCGCCAAGGCGCCGTGGGGCGACTACTTCGGCATGGTGGTCGACCGCTTCGGTGTTGGCTTCAACATTACGGTCCCAGCTAGTGCTAGTTCGTTGGAGAAACAGGCTCAAAGGATGATTCGGGCCGAAGGGATCGACCTGAGTAGGGCTGCGCACGAACGTGCTCATGATGTGGCCGTGATGCTCAGAGATTTCAACGCGGAATTCGATACCCCGTGCCCGACGATCGATGTTCTTGCCGAGCGTTTCGAGCGCCTTCTTCGACGCGACGATGTCGTTGTCTGCATCGCAGATAGTGGCGAGCACCCCGTGGGCTTCGCTTTCTTGACACTTCGACCTAGTCCATACTACGCGGGGCCCATCGCGATGCTTGAAGAGCTTTACGTTTGCTCCGAACGCCGAGGACAGGGGATAGGCACTGCCATCATGGACCTAGTGGAGGCCGCACTGTCCGAGGCACACGTCACCGAAATCCAGATCAACGTTGACGAAGTGGATGTTGATGCCCGCCGCTTCTATGAAAGGCGCGGATTCTCTCATCACGAGAGCGGGCAAGATTACCGCATGTTCTGCTACATCAAGGAGCTCACGCGTTCGCCCAGCTAGCCCTCGTGGCTGCCTAAGCGCAAAGCAAAGTCTCAGCACATCAATCCGGTAGAAAGCACTGAAGCCACAACTGCCCAGGCACGGCGAAAGGCGGTGTCTTGAGACATCGATCCTCTGCGACTTTTCCGCACCGAAGTGACGGCTGCTGGAAATAGGCCCGTGTGAGGCCCAGCTGTGCTGCTTCTAGCGCTTTCAGGAGCAGTTTCAGAAGTGTGTCTCAACCTATGGACGACTGCTGATGTCGGAACTAGGTCTCGCACACCTGTCACTGTCATTCACCGTAGATAAGGGCTAAAAATTCACAAGTTTCTGGCCCTTATCTGCCGTGAATGTGGGATATAATTAGACCCATGTTGATTTCAGGTACCGCTTTCTTGCGGTTGCGCACCAACCGCTAAGGCGGTTTCCTACCCCGTAGGTTAAAAACCGCTCCGGTCCTTTAGCCGGGCGGCTATTTGTCATGCCCGGCTCCCTTTCAAATCCAAGGAGCACACCTGATGTCTGCATACGGACACGGGTGCTGTTGCAAAGTTGGGCGGAGAGCCGAGACGACCCAGTTTCTCATTTCCTGATGGCCGCTGCGTGCCGGCGTTCTCAGGCCGTCTCGAAGACCCGGTTGACGATCACCGCGTCCGGATTGGGGTGCCCATAAGCAAACATCGTGCCCTGACCTTTCCGTAATGAATGCATCGCTTCCATCCCTTTCAACGTCCG